>JAOUCZ010000016.1 GCA_029859505.1 Lysobacterales bacterium | reverse complement strand
GGTCTTACCCCACTGCAAACCGTGCTGATCGCCGGTGTCGTGACCGCGATATTCAGCGCTGCCGGTGGTTTCCTGGGGGTTATTCTCACTGATTTGATCCTGTTCGTGGTCAGCATGACAGGTGCCGTGGTGGCCGCCGTTGTTGCGGTAAATCACCCCGAGGTTGGCGGCTTGAATGAATTACTGGCTCACCCGAATGTCATTGGAAAACTGTCTATTCTGCCGGACTTTTCCAACACCGAACTGGTGATGGCTGTTTTCATTATTCCCCTTGCGGTTCAATGGTGGAGTGTCTGGTATCCCGGCTCAGAGCCCGGTGGTGGTGGCTACGTAGCCCAGCGTATGCTGGCAGCCAAAAATGAAAACCACGCCATTGGTGCTGTGGTATTCTTCCAGTTCTGTCACTACGCGCTCCGCCCCTGGCCCTGGATTGTTGTTGCACTGGCCTCCCTCGTGATATTTCCTGACCTGGACGCGCTGCGCCAGGCTTTTCCTGATATGAACGAGTCGGTCATCGGTCATGATCTGGCCTACCCGGCCATGCTCACATTCCTGCCCCATGGACTGCTGGGGCTGGTCATCGCATCGCTGATATCTGCCTACATGTCGACCATGTCCAGCCAGGTCAACTGGGGTGCATCTTACGTTGTGAATGATTTCTACCGGCGCTTTATACGACCCGAGGCCAGCGAAAAGGAACTGGTGTTAGCGGCCCGACTAACCACCGTACTGCTTATGGTTATTGCCTGCACATTTGCTCTCTACCTTCAGAATGCATTGCAGGCATTCAGTATTCTTCTGACCATCGGTGCGGGTACCGGATTGTTGTTTATCCTGCGTTGGTTCTGGTGGCGGATCAATGCCTGGAGTGAGATATCGGCAATGGTTATTTCCTTTGTCTTCGCCCTGTACTTTAACTTTGCCAACCTGCCGGGATGGAGCGACTGGCAAAAACTACTGGCCGGTGTTGTGTTGACGACTATTGGCTGGCTTACCGTCACCCTTGTAACCCCGGCCACCCATCCAAAAATCCTGCGTAGTTTTGTACGACTGGTGCAACCCGGCGGCAGTGGCTGGAAGAAAGTTAAACAGGAAGCCCATATCGATGGTGAAGACCTGGCAAGCAGCTCTGAAAAGGACCACTTGCCTGTCGCGATGCTAAATGTGCTTCTCGCCTCGATCGCAGTTTACAGCGCCCTGTTTGCCATTGGCTATGGACTATATGGCAACATCATGCTGTGCGCCATACTGACAATGGTTTCCCTGTTAAGTGGCGCTCTGGTGGTGCATTTGTGGCGTCAAACACAATAGGCTTGAATTTTGGGTCAGAGTAACGGGGCCAGATCAACTGATCTGACCCCGTTTGTTTGTACTATCCTTCAGCGATCGTGACCGCCTGTCCGGCTTTGATGCGTTCACCACCCCTGGTAATAATCCGGTCACCTTGCTCCACGTTACCAATGACCTCAACAAAGCCACCCAGGCCAATTCCGGTCTCTACCGTGATCTTTTCGACTGTGTTATCACTGTTCACCCGCATGACATAAATATTGCTGCCACGTAAGACCAGTCCGTCACGTGGAATCGCAACCAACTCGCGGGGTTCACTATTAGGCAGCGCTATCCTTACCGGGCTTCCGATGATCCACGCGGGATCATTGGCAGCAATGCGGACCTCAAACATTCTTGAGCGGTCATCACCAACAGGAATGACATAACTGACTGGGCTCAATGATTCACGATTACCATGCTCTACTGACACCTGCATTCCTTCCCGTATCCAGCCCGCCACCGAAAGCGGTGCCTGTGCCCTGATTTCGCGGTGTTCGGTATCCACCAGGCGCGCAACCTGTGCGCCACGGTTAACAAATTCACCAATCTGTACCACCCTTTCCACGACGATGCCGGGGAACGGTGCGAGCACCTCTGTTTGCCTGATACGGCGTTTTATCTGTGCAATAGCTACCTCTGCACGCTTGATTTCCTGCCGGGTCATATCCAGCTGTGATTGCGCCTCATCAAGTTGCGTCGCTGCAGCATTATTGCTGTCCGCGAGCTTTTGAAAGCGCTGCAAGCTGCTATCACGATACTTAAGCTGTGATTTCAGACTAAGTAACTGGGCTTCACTATCGGCCAGATCCAGACGTAAGTCCTCTGCGTCGATACGTGCGATTGCTTCTCCCTGTTCAATACGGGAACCAACATCCGCCACCCAGGTGATACGACCATCGGTTTCTGCGGCAATACGTGCGTCATTTTGACTAATAACAGTTCCGGAAACCCAAAGGGTTGCTGAAAAAGTGTCACGTTGGGCCGATTCCACCATGACGGGTGAAGCCGGAGCCTTCTCCTCGGCATCCTCAGCCCATGCAACCATGGGAAACAGACATAAAGCGAGTGCAATTTTTGTGTAACGATTCATTCCAACCTCCTTGATCAGGCCACGGATTCCAGTGTGGTCCTGTGCGCCGTTTCCGGTGCAATAACTTCTAGCTGCTTTGCCTTGCCGAGACGCAGCATGCAGGGTAATAATAATAATGTGAATATCAGGCTAAAGCTCATACCGCCTACGATCGAAGCCGCCAGTCCGCGATAAATAACGCTACCTTCACCAGGCAGGAGCAACAGCGGTAACATGCCAAAAATGCTGGTCAGCGTACTCATGAAGATCGGCCGCAAACGGATTCGTAAGGCATTTTCTACGGCCTCATGCCGGCCCATTCCCTTGCGTTCAGCCTGGCGGGTCTGATCCACCAGCAGAATCGCGTTATTGACCACCAGGCCCAGCAAAATGATAAAGCCGATCATGGTCAGCAGGTCCATAGGCTGAAATACGATCAGGTTTAAAGTGCGGATGGCGATAATGCCACCAACACCTGCCAGCGGGATGGTCATAATCACAAGAGCGCTGTCTTTGGGTGACCGGAACAGACCTGCCATTAGCAGAAACAGGATAAACAGGGCCATGATAAAATTTCGACCCATGGTCTGAATGGCCTCGGTGAGGCTGTCTGCACTACCGCCGTACTGAATCGAGCCGTCGGCAGGCAACACTGCACGCAGACCGGGCTCGACATCCGCTTTGATTTGCGCAATGGCAGTTTCCAGTGAAACGTTATCAGGTGGACTCAGGTTGACGCTTACCGTGCGCCTGCCATTGACCCTGCGTACCTGGCCGGGACCGGTTGCCCGTTCAACTGCAACCAGTTCACCCAACGGAACGACTTCGCCGCTGGGTGTCATGATAGGAGTCGTAGACAATTGCTCGGGAGTTTCCCAGCCGTCTGCACGCATGATGATATCCATACGGCTCTCACCATTAAAATATTCACCGAGCCAAAGGCCATTACCGAGGGTCCGGACCAGTGATGCAACACCACGCCGATCCATACCCACTTCGTTGATTCGTGCATCATCAGGAAACACCCGAAGTTCGGGTTCAGCCAGTTCTATGCTTGGAAAGGTCTGGACGTTTGCGCCTTCAAAAGACTCTCTTAACTGAGACTGGGCCTCGCCCGCCGCTGCATACAAACCAGCCTGGTCAGCAGACTGTATGTGCATGGAAATATCACGACCACCGCCAAAGCCGCCAAACAGGTTGCCCTGCATCGCGAAGCCCTGGAAGTCCGGAATATCTACCAGTACTTCATTCCTGACGATCTCAAGTAAATCACCTACCCGGCTCTGATCCAGTGCCCGTGCACCGATGGTACCGCCGCCCGGCCAGGTCAGGATGTAATAGTTCTTCAGGGCCGGCTCTTTAACACCATCCATATACGGCTGGAGACGATCGACCAGTTTGCTGATAATTTCTTTTTCATTGGTCTCAATATTTGAGCCGGGAGGAAACTGCAAAAAGGCATCAACCGCGTCGCGCTTCACCGGTGGCAGGTAATCCATTTGCGGGAAAAGCAACCAGGTTGCAAGCAGCGGGGCAGATACCAGGCTAACTATCAATACGAACCGGCGTTTTCCGGTTGCGCTGACCTTCATCAATGAATGGGCCAGCCGTGACCAGGTCTGCGACTGAGCCTTGCCCAGCTTCTTCGGTTTCAGCCAGCTTCCGGCTACCGTGGGGAGAATGGTCAATGCCACTACCAGTGAAATAACCACCGCGATTGATATGGTCAAAGCAAGGTCCGCAAATAATTGTCCTTCCACGTCCTCAAGAAACAATACCGGCAGGAAAATGGCCACGGTTGTGGCGGTGGATGCAAGCAGGGCACCCTGGACCTGGCTGGTCCCTGCAAGAGCAGCGAGTGACGGGGTTTCTCCACGCTCACGAAGACGCAGTATGTTTTCCGAAACGACAATAGCTGCATCCAGAACCATACCCACCGCGAAAGCCAACCCTGCCAGCGAAATGACATTCAGGCTGCGCCCGGTCAGATCGAGCACGATAAATGTAGACAATAAGGAAATCGGTATGGCAGTGGCAATTAGTATGGTTGCACGGGTATCGCGCAGGAATAGCCACAGAACACCAACCGCAAATAATATTCCCAGCAACAGGTTACTGGTCACCATGTTGACTGCCCGCTTAATAAATACTGAGGCATCAAATGACTGTTGAATATCAAGACCAGCACCGGCCAGCGGACCTTCACGTAACTCGGCAACAGCCTCTTTAACCAGTGTCAGGGTGCCCAGTACGTTCGCACCATTGGCCCGGTCGACTCTCAGGCTCATGGCAGGATTGCCGTTCTGGATGGCTATTTGGGTTTTCTTTCCACGTGCGACCTGTACATCGGCGATATCACCCAACCGGATCGGCCGTCCTTCCCGCCATTCCAGTATCAGGTCCTTGAATTGCAATGGATCGTAGCGACCCTCAAAACGCAGTGTGTACTGACGTCGGCCGACGTCTACAAAACCACCTGAAACGTCGGTAGAGCGACTGGCCCGTGCAGCCACTGATCCCAGTTCAATGCCGTATTCCGCGGCCCTGTAGGGATCGATAGTGATCTGCAGTTCTTCAGGTGCACCCGCATTAATTTCAACACCGGCCACACCATCGATGGATTCAAGTTTCGGCTTCACCGTGTCCATGATGAACTGACTATAATCTTCGATGCTGCCCTCAGTTCCGGGCAGTAACTGTACAAAGAACCAGCTTAATGCCTGGTTGGCACCACCTCCGCCTCCACCCAAGTTGACAACCGGCGGATCAGAGTCAGCAGGCATTGATGGCAGACGGTTCAGCCTGCCAATAACTTCCATCAATGTGGCCTGCATATCGGTACCCAGCGTGAATTCCATGTTGATCCAGGAACCGCCGTTGAATGCATTTGAAGACATGACCTCCATACCCGGCATGCCCTGTAAAACCTCTTCCATGGGATCGAGAATTTCAGACTCAACCTCTTGCGGTGAGGCCGCACGCCAACCTGCAAAGACACTGATTTGTGGCAGATCGATTTCAGGAAAAAGCTGTACCGGAAGTCCTTTTAGGCTGAACAAGCCAAACAAGGTAATAATAGCCACTGCCACTGCGACACCGGCAGGATTTTTAACGGCTCGTTCAGTAATACTCATCGCCCTTTACTACTCCCTACGATTTTCTCTATTTCCAGATTGGACGCTTTAAGTACTGCGAACGTTACCAATCCACTTTTCTTGTAAGGAGATTAGAGCCTTAAACTCTCAATTGGTTGTGACCAAAGTCATGTATTGCGGTGACCTGTTGCGTGGCAGCGGTAAACCGAGCAGGCCGGATACCCGGCGGTGAAGAAAGCTCGTCTTAACTGGGGAATTCGCCCGGTGTACAGGCCATGAAGACACTTGAGTAAACACCTGTTCCGGGGCTAAAATCTTATTGTCACAAGGAAGAACGAGGTCAATGGTCTCCGGAAAGTCCTGGCTGGCCAGAAGCAATACCGGTTGCTCTACCGATTAGTTCTATGACTTCGTGCTTCGCTAATGCTGCCTGCATAACGGCTGGAGGTTACCCTTGAATATATTAGTCGCTGTCGATCTGTCACCTGCAACCGATGCAGTTGTCGAGGCCGCTCGCGGTATCGCAGAACTCACAGGGGTAAGTATGCATATTTTGCATGCCGTGGAAGCCGAGGCGGATTTTGTCTGTCCTGAAGGTGACCCTGAAACCAGGCGAAGAAAGGTAGCCAAACAATTTCCCTTGGAGCAGGGTCGCGTACAAGCGTTGGCCAACAAGTTGCTGGATGACGGGCTGGATGCTTCGGCTTTATTGGTTTGCGGTTCCGGCGTTGAAGCCACACTGAAAGAAGCTGATATTCTGGGGGCCGGTTTAATCGTCATCGGAACCCATGGACATGGTGCTGTCTACGATGTGCTGATTGGCAGTTACTCAGCCGGTATTATTCGCAAATCAAAACTACCGGTACTGGTTGTGCCGGTACGTGATATCTGAGTCTTAGCTAAACGGAAGCAAATCTGACTAACCGGTTGTTTGTTACTTATTCCTGACCTCCCGCACTTACACCTCACCGATAACAGGGTCACTTCTCCAGTCACATTTGGCTTAATTCTTAGCCTGGAGAGTCTTCTTTACAGAAGATTTCAATTATTTACCTGACCTGGATCAATTAAGTATTTATTCACTTGTAAATGTTATTGTGAATCATTCTCATTTGCATTACGATCCTCAAATCGAATTTTCAGACCACTTAAAAGGCAATTAAAATGAGATTCACAAATAAACCAGGGATGATGTTAATCACAACTGCACTGGTCCTGGCACTCTGCACAACAACCGTTCAGGCCGAGGTGAGTAACGCCGAGCTGCTGGCCAGGCTCGAATCCATGCAGCAACAGATTGATGAATTAAAACTGGAGCTTGCACAAACAAAAGATCAAACCGATGAGACCGACGCCAAGGTCGAGGCAGTTGCCGAAGTGATGGAGTCCGCCCCTCCACAGGTCGTGGAAGCCAGCAGAACGACCATTGGAGGATATGGCGAACTTCATTACAACAACCTGAGTGCCAATGATCCTTCCAAAGATGTTGAAATGCTCGACCTGCACCGTTTTGTGCTGTTTTTCGGTCATCAGTTCAATGACAGGACACGGTTTTACTCAGAAGTTGAAGTCGAGCATGCCTTTGTCGCGGACACCGGCGGAGACACGCCAGGCGAAGTGGAAATTGAGCAGGCATTTATCGAGTTTGACCTGCGTCAGGACCTGTACGCCAAGGCAGGTTTATTCCTGCTTCCCGTGGGTATCCTTAATGAGACCCATGAACCGGATACCTTTTACGGTGTGGAACGTAATGATGTAGAGAGCATCATTGTACCCAGCACCTGGTGGGAAGGTGGTGCAGGGCTCAATGGCCGCTGGGGTTCCGGTTGGAATTATGATCTGGCGTTTACCTCCGGTTTAGAAATGTCAACCACTGGCAGCAATGCATTCAGAGTCCGCAGTGGACGCCAAAAAGTAGCCAAGGCAGTCGCCAGCGATGGCGCGATAACCGGACGTCTACGCTACCTCGGAATCCCCGGCCTGCAAGCGGCAGTCACTGTCCAATACCAGTTTGACCCATCCCAGGTTTCAAACGACGGCCTGGACAGCGGCACCCTGGTAGAAGCTCATGTCGATTACCAACGCAACGGCTTTGGCCTGCGCGCACTCTACTCCCGCTGGGATTTCTCAGGTGATGCGGTGGAAGCTGCCGATGCCGATACACAAACCGGCTGGTACATAGAACCCAGCTACCGTCTGAACGAAAAGGTCGGATTCTACGCACGTTATGAAGATATCGATGCTGCCCGCTCCCAGGATAAATTCGACCAGTGGCAAGTAGGACTAAACTGGTGGCCTGCTAAAAATGTCGTGATCAAGTTCGATTACCGGGATCGCAATCATAACCTGGATAGCCAGAACGGCAGAGATTTCACCGGGTTTGACATTGGTCTGGGCTACAGTTTTTAAAGGATGCTGAAAGCCTGGAGAAAGAGTTTTGTTGTACTGGTCCTGACCCTGTCGTTGCCGGCACTGGTTTACGCTGATACGGTTTATGAAACCGAGTTGGAGTTCCTCACCCGTGCATTCGTAGATTCACCGCCTGAGCCAAATCTCCTCTGGCTCAGCGGTGACAGAAAATCAACTGTCCGGCAGCTACTTGGTCATGATTACGCCGCTCTGCGTCTGCGCTATTGGTGTCAGGCAGGGCGTTCCGCCTGGGTTCTTAATGAAATTGGTAAAGAGCTACCCATCACCGTGGGTATAATCGTCGAAAACAATTACATCAAGAATCTAAGGGTGATGACTTATCGTGAAAATCGGGGCGGTGAGGTTGCAACACCTGCTTTTACCGATCAATTTGTAAATGCTGAACTGGAAGATAACAACAGACTCAACGTTAGAATTGATGGTATTTCGGGAGCAACATTATCTGTACAATCCCTGACCCGCCTGGCGACAATGGCTCTTTTTCTACATACCGAAAGCAACTGTAGTAATGAATCTTAAAAAGCTGAAGTCATCAAAGGCGCGCCGCCTCCATCGCTCGCTTGGTGCCGGCGCCTCAATCTTCGTTTTGTTCATGGTCCTCAGTGGCCTGGCAATCAACCACTCAAATGGACTCGGACTTGATCAACGTCATGTATCGCAGTCTTTTTTGCTCGACTGGTACGGACTTGGCAAACCGGAGAAAATCCATAGCTTCGCTGTTGGTGATGACTGGCTGAGTTTTGCCGGTTCACAGTTGTATCTCAATGAAAAGCCTGTTGCGACCATTTCAGATGGCGTTGGTGCGGTTTTCAATGGCGAGATTTTGATTGCCGCAGGTAGCAACGAACTGCTGCTGCTTGATCATGATGGGAACCTGATCGAAAGAATTCCATGGGTACCCATTGGAGCGGCACCGATTGAGTCAATTGGTCTGTACGACAACACGATTGTATCGGTTAAATCAGCGGGTCAGCTTTGGCAGGCTGATACTCAATTGCTGAACTGGCGGCAAGCCGACGATTCCAGCGCTGGCCCGCTATGGGTGACTTCAGAGGCTGCACCTGATGACCTTCAAGAGGCTGTCACAGCATCGTATCGCGGCGAAGGTCCGAGCCTGGAGCGGCTGCTGCTGGACCTTCATAGTGGGCGTATATTCGGCACAATCGGTGTTCTTGTTTACGACCTGTTAGCCCTCGCCCTGGGTTTTCTTTCGATCAGCGGCCTGGTCTTGTGGTTTCGCGGCCGTCGCAATGGCAAACCTAAATAGGTTGAGGGGGAGCCAATGGCATCCCCCAATAAACAGCACTGTCGTAGCAGACTGTTAGATTAAGTGTGTCAACAGTGATCGCTTTTCTAGAACGGACCAAGCCCCCAGATGAACAGGAAAGCGCTCAACGCCACAACTGCAATGCCGGTTAATGAGAGACCCAGCATCGTGCCAAAAGGTAGTCGTTTATTCATATGCGCGCGCTGAGTTTTGACTAGCGTAACCAGGCCAAAAATACCTGCAATCAAGCCGCTCCAGGCGCCGAAACCGGCCCACGGTGGCAAACCGAAAATCAGCAGCATCTCCGAGGCTTCAGCAGTGGCCGCAAAAGCAGCACCGAATATACACAGTGCGACCACCGACAATGTGGCTGCCAGCCAGGCGAAGAACCGTGCGCCGGAAGCGTCAGCGGCACGTTTTCCATCAATGAGCCGACCGATGGGTGCAAAAGTAAGATTAAGGAATGCGATAAGCGATATCAGTGTGGACAGACCAAACCAGGCACCGGGAATCAACAAAGACTTTTTATCTTCAATCATCATACCCGCCAGCTTTGGCGCGATAGTCGTGACGTACATCGGCGCCCACATTTCTGGTTCTTCCATTTCTTCTACACAACTCAGGTCAGGTTCTGTCGTGGGGCTGTCGTAGAATTTGTTGAGCATGTGACCGGCGCACTCCACCGACCTGGTAGGACCATGACCGGCAAACGGAAATTCCACGTAAGTCGCATTCTCAAAGCCAGGCAAAATTGCCTTGGCATTGGCTGGAGGGGTGATCGGATCCATATCACCTTCAACTATCAACGCGGGCAAATCCGTTTGAACCGCAGCATAGTCTTCAGCGGGCCGTTGCAGCATACCGAGTTCATCACACAAGGCAACACTGCGATCGTACGACTCATGAGAGCCGATAGCAGCACCCAGAACCGGATACTCCTCAAGATCCTTTTTGCCCGCCCTTGCCTGCGCTTCTGAATCGCCATCGATACAGAAAATGGCGTTATGCATACCCTGGCTGCCGTCTCCGAAACCACCACCTCCAGCTGCAGATGCCAACGCCTTGAAAAATGCCGGGTCACGGCGCTCCACTGCATCGGCCCAGGCATAAATCATGCCGGGCAGGCCGGGATAACTGGCCTGCTCGTAGAGGAAGATGAAGGGCAGAAATGCCACGATGTCCTGGAAAAACCGGGCCTTGCCGGAGGGAAAGAGCTCGGTATCTTTGACTTCAACTTCGATAGGGTTATCAACCACGGACAGGATTGCCTCACGCAGGCGTCCGGGAATATCCGGGTACCGTTTTGCACAATCCGCTTGTCGCTGGCAGATTTCCTGGAGTTTCTGTAAATCACGCTCATACCAGTGCACGACACGCCAGTACTCTTCAGTATCGCGAATTTCCAACGGCATGTTGGCATCCAGCACGATCGCGAGAATACCTTCCGGGTCTTCCTTTATATATGCCTGACCAAGAATCGTTCCGTATGAAATACCCCAGACATTCCATTGCTCAAACCCCAGCGCCCGACGCAGCGCCTTTAAGTCCCGGGCATTTTCAATGGTGTTGTAACCACTCAGGTCGACACCCGCTGCTCGGGCATTGTTCGCGCAATCGGTGGTATCACCATGGGGAAGCGTCAGGTTTTGTTCAAATGTTTCCACTTCTTCATCTGCAGGATTACGGCGTCCATAAAACTGGCAGAAATCACCCGAAAAACCGATGCCCCGTTGCTCGAGGATGTATAGGTCCCGATGATCAAGAAGCGTGTGGTCCTTGAACCGGCCCACGTAATAGGTGGCCTTGGCACCCGGTCCGCCCGTCAGGTAGATGACCGGGTCATCGCGTTTTCCTGCCGGGATTCCATGGTCATCTTCATCTTCGGCATAGTCGCCGCCGGATTCTTCATGCTCCTTGTCCCAACGTGAGTTCATCTTGATGAAGTGGAGTTCGATAAAGCGTGAACCTGGATCTTCACGGTTCTCCGGCACCTGCAGCAGGCCACATTCGATTTCACCGGGCTTGTAGTCAATATCGCCCTTGAACGGGCAGATGATGGTATCGACGCGATAAGTATCACGGGCAAACAGGTCAACCTGCTCTATGCTGTCGGGAATCGTAACAGCCTGGCTGGAAGTCTCTGTCGTGACTTCCACGGTCTGTTGCGACTCTTGTGTCACCACGTCCTGGGTATACGCTACCGTGTTTAACATCAGGATAAGAACGGCGCTAAAGATTTTTTTTGTTATCAAAGGAATATCCTCCGTTGCAAGAGCTTAAGCTTAGCACCAGAGCCGAGGTGCAAGGAAGTGAGTAAAGCCAATCAGGGTGAAAGCCCCATCCTTACAGTGGATGTTTGTTTCCAATAGAAGATCAGGAATTTTGGGGATTCCTGTTTTTTCATAAAAAAACCCCTGCCATTCGAAAACGACAGGGGTTTCTGTTTTCTCAGACTAGTTATTGAAAAATTCTAGTTCAATAACCAGTTTGGTAAAGCTGAATTAGCCAGTTGTTGGCAATGCTTCAACTTCTTCGATCTCAACGGTTACAACTTCAACTTCGACTGCATCAGGGGTAACTTCATCAGCGCTAGCCATAACGATCTCGTCAACTTTTTCTTCAGCAAACTTGTCGATAGACAGGTAGATACCAATTCTGTCGCCACGGCCCATGTCGCCGATGCGCATTTTCTGGTCTCCAACCCATACACGGCCGTCTCTTTCAGCAGTTACCTGGAAAGTGTGGTCAGTAGCAGGCAGATACAGACGAACTACACGGCCCCTGACATTACGGATAATGGCTTCTGCGCGTGCATATAAAGCACCATTGATCTCATAAATTCCTTCACATGTGCCAACGAGGTCAGCAAATCGTTCTTTTGCTGCTTCTGTCACGGCATATTTTTCACCCATTTGCTCACAGGACATGTCTGTCCTGACCGGATCAAGCGCATATGCAGATACTGCACAGAATGCGCTGGCTACGATTAAAGTTTTAATTAATTTCATTTTGGTATATCCCTCTGGTTGAATTCAAATCTTCGAACCTTGAACATTAATGCAGTTCGGCTGTTACTTCAAGTATATTACTTGACGTATTTATGCGAGTAAATGGTGCTACTCAAAGGTGTGTGTGGCATTTTCCGGCGGAAAAATGAAAGCATTTGCGTCGCTACCGACCGGGATAGCACGAACAATATAACGGTCCGGGGCGTAACCCTGATAATAAAACGGGTGACATGTAATTAGCGTCAGTACCGTTGTGTCGGTAGGGTCCAGCACGCTTACTTCAAGCGCATCAACAATGGTGATATCAGAAACTTCAAATTCTTCGACGCCGGTTGGTGTCAGAATTTCAATCGTGTCACCCAGCTTGATGTCCTTGAGCGGCCGGAAAAAGCCATCGCGATGACCGGATATGCCAATGTTACCGACTTCGCCAAGATACGCTGTACTCTCGATTATGCCGAGGCCCCTGTCGAGAGTGATCCTGTCCGTGCCAAGATAGACGGGTGCCTCGAGATTCAGTCGTTCAATTTTTAGCATGGCAAGAGGTAAGTCGCCTGTATTCTTTTTCTTTTCATATTTGGCTATTTGCTTTTGGGACCAGTCCGACTGGTCAGGCGTGAAGCTTCCCATATCAATTTGCAAGGTTTGTTGTGACCCTTTGTTCACATCAGGTTCCGTTGAAGCCAACGCGGGGTTCCAATAGAAAGAAAGAAGCACAATTACAGTACAAGTCAGTTGCAAGAAGGGCGTACGAGTCATTAATTGTTCCAATGGGTTGTTTTGCAGGATAATTTACACAGGTTTAATTTAGCGAACATATAATTTTTTATTCACCATTACAAGTATTTGTGATTCAGATCATCAGCAATCAGAGAACTGCCTGGGCACGACCGGGTTTGCTATCATAGCCCAGTGTAACCCTTTATGAAGGGTGCTGGTACTGACAGGAATGGGTGCTTAACAAGAGATCTTTCAGGTCAGAGGTGTAAACGATTTTATTGATTGCATACTACCGTATGTCAGGTGATATTTTGAACCAATCCGAATCCAAAAGGTTTCCTGATTTTTTCCTGGTCGGCGCTCCCCGCTGTGGTACAACAGCCCTCAGCCGCTACCTTACCCGCAATCCTCAAATTTGTTTTTCGAGACCGAAGGAGCCCCATTACTTCACAAAAACCCGCTATATCCCTGATACAGAGGAACTCAACAGGGATTATCTCGATCGCTGTTTCGCTCATGCTACGCCTTCACACCGGGCGCTGGGTGAAGGGTCGGTGTCTTATCTTTATGCACCTGAGGCAATAGAACACATTCTTCATTTCAACCCTAAAGCGCGATTCATGGTACTGGTACGTAATCCGCTCAGAATGTTGCCGTCCTATCATTTACGTATGCAGTTTCTGCTTCAGGAGGACAAGGCTGACTTTGCAGAAGCCTGGGAACTCGAATCGGCGCGTAAAAGAGGCGAGCAGCTTCCAAAGCGCTGCCTCGAACCGCGAGTGCTGTTTTACAGCGAGGTTGCAAGTTTTGGGGCGCAGATCGAGCAGCTGTACAAAATTGCCGGACGCGAGCAGACCCACGTTATCGTGTTCGATGATTTCGTCAGCAACACGCTTGGGGAATACAAGCGCATTCTGGAATTTCTTAACGTCGACTTCGATGGCCAGACAGAATTCGAGCGTAGGTACGAGAGCCAGATGTACCGTTATCGCTGGTTGCAGCAAATACTATTTGTACCGGCAACCAGTGATGGAAAGATAGTCGATACGCTGCAGCAGAGAGCACGCAAATATAATCCGGATGGCACCAAGAAGATGAGCTTTGTCAAACGTCTCACCCGGTTGAACAAGGTTCCTAAGTCCCCGACTCCCCTGACGCCGCAGATGGTTGACATTGTGAGTGAAACGCTGCGGCCAGATATCCGGCATTTATCCCAATTACTTGACCGCGACCTGAGTCACTGGATCGACGAGTGACCAAATCAAGAAGCGCGTCAACTTTGCTGAAAATCGACGGAATGCACTGCGCATCCTGTCAACGACCCATTGAAAAAGCCCTGAGGGAAACCCCCGGCGTGATTGATGTGAGTGTCAATCTCGCCAGTCGTGAGGTCAATGTTGACTGCACCGTCAGTAGTGATGTCCTGGTGGCAGCGGTAGCTGGTGCCGGGTTTGAAGCAGTGGTTGACCCGATTCAATCACTGGAGGAAACCGATCAGGCCAACCAGGCAAACTTTCGCAGCCTGATACTCAAAACTGCACTGGCGCTGGGCAGTGGTGTGTTACTGATGTTTTACGGTATGTATGCACCTGCGATCTACAGTGGGTGGAACCTGAATCATGCTGCCTGGTTATTGATTGCCATACTCACCGGCGGGATCATGTATTACACGGGCCGGCATTTTTTCATCGGGGCATATCAGTCTTTAAAATCCCGCTCGGCTACCATGGATACTCTGATTGCACTGGGCACAGGAACTGCCTGGTTTTATTCCACTATCATCGTACTGTTTCCTGCGCTGGTTCCAGAAATTGCCCGCCACGTATATTTTGAAGCCGCCGTAATCATCATCGGTATGGTTAACCTTGGACAGGCGCTGGAGCAAAAAGCTCGTGGTAGAACAACTCAGGCGATCCGTCGCCTGTTGGACTTACAGCAAAAAACAGCGCGGGTCGTGCGTGACGGTGAAGAAATTGATGTGGCCATAGGAGCCGTTGTCAAAGGCGACCTCGTGCGTGTTCGTCCCGGCGAGCAAATTGCAGTTGATGGCGTAGTGGAACAGGGCCAGACAAATATTGACGAATCCATGCTCACTGGCGAACCGGTTCCAGTCTCCAAGAACAGTGGTGACGAGGTCTCCGCCGGCACACTGAATAAAACAGGAAGCATCCTGTATCGAGCCACCCATGTCGGTTCCGAGACAGCGCTGGCCCGTATCATAAAAATGGTTCGCCAGGCCCAGAATACCAAACCACCCATCGGCAAACTGGCTGATTCCATTGCCGCGATATTTGTACCGGTGGTAATGATAATTGCCGTTTTGTCAGCATTGATATGGTTCAGTATCGGGCCTGAACCCCGCGCTGTTTACGCCATTGTTACCTCTGTGACAGTCCTCATTATTGCCTGTCCCTGTGCACTTGGCCTGGCAACACCGATGTCGGTCATGGTCGGCATTGGCAAAGCGGCTGAGGCAGGTATGTTGATCCGTAACGGTGAGGCTTTACAGACCGCCAGCCAGTTGACCACCATGGTGCTGGATAAAACCGGCACCATCACCGCAGGAAAACCGGGGATAATCGAAATTGATGCCTTTAGTGATCAAGCACAAAACGAGTTGTTGGCAATAGCAGCAAGCCTGGAAGCCGGCTCTGAACATCCGCTCGCGCAGGCATTTCTCGATGCCGCCAAACAACAGAAGTTGGACCTTTTAGGTGTCGACACCTTTGAAGCTATCGCCGGACAGGGAATCAAGGGACAGATTGATTCCAGCCAATTGTTACTCGGCAACAAAAAACTCATGGACAACACCGGTGTATCTCTAAACGCCGAAGCATTGGCAAGCAGCGAACGTATGGCAGAGAATGCCTGGACAGCCATGTTCCTGGCTGTAGGTGGACGACTCACTGCCATTTTCGCTGTTGCTGATCCGATCAAGCCGGAATCTGCAGAGGCCATTAAGCGCTTGCAGGCCGATGGTCTCAATGTGGTCATGCTAACCGGCGATAACAGGAAAACAGCCCAGGCCGTTGCGCGCCAGGTCGGTATCACTCAAATCCGCGCTGAAGTATTACCACAGGATAAGAAGGATCAAATCGAGATCCTGCAGAAACAGGGCGAACGGGTCGGCATGGTCGGTGACGGCATCAATGACGCCCCGGCACTGGCACTTGCCCATGTGGGTTTTGCGATCGGCACAGGCACTGATGTCGCCATCGAAAGTGCTGATATCACACTGATGCGCGGTTCTCTGCATGGTGTGGCTGATGCCATTGAGATATCCCGTGCAACGATGCGCAATATCCGGCAAAACCTGTTTGGTGCATTCGTTTATAACTCGGTGGGTATCCCCATCGCCGCCGGTCTGCTTTATCCGCTGACCGGTCTGCTGCTGAACCCGATCATCGCCGGTACTGCGATGGCGTTTTCATCGGTCACGGTGGTTAGTAATGCCAATCGATTACGATTGTTCCGCTTCGCAAAGCATCAGTAAAACATCGTGCCTTTTCTCAAGCCTCCCGTTGTTGCCCGGACTCTGCACAAGTGGCTAGGACTGCTTGTCGGACTTCAAGTTCTGATCTGGCTGGCCACCGGCTTGTACATGGTGGTTGTGGATATTGATTTTATCCACGGCGATACGCTGGTTAAAAACACGCAGCAACCGCTTCTTGTTCCAGGCAAATCAGCGCATGACATTGCCAGCCTCAGGGCACAGTACCAGGACGCAACCAAAATCAGCCTCAGACCGGTTATGGGCAAGACCTTCTATACAGTCACGACAGTTGATCATCGTTACCTGGTTGACCCGCAGACCGGTGCGGTTAAGTTGCCGTTGGATGAAAATACCGCCAGGGAGATTGCCAGGTATCACTATGCCGGTGAGGCACAGATAAGCAATGCAACATTGATCTCTTCAAATCCGCCAATGGAGATTCAGACCCGGCGCCTGCCATTGTGGCGAGTTGACTTCGATGACCGCTTTTCAACCAGTTTTTATATCGACCCTTATAACGGCTCGCTGGCCACGCGGCGTCATCAGTATTGGCGAATTTTCGATTTCCTTTGGGCCTTGCACATCATGGATTACGAAGACCGCTCAGATGCACACAACCGGCTTCTCATCTTTGCTCAATTTACCGGCCTGACTTTTGCCGTTACCGGTCTCTGGCTGCTGTTTTACAGTTTCAGCGGTCGCCGCAGAAAAAAAGGGAACGTTGTCATCTGATGCTGTTGCTAAAGAAACTGCACAAGTGGGTAGGTCTGTTTATCGGAATACAAGTGCTGCTCTGGTTACTTAGCGGTCTTGTCATCAGTCTGCTCGATCCCGTCAAAGTCAACGGCCGGCAGTGGGCGTCTCCCGTTGTGACTGAACCTCAATATATTGGGCCAACTGCATTGCTGGAACCCGCAGAGCTTCCAACCGAGTACTTGAAAGACGCCCTTAGTATTGATTTGACAATTCAGCATGGTATACCGGTTTACCTTATCAGGCACTCCGACGGGGAACACCTGGTTAGTGGCATTGATGGCTCCCTTGTCACGTTCGAGAGTTTTGATGCACAGAAATTGGCCAGCCAGGACTTCAATGGCGATGGTGAAGTTATATCCGTCGAACGGGGCATGGCCCCCGACATGGAAACCCGTAACCACAGCGGTGCATATTGGAGGGTTAATTTTTCAGACAAGGCCAACACTGCCATTTACATCTCTATATCAACCGGGAAAATACTCGAAAGACGAAACAGTTATTGGCGTGTTCGGGATTTCTTTTGGATGCTTCATATCATGGACTACGCCGGCCACAAGGACTTCAATAATCCCCTGATCATTACCGTGGCGTTGGTTGCAATCTGGCTTGGACTCAGTGGTTTTTTACTGTTATTTGGTAGCTTCAATCGTCATGATTTTTTCTTTCTGCGTTTTCCGGGAAAACGTGATGACGTGGTCATCACATTGTTCGAGCCCGGGGTCACCGGTCCACGAAAGGTGGTGCTCAGAAGAGGAAGCAACCTGTTTCTTTCGCTTGCGACTCATGGTGTCAGCTTACCGTCCATCTGCGGTGGCGGCGGTGAGTGTGGCAAGTGCAGGGTAAGGTTTGAAGTTACCGATTTACCCGACGCCAGTGGTATTGACCTCCTCCTGGTACCTAAACGACTCCGTGAAAAAGGTTACAGGCTGGCTTGTCAGCAGATAGTAGAAAACAACATGACGCTGCACTTGTCCGAAGGCACCCTTACACCCCCGGACTAACCCGGCCGGCTTTGTGAAAGATCGGTGCTATTTGGCCCGCTTTTGGACCATTAAACACCGTTCGTTGACCTAAATCATTCCGCTAATCCAGCTAATGTGTTGAACTGATTATGACGCTCCACGAGATTTGCGTCGCAAATCCGGTTCACCATAAGCGCCAGCTGTGAACAGAGCGTCTGCAAATGGAGTAACGGAAATGAGCAGAAGAATCCTTCAACTCACAATGGCAAGCTTGCTGATGGCAGGTGCGGGCTCGGTTATGGCTTGTTCATACAAACAGGGTGAGACGGAATTTTTAGAATACGCACACTGCCGCTACGGTGAGGAGAATATTCAGGTTGTCGACTTGCCTGAAGGCGACAACTGGGAACAATGCATTTACTACCTGGAGGCGTTTCGACCACCAAAACTACTGGCGGTTACAAAGACAAAAAACGGTAAGGAAGTATGTAGCATCAATGACCGTACCAAGATTGGAAACCCTTGTTACCTTACAAAACAGCGTTGCGATGATGCTTTAGAGTTCAGTACGCCCTAGTCACAACACGACCTGTTACCGGAACACAGAAAAAAGGCCCTGGAAGAACTTCCAGGGCCTACTATTATCTTAACAAATCAAAAAAGAGCCACTGACTTGCTATTTTTTGAGTGAATCCCGGATCTCTGTCAGCAACTCGACTTCAGCCGAAGGCTTCGGTGGTGCTGCAGGTGCTGCCTCTTCTTTTTTCTTCATGTTATTCATTGCTTTAACAACCATAAAGATAGCAAAGGCAATGATAAGGAAGTCGACAACGGTCTGAATGAACGAGCCGTAATTGAGTGTTACAGCGGCAACATCTCCGGAAGCTTCCTTCAACACAACCGCCAGGTCACCGAAATCAACACCCCCCATCATCATACCAATTGGCGGCATCAAAACGTCGTTCACAAATGATGACACAATTTTTCCGAAGGCACCGCCGATCACGATACCAACAGCCATATCTATAACATTTCCACGCATTGCGAAACTTTTAAACTCGGACATCATGCTCATTATTTCTCTCCCGTTTTACTATATGCTCGATTTCCCGGTACAAAGAAATGACCGGGTTTCATTATCTTAGCGCACAGCTTATCAAATTGGCAGAAAATGGATTGTTGCAAAGTGTTTCGTATTGTTTTGTTTACCGGGGACATCAGGCGTTTACAGATCGAGGCCCGAAGCGTGCCTGCATCCCTGACAGAAAGCCTTGAATGTCATGCCCTGAACTGTAACAACCGCCCCAGTATATTATGCAAATCCCTTAGAGCGTTCCGGTCATAAGGTCTATACTGCACAATTCCCATTACGGTTACTAATAGTCCTATGTTGGAATTTTTACAGACCTGGCTACAGGGTCAAGGTGCCAGTGAATATCTCGTATTCTATTTCGCACGCGGAATTGCCGCATTGGCAGTCTTGCTACTGAGTTTGACCGTTAATTTTGTCGCAAAACGATACATTCTGACGTCACTCACCTATGTCATAACGAGATCCAAAACCAAATGGGATGACGCCATTCTCCGTCAGGGCGCTCCGAACCGCCTTGCTTACCTGGCTCCGGCACTGGTCATCTACGTACTTACACCGTTTGCACTTGAGGGCATGGATACCGCGATTGCATTCATCAGGGGCGCCACTCATATATATATGATCATCATTGTGATGCTGGTGATCGATTCGGTACTCAACACGGTAGAGGAGATCTACAGGGGTTTCCGGGCATCCAGAGAGATTCCTATCAAGGGTTTTATCCAGATCTCTAAAATTGCACTGTATTTCTTGTCTGCCGTTTTCATAATATCCATTCTCCTGAATAAAACACCGTTTTTCCTGCTCAGCGGCATCGGTGCCCTCACAGCGGTGTTGATGTTGATCTTTCGGGATGCAATTCTCGGTTTTGTCGCTGGAATCCAGTTGGCTGCAAACAGGATGGTCTCCAATGGCGACTGGATTGAAATGCCAAAATACGGTGCAGATGGTGACGTATTGGAAGTGACACTAACCACGGTCAAGGTTCAGAACTGGGATAAAACCGTCACAACGATTCCTACCTACGCACTGATCAGCGAGTCATTCAAAAACTGGCGTGGTATGCAGGACTCCGGTGGACGGCGTATCAAGCGCGCCGTGAATATCGATATCAATAGTATTCGGTTCTGCGATGAGGAAATGCTGGAGCGGTTTGAAAAAATTCAGTACATCTCCGAGTACATCGAAAAAAAGAAAACTGAACTTGAAACATTCAACACTGAAACAAAGGTCGACAATGCCAGTCTCGCCAATGGCCGACGTATGACGAACGTCGGCACATTCCGTGCCTACGTACAGGCCTATTTGATGAACCACCCGATGATCAGCAAGGAAATGACCTTCCTGGTCCGGCAATTGCAGCCAAGCGAATTTGGCCTGCCGATCGAGGTTTATGTGTTCAGCAAGGATAAAGTCTGGGCCAATTACGAAGCCATCCAGGCGGATATTTTTGACCACATACTGGCAGTTGTTCCGGAGTTTGATTTGCGTGTATACCAAAATCCAAGCGGCAGCGATTTTCGTGGCCTGCTTCAAACATCCCAGTAAATCAGGGTGCCATGAAGCTACAAGCCGCTTGTTAATCACTGCACTTCTGTTATAGTGCGCTCCGTCTTGGCACACTTCGGTCTGTGCCAACTGCTCCCTCACGGCACAACGCCGTATGCGGAGAACCTAAATGGATTCAGCCCAGATCGACCCATGCAGTGAAAGAATCACCGCGTTTGGGCAGGGCAATCCCGGAGTAAAAATCAAAAATGTTATTTTCAGAACTTGGCCTTTCGGCCGAATTGTTGCGTGCGATAGAAAAACAGGGTTACCAGGAAGCAACCCCGATTCAACAGCAGGCAATCCCCCTGATTCTAGAAGGCCACGATCTTCTGGCTGGTGCCCAAACCGGTACTGGCAAGACCGCGGGCTTCACCCTACCTTTGTTACAAAGACTGCAGTTCACTGCGCCACAGGGAAACAAGCGCATACGTGCGTTGATCCTGGTACCTACACGTGAGCTCGCGGCACAGGTTGCCGAAAGCGTAAGTGACTACGGTCGTTATTTGCCATTTACCTCAGCGGTAATATTCGGCGGAGTCAGTATAAACCCGCAAATTTCAAAATTACGCCGTGGTGTGGACATCGTCATTGCTACACCGGGCCGCTTGCTTGATCACATGGAGCGCGGAACCATCCGTCTTGACCAGGTTGAAACACTGGTTCTCGATGAAGCGGACCGCATGCTCGACATGGGTTTCATCCGTGATATCCGCAAAGTGCTCAATGCGATACCTTCAGGCCGTCAAAGCCTCCTGTTCTCAGCCACTTTTTCAAAAGACATCAAACAACTCGCTAATGAGTTGTTGAATGCACCGATGGAAATCCAGGTTGCGCGTCAAAATACCACGGCCGAACAGATCTCACAGGTCGTTCACCCGGTTGACCGCAATCGTAAACGCGAGCTGCTGTCACATATGATCGGCGCCGGTAACTGGCGGCAAGTGCTGGTATTTACCCGCACCAAACACCTGGCAAATCGTCTCGCCAAACAACTGGAGCAAGACGGTCTTTCAGCCGCCGCCATTCATGGCAATAAGTCGCAGGGTGCCCGCACCCGTGCACTGGCCGATTTTAAAAAGGGTGATGTCCGTGTGCTGGTGGCAACCGATATTGCGGCTCGCGGACTCGACATCGAACAACTACCGCATGTGGTCAATTTCGAGTTACCCAACGTACCGGAAGACTATGTCCACCGTATTGGCCGTACCGGTCGCGCCGGCCTTGAAGGCGAAGCTGTTTCACTGGTTTGTATCGACGAGAAAAAACTTCTGGCAGATATAGAGAAATTGCTCAGAACCAGTATCGAAAAGGTCATCATTCCCGGTTACGAACCCGATGCAAGCATCAAGGCCGTGCCGATCAAGAATGGTGGTGGTAACAATAACCGTGGGCGTAACTCGCGCCCCAACAACCGGGGCCGTAATAGCTCTGCCCCCAACAACAGGGGCCGGAACAATTCGACACAGGCCGGTCGCGGTAGAAACCAGGGCCAGCGTTCCCGCCGGGCTGCGTAGTTTGAGGACCTATTTGGCAACAGCCCGGCTCTGGCAGGGCTGTTGCCAATTGATTGGCTGACGTCCGCTGCTACTATTCAAGTGATTTTGATTCGATGTAATATGCAGTACGATTTTAAGAAAATTAATTGTGCTGAAATTGTCGAATGGAGAAAGCAAGATGACAGGCACTAAAAGAGCCATGAATTCCGTCGAATGGTGCATACGCCTTGGCTGGTATTTATGCCTGATCCTCTTTACGTCATTTAGTTTAACGGCCTCGGCTGCTGAACAATCAATCTCAGAACCGGTGTTGGTGGGTGAACGTCCATCCATTAATGGTGAACCGACAATCGTTGAAATCGGAATGTTTGTTTTCGATATTGATGATATTGATGATGTAAACCAGCGCTTTAGCATTGACATGTTTCTTGTTGGCCGTTGGCAGGACCAGCGCCTCGCTCTGCCTGAGTCTGAGCGAATGGGTCAGACGCGCTTCATGTTGCTCGATGACGTCTGGACACCTCGCATACTGTTCCTTAACCAACGCGGATTAACACCACAGCTGCGCGAGGGCGTGAAAGTTGACGATCTGGGAAATGTAACGTTTCAAAACAGGCTCACCGGCCAACTCGCAGCCAATCTGGAGTTTCAGGATTTCCCTTTTGACGTGCAGCGGCTGCCTATCGACCTTGTTTCATACCAGTACACAAGCGCCGAAATGCAGTTTTCCCCAAGATCGGTCATCATCACCATGGAAGACAGCTTTAGCATCGAGGGTTGGCATCTGAAGCAGCTTGAACCGGAAATTGACGAATTTACAGTACCTGCCGATGGTTCCAAATTACCCCGCCTGACCTACGTTATCGAGGCCAAGCGCGATTCAGACTACTACATAATAACCATGTTGATACCGATGGCGCTCATCATTTTCATGGCATGGACAGTATTCTGGTTACAGCCCAATATCGTGCCACCGCGAATTGCAATTTCAACCGCAGCCATTTTTTCACTGCTTGCACTGGGCGTCAGTCTTCGGCTTGGTTTACCAAAAGTTTCCTACCTTACGAGGGCAGATATTTTTGTCCTGGGTTGTACCCTGATGGTGTTTCTAGCACTTGCCGTTGCAGTAATAGGCAGTCGTTGGGCAAGCTCTGACCGCATGGAGCAGGCATTAAAGGTTAACGCCATTGCGCGCTGGGTTTACATGCTGTTATTTGTGGTGGTTGCAGTGTTTGCGTTCCATCGTTAACCCGCCTTTATAGCGGGTATCCTGCCTCCTACCCACGACTGGTCATCAGTTGCAGCCGGTTCCGTCGTCATACTTGTGACAAACTTCGAGGCTGACGTTGTTCGCCAGGTTAAATCATTGCACTATCCTTTCGGATAGTGCTCCCTGGCCATGCTTTAAAAACTATTTCACTTCACTTTCGCATGCATCGTGAACTGGACTTTCACGTAACCAAGAAAGTTACATTTATCTGGTGCCTTTGGGTTGCCGCAAGGTGCATCAGGACCGGCTGAGGAACAAACCGCCGCATACCTGAATCCGGGCGTTACGGGTGGAGCCCCTTCTGCGTAGTTACCTTCAATATCAGGCGGGTCCAGTGTTATTGTGCCAGTTGTGACAGTGTAACCATCGGCAAGACCATCATCATTACCATCTATCCACGGGTAAACCGATACATCTTTCATTGGACCATCTGGTGCCCCGGCAAGAATAGCGGGTTGAGTTCCTCCGGTTTCGCATGAGAGACCGGTGAAGCTTTCGTTGCCTGGATACCACTCGCTGGCAATGCTGACGCTAAAACGATCGGATGATCCTGGAATTCTAAAGTTCATGCCCATTTCGTATGGCTCATTTTTCCATGGAAGAAGGTGAATACCATCCGCTGTTTGTAGGGGGTCATCCCGGTAAGGCCGTATATTCAGGGCTATTAGTTCCATTTTGTCCATATCCGGCCAGTTCGTATTGTTAGGGTCTTCGGTTGCTTCTTGAAAAAGGTAAGCGGGTAAATAATCACTCATAGGCTTAGTATCTTCAGGTCTACCAAGATACACATCAACCTTGCGTACGGAGTTTTCCGGTCTGCCCTTGGTACCCATACCCAAATAGATCGGCCATGGGGTGGAAGGACCGCTGATATTACAATTAACCTTGTCCACGGCATCGGAATAATCACCGAGGCCGTCACCCTTGATTGTGTCGGGAAGCGCATCACCTTCGTCATCCGTATCACCCCAGGAAACCTCAAGAGTGCAATCCATCGCAATGGCTGAACCGAGATCGCCACCACCAGTACCTCCAGAACCACATGCCTCAGCTTGATCATCGGGAACGCAAGGATCACTATCGTCGTAGTCATCGCCCTTGCACTTGCGGCTGTCCTTAAGATGTAAGTCACCGTCCTCATCACAGTTGGGGGCCGCAGAGGCTGCAGAGATGGGACTCAAACTTGCACCATCTCCGGTAAACGGCATCAGCATGACGACGCCCAGGCCATAAACAATGGCCAGGCTGGCCAATATTTTCATTACTCGATATGAACTTTGTGTATTGATTGATTCAGTCATTTCTCTCACCCGTTCTGTTTAACAACGCATCCCTGCCATTAGGATTTAATGCAGCACAACCATGAAGCAAATAAGCCGCTTGCTGGCTGCGACAATGCCAAACAGTCTGCCCAATGTGATATTGACTTTCTGTGCGGAACCGCACAGAACTAGCTAAAAATATGCTTTACTAATAGAAAGAACACAAAAAACAGGTAGATATACAACTCTTATTTGCGATAAAACGGAGTTAGCATTGCCCAACCGGATTCACCAGGTTATTGAAAACAGCCATCTGTTCTCCGGTCTCGATTCGGGACTGATAGAGAATATCGCCGCGTCTGCCACTGAAAAATCACTCGGCGCCAACGAAATACTCTTTCAAAAAGGTGACCGTGCGGATGCATTGTGGGGGGTACTGTCCGGCCGCATCGTTATCGAAGTACGGGCGGATGATGGTAAGGAAATGATCCTGGATGAATTCCATACCGGTGATGTTTTTGGAGAAGTGGGCGTGCTGGATTTCGGTCCCCGGCGGGTGGAGGCAACCGCTGCATGCAAAAGCAAACTCTTCCGACTGGAACGCTCACTTTTTATCGAACACCTTCAATCCAACCCTGAGTTATGTTTCCGTGTATTTTCCCTGCTTTGTGAACATTTGAGGGATACCACCGAAACACTCGAAGACACCGCTCTCTACAAGCTCCCCAGCCGCCTTGCCAAACGCTTGCTTGTGATATCGGGAACTGTCGCCAGTGACGATGGTATTCCCGAGTTACATATTGTTCAGTCTGACCTGGCGCGCATGATGGGAGTAAACCGCGAGGCGGTTAACCGTCAGTTACGTGCATGGGAAAAGTCCGGTTGGATATCCATTCAACGGCAGCACATCAAAATCCTGGAGAAGAAATCACTCGCCGAGTTTGCAGCACCTGCTCAAAGCCCGGATTCCGGAGGCTGGGGGATCGACAACCTATCAAGAATGCTGCCTACAGTGTTCCCCATGCCTAATGAGGCGGACACAATTCCGGCTCATTCCGAGAAACGATTTGCAGGCGTTCTTGCAGTTAGTTGTGCAGAGTACGCCTTCATGCTGAAGACTGATTCGGCGGGTGCCATCAAGCGGATCAGAACCGGTCTTGCCGTCATTGAAAAAGCGATCAGCAAACATAATGGAAGATTGGTCTGGAATGCCGGTGAGCGCACACTGGCAGAGTTTCATGACGGTATCAGTGCCATCGAGGCAGCACTGGATATACAGAGTCTTTCAGAACTGTCAGGGCCTGACACAGAACACATGGATCCGGTGTTTCGTATTGGCATCCACTCAGGCGAAGTGCTGGTGAGCGGTGGTCAATTTATTGGTGAACCGGTAAACGTTGCGATACGCCTCACCGAGTTGGCAGGTTCGAGTGGAATATGTTTTACCCAGCAGGTCCGTGATGAATTTGAGGAAACCGGTCAGGTGCAATTCCAATACCTTGGGAAGCATGAACTAAGGAATGTCGCCAGCCCGGTCAGCGTGTACTCAGCACGCGCCATTCCCTTACGGAAAAGGTTTCTACTCTGGATAGACAGCCTGGTACCCCGGCGTTATCGGCCGGCACTTGGTTTGCTCGGGTTGTTGGCGGTTGTCGCCGGCGTCTGGTTAAACGGCCAGCGCTCCGGCATCGGCCATGCGCCGGACGTATTATCGAAATCAATCGCCGTGATGCCGTTCAAGCTCGAGGGCACTGTCGATAACACCTACCTGGCAGATGGTCTGGCCGAAGAAATTCGAAGCGCCCTGTCAACCATGCCGGAGGCACGGGTCATCGGCAGGCAGTCTTCTGACTATTTCGAACAGTGGAATGCCTCCAGGCAGGAGATCGGTGAGATTCTCCAGGTATCCCATGTTCTGGAGGGAACCGTGAGCCTCACGGGCGAGGAGCTGAAAATATCAACCCGCCTGACCGATACCGTCAATGGCACTGAGATATGGCAGCAAGACTACCAGGGCTCCCAGGGTAATTTTGGAGATTTTCAATCAGAAATTGTACGGCTCACAAACCAGTCCCTGGGTAATGGCGGCGACGCTGGCCAAACCATGGTCGTGGCACCGCCGGTATCCGATGATATCGATGCCTACACGCTTTACCTCAAGGCACGTGCGCTGATCCACGAGGGAACAAAGGCATCACTGGTGGAGGCACTGGACAAACTTGAGAGTGCCCTGGCAATAGACCCGGATTTTGTTTCCGCTCACGTTGGAATGGCTGAAGCCTATGAAAAACTTACCAGTTTCTCCGGTTACTACCAGGATGACTGGTTAACAGAATCGCGTGCCCTGGCCCAACCTCACCTGGACAGGGCACTGGCCATCGACCCGGAAAATGCTGAAGCATGGGTGTTGCGCGGCGGTCTCTTGATCGCTGCAGACCCGGAAAGACTCAAGGCCTATGAAACGGCAATATCCCTGAACCCGAACCTCTACACTGCCCATATGGCCCTGGGTATTCACAAAATGGACTTCCTGGTTGCCTGGAGCGAGGTCCTTACTCACCTTGATAGAGCGATTGAAATCGAACCACTATCCGTGGAAGCGTTAACAATGCAGGTCTTGTTCCTTCAATTTATTCCGGATCGATGGGGTGAAGCGGAAACGACGATAGACGAAATGAAACTTCGATACCCGGGTTTGCCTGATGTAAAACTCATGGAAGCTTTATGGTTGCTTAATTTGCGGGGACAACCTTCAAAAGCCATTCCGATATTTCAAGCGCTTCTCAAGCTTGATCCCGACAATTACTGGGCCAGAAATTTCCTGACTAAGGCATGGTACGCAATCGGTGAAACCGAGCGGGCATTGGAATCACCGGGCGGAAAAACACACTGGAAATACGTGCTTGCACCGGATCGTGAAGAATCGCTGCAGCTCTTAAAAAACACACAGGAATGGAACCCCGAAATTGACTACGGGCGACGGATCATTTCTTCCTACGCCTATGTCATGCTCCGGGACTGGCAGAGTACCGTGGACCTGCTTGAGAAAGATGCACAGAATCTTGAAGTGTTCACCCGTACGTTTGTCGCGAATTTTGCCCAGAATGAAAGCCCGGCCCTGTCATTGGCCGTTGCTTACAAGAAACTCGGCAATCAGGAAATGTACAGGAAATTTGCGGATCTTGAAACGAACGCGGTCAATATACGCACCGATCACGGCCGCTTATATAACTTCGAGTATTCAAGGGCCATGGCCAGGTTAAATGCAATGGAAGGTAAGACAGGTGAAGCTTTATCTGAACTCAAGCGCTTGATCAGCGTCGGTCCCAATGACCCACGTGAGCTACTGCATCCAGCTTTTGATGAAATCCGTAATACGCCGGATTTCAGAGTGTTGGAAAACCTGCAACTTGAAAGAGTCAATTCTGAGAGATCCGCAATGGATCTGGCACCACTTTCAAAAAAAGATTAATACGACCCTCTCCTTCGACACCTAATTCCTATGGCCGCAATAACTTGCAAATTTGACGGTTTATATTGTAGCTTGGTTCCTTTATCACGGTGGTAAGTGAAGACTCACTGACAACATCGCCTGCCAAATAAAAGAAGCATTCGGGAAAAGTATGAAATTGTTCTACACACCCGGCACCTGTTCACTGGCGCCGATCATTGTTGCCGAATGGCTGGATATCAAGCTCGATCTGCGAAAAGTTGACCTG
This sequence comes from Lysobacterales bacterium, assembly GCA_029859505.1. Classification (GTDB taxonomy): domain Bacteria; phylum Pseudomonadota; class Gammaproteobacteria; order Xanthomonadales; family SZUA-36; genus SZUA-36. The sequence goes on along the minus strand of JAOUCZ010000016.1, from coordinate 3,809 downwards.
CAGAATCCAGGTGACTATTTTCTGAGTATCAATCCGCTGGGCAGCGTCCCGGTGCTTGAAATGAACAACGGTGAATATAAAACCCAGGTCGATGCCATATTGCAATATTTCTGCGCCCTGAATCCGGAAGGGAAACTGGTTGGCAAGGGTATCTTTGAATGGTTTGATATTGATCGTTGGATCGCGTTCTTAACTGGTGATTTTCATCCTGCCTTCGCGGTCTGGTTCAATCCCGGACGCTATACGACAGAGGATGATGAGCAGTCTATTGCAGCGGTCAAGGCCGCCGCGGAAAATCGCATTCATCGTGTTTCAAGGGTGCTGGAGGATCAGGTTGGTGATACAGAACATATTGTTCTTGGCAGACGAACACTGGTGGATGCCTATGCCTATGCGATGGTTCGCTGGATTGATTTCCTCGTTGGCGGTCTTGATCCCTATCCCAACCTGCGAAGATTCATGACTCATATGCAGGAGGATCCACATGTACAGAGGTCGTTGATCAGGGAGTCTGGTGGATAAAACTTCCAAGCACCTTGCCACATTTCTTGCCCCTCGCTTGAACCTCTATAGATAATTCTAATCCCCGGATAACCCCATTTATCTGCTTCAAGTTTGCTTAAAGCCGTTGCGCCAGCTACTCTGAGTATGAACCCGCGCTTCTTTGAGCAACCCGGATAATACAAATTTCATGCCTGACCCAAGTTCGGCATGTAACCATAAATGAAGCTAGACAAAGCAAGGAGTAAGTATTTTTTATGATGTATAAATTGAATGAAGCTGCGGTTAAAACAATCGCAGACGGGCTGGAAGAGTATTACGCAGATGCCTGGGCTGATGGTATTAAAGGGCTTTTTGACAAGATGGCCCGATCAAATATGGGTGTTGTCACTGGTTATATCGACATCGGTAAGGACACCTATTCAAAACTTCGAAAGAAAAAGGCCGACGCTTTCAAAGTAACTTACAAGGCCAAAATCAAAAGGGAAGTTAAGCTGTATTTCGCAAATCGTTCTGATGTTGCCAGCGACCTTGTCACCATCGGTGAAAAAGTACTCAACACCCTGGCAGACAAGATTCCGGTGCCAGTAGTGGGAAGTATTATTACGGCTCTGGCAGGGGTTGGAGCCAATGCAGCAAGAGACGAGTTACATGCCCGGAGTATCTCGGAGGCGGACAAGCAAATTGCAGCAAAATCCGGAGCTGAACTTTCCAAATTTTTCACCAGCGACACAGAGGCCATCAAATTTATTGAACAGACTATCAAGCAGTACAAGTCTATCGGCAAATATACTCAAACCTTACCCGCAAACATCAGTTCATTCGATGATGCAATTACCTATCCCACTTCGGTTTTCAAGGTCCAGCAGGCTGCCTCAAGCCTCAATGTCGCAATTTGGAGCATCAAGGATTACCTGGAATCCATGTCCGAACGTCTCCTGGTCGTCCAGAGTGAAACAGCCAAGTACATTACCTCTGTCAAAACCAACATGCCCGAAGCGGTAAAGAGTGTTATTCAAAAGGCTTATGCCGATGGCGTCATCAAGGGTAAGACTGACATCAGCCGAAACAAATATGCTGCTCCCCCCACGCCGAAGCCACTTGTTCCGCCACGGCCGGGAGAAGGGCCAGCCACACAACTGGCCGCTTATGTCTCCCACGCAATGACACAGGGATACTACGACTCTGGTAATACCGGACCACAATTTGGCAGGCGTTAATCCGTTTTGATAAGACCGGCCCCGACTCGAGGGGCCGGACAGACCGCTCAACCAGCGGCAGTAATCACCCCGCCATCCAGAACTATCGTATGGCCAACTACCCATGCTGAGGCCCTGGACGCCAGGTAAATGGCTGTACCTGCCATATCCTCCGGTTCACCAATCCGGCCCCGTGGGACTTTTGCTAATAGTTGTTTCTCAAACTGGTTCAATATACCAGCCGTCATTTTGCTGGGAAAAATCCCGGGTGCGATACCGTTAACGTTAATATTCTCCCTGGCAAGATCTGCTGCGAGGTGATGTGTCATATGAATCACCGCCGCCTTGCTGGCCGAGTAGGCATAAACAGGCATTGTAGGGTTGGCCAGACCATTGATGGATGAGATATTAATCACCCTGGCCGGGTCTTCATGAGTTCCTGCTGCACGCAAGACCGGCAATAGTTGCTGTGTCAGAAAAAAGACAGATTTGACATTCAGATCCATCACCTTGTCCCAACCAGACTCGGGGTACTCATCAATGGGAGCGCCCCAACTTGCACCTGCATTGTTTACCAGGATGTGAACTTGCGGTTCCTTCACCTTTATTGCGTCTGCAAAAGCCTTTACGCCATCCATTGTCGAGAGATCGGACTGAATAGCGACACATTCTCCGATTTCAGAAAACTCTTTGGCCGTAACCTGCAACTCATCGAGTTTGCGTGATGTAATATAGGTTTTGACGCCACTCTCGAGAAAACCACGTGCAATCATTGCACCGATACCCCGGGAACCGCCAGTGACAACGGCAACTTTGCCGGTCAGTGAAAATAGATTTTCCAACATTATTCTTCCCGTTAAGTTATTTGAGTGGCCCCTAACGTATTAGCCTAACCTACAACCATCGAATTAAAGACCGGACGATCAGTTCGCGCAATAGTTGAAGGCCCTTGATCTTCTTTACCAGCGGAAATCCTCATCATCTTCCGCAGTCCGTTTCCAGAAATCACTGGTTTTGTTGCCGCCAAAAAACATTTCCACCCTCAGACGAATACCAAGATTTGCGTCGTAGTCAAATTGATCTTCGAAAGACACCTGGGGAACAATTTCATAGTAAAGCCATTCACGGCTGGTTCTTTGACGAAACCGGAGGGCCAACGTGTATTTATCTACATGGTTATCCGGTTTGGTATGAAAGATGGTGGAGAAATCATATTGAAGACCTGTAGTGTAGGTAAGCTTTTGTGACAGCACACTGCTCAACCGGGTGCGGTAACCTTTTTCATCGCTTTCCTCCCCACGCCAACGGCCGTAAACCGTCTGACGAAAGAAGAACCGGTCACTTAATACGAAATTCAGATCCAGGCGTGAGCCTATATCCCAATAATTATTGGTCTGCCAGCGAAATGTCTGTGTGAAACGCATGGACGAGTTTTCACCCATGGCCGTTCGATAGCGGAAACGGGGCCCGACAAAGCCTGCAAACTCGTTAAACTTAACACCGGCAGTGAGACTCATATTCCATTTGATTGAATCTTTAAGGAAAAACTGCAGACCAACCACGGAGTCATCGTCGTCATCGCCATCAGAGTCGCCCGAATCTTCGATGTTTTCATCGGTTCCGGCAATAAAACTCACCTTCCCGCCCGTGTTTGGCAGACGGATCTTTACCGAAGCCCTAAACTTGAATTTAGAACCCTGTTCCTGGCGGTAATAAAACTCCGGACGAATACGAAACTGAGTACTGGTGGACTCAGCGAGATTATTGGGATCGTCGAAGAAGCCATCAACCCATTGGGAGGCACGCAGTACCTTGCTGTCTACCGACGCCTTGGTTCTGTCCAGCCCGGATTCAGAGGCCTCGGCTGGGACATCCTCATCTGTGGGTTTTTCAGAATGCTTGTCTTCCGATTCGAAACTATCAGTGCTGATAGGTTCGGTTTTAGATTCCTCTCTGGACTGATTACCGGGTAATGCAGACGCTTCCGATGGTGAATCCGACAGGGCCACAGGTGAGACCAGCAAGCTAGCCAACAGCATTGCGTACATTAACGATTGTTTTTCCGGGAAATTAAACACTTTTATTCACCCCCCCCATCATCATCCTTTT
>JAOUCZ010000340.1 GCA_029859505.1 Lysobacterales bacterium | reverse complement strand
TAAAAATTATCCGCCATAAGCACCCACCGATGCCATGTTGCCCATACGCATCAGGACTGCACCATCACCATCGACAACAATGACCTTCTTATCCGGTCTGACCAGTGACAGACCCAGGCCGAACGAGGCTGCACACCCCATTGAGCCGACCATGTACATTTGGTTCGGGCGATCTTCAATGGCGTATAACTCACGGCCATTAAAGCCGGTTGAGGCAATCAGAACCGTACCTGAAGTATCGCTATCAGCAACCAGTTGCTTAAGAACATCGTGTCGCGCGGGCTTATCGGCTCCGGACAAACCTGGCTTCGACTCATTCCTGCCAGCCGCTTTAGCAGGAGCTTTTGCCGGCTTCAACGGGTATGGTGCCACCATGCCCTTTTTCATTATCAGCGCATAGGGTCTGCCGGTAGAGACCATATGTTTAACAGCGACTTGCAGGGTATTCTCCACATCTTCCTGCCGTTCGGGAAACCAACTCCATGGAATCTGCATCGTCTCCAGGAGTTGCGGTGTAATCTGCCCCATCAACTCATGCTGCGGTTCATCGGGCTTACCGGGTTCGCCTCTCAAGGTAATGATAAGAAGTATGGGAATACGAAATATGTGGTTTAAAGAAGTCAGCGGACTGACCGCATTTCCCAACCCGGAATTCTGCATCATTGCAACTGCATAGTGCCCCCCCAGTGCCGCACCGGTAGCGGTCGCAACCGCATCACCTTCGTTAGCAGATGAAATATAGGTCAAGCCGGTATCACCGATGGTGTAATTGATAAAAGGCGTCAGAAATGAACAGGGTACTCCCGCCCAGAAATCAAACCCCATGCGCTTGGCCGGTTCAACGAATTCCCTTGCTTCAATCATGAGCTTCCCGGTGTGATTAAGTTGTTTTCACTCACCGGTAGTATGTTCAAATGCCCCTGCGCGCTCCAGATCACCCAGGTTGTTGATATCCATCCAGTGTCCATTGACATACTGCACCTGCGGCGCGTGTCCATCCTTGATTAGCTGGTTAAGCAAATCCGGCATACCGAGGCTCAAAAAATTGTCAGCTTGCTTCAAAGTTTGCATAGCAGAACGAAGATATTCCACCCCCTGCCCTGCTACCCGCATCATTCCTATCCAGCGACCATCGGCTTGTTTGCCACGGCTCTCCGGCTCGGAAATAACTTTCTCCAGACTGACTTTTTGCTGATACATGGCACGGTTGTCCGGCGCGGAACAATAGGCCAGATCGTTGGCGTTTCCAATCACATTTGAGAGCATTGAAGAATCCACGGCTACCAGCAAATCCGCGTCCCAGTCGAGTAAATTGTGCAACATATATGAACGGAACAACAAATCCCCGTAAATAATCACCGTGTCGGTTGTGAAACTGTCCATTGCACAATCCAGCGAAGCCAGTTCACCCGTTGTCTCCCAATCTTTATTGTGCAGAATTTTCGCGCCCTGAACATCAATGGCATCGTGGCGGTAACCGGCAACCACGGAGATATCGTTTACGCCTTGTTTCTTAAATTTATCAACCTGGCGTCGCAACATGGGTATACCCGCAACCGGCAACATCACTTTCGGTCTATCCTGTGTCAGATCGTCCATGCCATGCCCCCTGGACGCCGCCAAAACAATGGCCGAAACCGGGTGACCGCCGCCACGGGCATAGCGCTTTTCTGCCTCCAGCAGTTCGTCAGCACCCTGTAAGCGAAATATCTCGGACACCGTGGCGACACGTCCTTCACATTCGATCAATGAGCGATTTGCATGGATATTCGAAGCCGTGGACTGCATGGCGGAGATACAGGTGCGAATCATATGATTGGCCCAAATCACCAGGCTGACCCCCGCCTCTTCAAATACCTCGGTCGGAGTTGCGTAATACTTGGTGGGTACAATAACCAAGGGGCAACGGTTGGCCCACTCATCTGCAAAACCCAGTACCTGGTCCGGTTGACTGTGCTTGCTATGGATCAAAATGGCATCTGCGCCTGCAGCGTGATACGCCTCTGCCCGCTTCAGGGCCTCATCCAGACCCCAGCCTGCAATAAAGGCTTCAACCCTGGCAACGATGCAGAAATCGTCATTCGCCTGGGAATCCTTACCTGCCTGGATTTTCCCACAAAATGTCTGGATATCCTCCAGTGGTTGCGCTTCGCCCTGGATAAAACTATTGGTTTTAGGAAAAAGCTTATCCTCAATACAAACTCCGGCCACACCGATCTGGCCAAGCTTGCGAACCAGTCTACGCATATTGTTGAAATCACCGTAACCAGTATCGCCATCGAGCAAAATTGGTATGCTGGTAACATCGGTCATAAACGCCAGTTGGTCCACCACCTGGGTCCAGGAAAGCTCATTGTTATCACGCACCGCGTGCTGTGCTGACAAGGCCAGGCCTGAACCCCATATACCCTTGAACCCTGCCTCCTCCACGATGCGTGCGGACAGGCCGTTATGTGCTTCAAGTATGAAATCCGTTTCACCGGAACTCAGCAGGTTTTTCAATTGGGTGGTCTTTGGCAGCATTCTTCTGTCCCAGCTTTAAAAATCAGCGATATCGTTTCGGATTGCGGGCAGTACCTGTTTGATCGCCCGTTCTACATCTTCCGGAAAATCCACTTCAAGCCAGGGCAAGCCACTGACATCTTCACAGGCAAAAGCAGTTGGCGTCTTAAGCAACACATCCCGCAAAGCCTCTTCATGTGGAGCATCCATCAGGCCATCCGTATTATACCCGGCACAAGTCTGTGCAATCCGGGCTGCGATTTCACCTCCGAACTTGAAGAACCCCACCGACTCTCCAATCGTATCGAATTGGAGATCAGCACGCAGAGCCTTTCTGAATTCAACCATCCGACCCTCGTTAATGGCTATTTTTACCGGCTCATCACCGTCGACAAAATCCTGATCGATCAGGTAACAGTTCTGATGTGCTGACTCGATAAGACGCTGCATGATTTGAGGATGAAATAGAACGTCCGCATCCATCACCAGGACGGTTTCACCACTGGTCATCACCTCCTGTGCAGCGAGCAGACTAAGCACGCTACCCAGCGTATAAGCAGGGTTATAAACAAACGCAACTTCAGGCCGCGAAGCCAGTGCGCCCACATGATCAATGATCTGATCAGCCTCGTAACCCACCACAAGAGTGGTATGCCGGACACCGTACTGGTACAAGATATCCAACTGACGCGCCAGTAAGCTTCGCCCACCGAATTCCATCAGGCACTTGGGTCGCCCATCAGGATTGAAGTCAGCCAGTCGGTTTCCACGGCCGGCAGCAAGAATAATAGCGTGCATGTTTGCTTCCCTGTTTGAGGAGGTATTGTAACCTGAGGTGGAGCAAATTGAATGATGCTACATTCAAACAAACGCTGTTGAAAAGCCCTTCCTGCAAGAATCCGCTAAACCC
>JAOUCZ010000097.1 GCA_029859505.1 Lysobacterales bacterium | reverse complement strand
ACCTGCTTCGAATTTGCTGTGGGGGGCGCTGGGACGGGTGATTACTAGCAGGACTCGCTCGGGCACATCCTTGTGGCGCTCGATACTCGACTCCTGTCTCGTACGGTCCTGCTAGTAATCACCCGTCCCAGCTTCGACCGAACGCCGTATATTTCAATTTGAAATAAGAAACTACCCGTACCAGCGCCCTCCACGGCTAATGCGAAGTCGCTAATGAATTACAAAGAAATCTTTAGTTTTATATATTAGATTATTCTAAATTAGTTTTTTCTAATGTATAATGGAATCATTCCGTCAGTTGTGAGCTACTGACTTCTGTTAACTGACGGTATACTCCTCGATCGGCACCATCTGAACAGGTGTCATTACCTGGAAAGCTATGTACAGCTTTCCAGGTTTTCTTTTTTATCGGCCGCCAAATTTAATTGCATGGCATTCCGCGTTGACGACAGGATTCTGTATAATCCAACCCCGTCAGAGTTCAAAAATATTGTGGTCATAATGATCACAGGTAAAAATAATTCATCTTAAGGTATGAAAGCTTATGGCGCAGATCGAATGGAAAGAGGAGTATTCAATAGGTAATGCTTCAGTCGACGAGGAACACGAATTACTGATCACACAGATCAACAAGCTCTATCAGCAACTCAATCAACCTTTGGATACGATGGTTATCGAATCCATGCTGTCTGACATCCAAACCGACATTTCCACACATTTTGCACTGGAAGAACTCCTGATGCAGGAGGCCGGATTTGCCGAATTTGAGGATCACAAACAGGATCATGAGCGTCTGCTGGACCAGATCAGTGACATGATATTTCACTTCACAGAGGACCCGGAAAGCGGCAGAGAATTGCTGATTAACCGGCTGTCAGACTGGTTTAGCAATCACTTCAGGGGTTTTGATTCACGTTTGCATAATCAACTATGCTAGCTTAGCGGTCTACCAGTTTCATTGCGGCGTCATTTTTACGATTACCCTGAACAAAAAGTGAAACCCGGTTGATTCTGTTGAGTTCATCAGCAGTTAATTTTATTCGAGCAGATTCAATATTTTCTTCGAGATAAGTTCTTCGCTTGGTGCCTGGAATCGGGAACACATCATCACCCTGTGCATTTAACCAGGCCAGTGCCAGCTGGCTCGTTTTGCAATGTTTAGTGGTCGCAATATCTTCCAGTTCCCTGACGATTTCCAGGTTGATTTCAAAATTGCCGCTCTGAAATAACGGAATATCCTTACGGTAGTCAGCGTCTCCAAACTGCCTGGAGTCAATGAGTTTTCCGGTTAAAAAACCCCTGCCCAGCGGGCTATAGGGAACCAAAGCAACCTGTAACTCACGGCAGGCCGCGATAATTTCAACTTCAATATCCCGAACCCAGATTGAGTACTCAGATTGCAACGCAGTGACAGGGTGCACTGCAGCGGCTTTTTTCAAACTGCCAGCTGACACTTCAGAAAGCCCCAGGTACCTGACCTTCCCGGCACTGACAAGATCTGCCATGGCACCAACGGTTTCTGTCAGTGGTACCTCTGGATCGATCCGGTGCAGATAATATAAATCAATATAATCCGTTCCAAGCCTTGTCAGACTGGCATCACAGGCTTTCTTTACATATTCGGGACGGCCATTCAAACCTGACTCATTGGCAAGAAAGCCAAACTTGGTAGCGAGGATAACATCCTGTCGAAATTCCCTGACAGCACTTCCCAGCAATGATTCGTTATGTCCATTGCCATAGACATCTGCGGTATCAAAAAAATTAAGCCCCATCCCGAAAGCCCGTTTAATCGTAGCCCGCGACTCTTCATCATTGGTCGGCCCATACCATTCAGACATCCCCATACAGCCCAGGCCAATGGATGATGCCAATAAGTCACTGTTACCCAGTTTCTGTTTTCTCATCACATTATTATGCTCAATCACACAATCGAAAACACTTGATTAACAACACACCAGTGCTTTGGAGTTAATTATTGGAGTTTTTTTCCAGAACATCATTTAGAATTGCTGTCTCAGCAGTTCATCAAATATTGTTATGGGGGTTTCTATGCGCATTAAAATTTTCTTGACATGTCTGGCTACCGTGATGTTTGCCGGCACTGCCAGTGCCGAAGGTGTATCCATTGATCCAGGAATGTGGGAAATGACCTCGACCGTGACCATGAGCATGATGCCTGAACCACGCAGCACCACGGTCAAAGAGTGTATTAAGGATGATGAACTCAGTCCGGAAAGCTTCAACATGGACAAGGAGAACCCCTGTACCATTTCCGATGTGGCTGTGGAAGAGAATACGGCTCGTTGGGCAATCAGTTGCTCAACCGGTGGTGGTCCTGTAATGGAAGGTCAATGGGAATTCACATCGAGCGGAGAAAAGATCAGCGGAAACGGCTCCATGAGCACGGAATTCAACGGTAAGACCATGGGCTTTGACATGGTTTGGGTTGGAAAAAGGGTCGGCGATTGCGAATAATCGTCCCCGTCACCCCATTGGGTGCATAACAAAGACAGGCACTTTACGTAGCACCGATATCCTCATTCCAGAGGTCCGGTCGTTCGGTGATGAAGGCTTTCATCATTTGTACGCAAGCGTGATCTTGTACCACCTCAACAAGCACACCCCGGGAGCGTAATAATTCCTCCTCACCCATAAAGGTGTGGTTTTCCCCAACAATCACCCTCGGTATGCCATAGAGCAATATTGCACCGCTGCACATGGAGCAGGGTGACAAGGTCGTGTACAGCGTACACTCACGATACACACTGGCTGGCTGGCGCCCGGCATTTTCAAATGCATCCATTTCACCATGTAATACGGCACTACCCTGTTGAACTCTGCGGTTATGCCCGCGGCCGATAATATTTCCTCTGTGTACTATCACCGAGCCAATCGGGATACCACCCTCCTGTAAACCCTTGTTAGCCTCATCAAATGCCGCTTTGAGAAATTGATCCATCTGGACGCCCTGCGAATTTATCTTCTATCATGGTACCCTGAATCAAATAGAAAGGGGTCAGGATGAGTCAAGCCTAATCCCTGATCTCTATTAACCTTGTATAGGTTTAATCAACCTGACCCCTTTTCGGGAGGCACACATGAGCTCATTGTTAATCAAAAACGGTACCATTGTTACCGCCACTGACCATTACCAGGCCGATGTATACATCGAGGGAGAATTGATCTCCATGATTGGTGCACAGCTGGATGTTTCGGCTGACCGCGAGATCGATGCCATGGGCTGTTATCTTTTCCCGGGTGGTATAGATGCCCATACCCATATGGAATTGCCATTCATGGGCACCCATGCCAGTGACTCTTTTGAAAGCGGTACACTGGCCGGTCTCCACGGCGGTACAACAACCATTATTGATTTCGCCATTCAGACCCAGGGCGATAGCCTCGAAGCCGCGATTGAAGACTGGCATAAGAAAGCCGATGGTCACGCAGTGGGAGATTACGCCTTTCATTGCGCCGTGACGGACTTTAATGACGACACACGTAAAGAGCTTCCTAGCGTCATAAAAGACCACGGTATTAATTCATTCAAGGTGTTCATGGCCTACAAGGGCGCACTAATGGTCGATGACCGGCAAATGTATGAACTGATGCAGGAGCTGGTTGAATTAGGCGGCATCGTCACTGCACATACCGAAAACGGTGACATGATCGACAGCAATATCCAGCAAAACCTTGCAGCCGGCAATACGGCGCCCAGGTACCACGTACTCTCACGACCGGCCATTTGCGAAGCAGAGGCCGCCGGCCGTGCAATAGACCTGGCCTATGAAACCGGTTGCGCGTTCTATATCGTGCATACCACTTGTGAGGAAACCCTTGCAAAGGTCAAGGCAGCCACCCTGAGAAACCAGAAAGTACACGTTGAAACCTGTATCCAATACCTGTTACTGGATGATTCCTTTTATTTCAAAGAAGGCTTTGAAGGCGCCAAGGTGGTCATGAGCCCGCCGCTACGCAAGAAAAAGGATCAGGAAGCCTTATGGGCCGGCATGAACCAGAACCTCGTTCATCATGTAGCCACTGATCACTGCCCGTTTTGCATGGATCAAAAAGCCATGGGTAAGGATAACTTTTCGAAGATCCCAAATGGCGCTCCCGGTATTGAAAACCGCTTCGAACTACTTTACAGCGAGGGTGTGGCAAAAGGCCGGATCGGGCTGAACAAGTTTGTAGAAATGTCTTCCACAGGTGCGGCCAAAATATTCGGCCTTTTCCCACGCAAGGGCACTATTGCGGTTGGTTCTGACGCTGATATTGTCATATTTGACCCCGAGGCCGAACACACGATTTCTGCTGAAACCCATCACATGAACGTTGATTACAATGCCTATGAAGGCTGGCAAGTCCAGGGTAAGACCCGCACCACCATCCTGCGCGGAACCGTTGCAATTGATGAAGGAAAGGCGTTCGTTGGTGAAGGATTTGGCAAATATCTGAAACGTCCGCCATTTAGTTCCTATACTTAAGACCATAAGTGGTGAAACAAGAACGTAGTGTGGGTTGTTTTCTAACCCACCAGATAGATTCGATACTGCAAACGGTGGGTAACAGGTTACCCATCCTACGGAGAGAAATGTTATGTCTAGAATGGTGAAAGCAGCGATCGTCCAGATGGCCAATAAACTGCATGGTGATGAGAGCGTAGAGGCACACCGAACCGCGATGATTGAAGCACATATTCCTTACATTGAAGAGGCCGGTGAGAAAGGTGTCCAAATGCTGTGCTTCCAGGAGATTTTTACCGGCCCTTATTTTTGTCCATCACAGGACGTCAAATGGTATGACGCGGCAGAAGCAATACCCGATGGCCCGACCACACAACTCATGTGTGAATACGCACGCAAATACAATATGGTCATCGTCGTACCCATTTATGAAGAGCATATGACCGGGGTCTACTTCAACACCGCCGCAGTGATTGATGCCGACGGGACCTATCTTGGAAAATACCGCAAAAATCACATTCCGCAGGTTGCAGGCTTCTGGGAAAAATTCTTTTTTAAACCCGGCAACCTCGGTTACCCGGTGTTCGACACGGCTTATGGAAAGGTTGGTGTGTATATCTGTTATGACCGGCACTTTCCGGATGGCGCCCGCTGCCTGGGTTTAAATGGTGCGGAAATCGTGTTTAATCCCTCTGCCACCGTCGCTGGCCTGTCCCAATATCTGTGGGAACTCGAACAGACGGCCCATGCTGCGGCCAATGGCTACTACATTGCAGCCATCAACCGTGTCGGTGAAGAGGCACCATGGAATATCGGGCGCTTCTATGGCTCATCGTATTTCGCCGACCCGCGTGGTCAGATCGTGGCACAGGCCAGTGAAACCGAAGACGAGATGGTCATCGCCGACCTTGACTTCGACCTGATTCGGGAAGTTCGAAACACCTGGCAGTTCTATCGCGACCGCCGGCCTGAAACCTACGGTGTGCTGACGGAACTATAGACACGTGAGCCTGGAGCACCTGGTCAGCCACCTGGATACCGACATGGATCTCAGTAATGCGGATATAGCGCCGGTTCCATCCGCTCAACGCAATTGGAAGGCAATCAGTTTCTTTACTCTTTGGGTGGGTATGGCGGTCAATATTCCGTCCTACATGATCGCGGCATCATTGATCGATGGCGGTATGAGTTGGCAGCAGGCTATGTGGACCGTGCTGCTGGGAAACCTGATCGTTTTTATACCGATGTCCCTTTCGGGTCATGCAGGGACAAAATATGGTATTCCGTTTCCGGTATTTGCACGTGCGTCATTCGGTGTGCGCGGCTCACACATCCCATCCCTGTTACGCGCCATTGTCGCCTGCGGCTGGTTTGGTATACAGACCTGGATCGGAGGCGCCGCCATTTATACGATCGTATTAATTATATGGCCCGTGATAGCAGATGGGCCTGCCATGATGCCGGAATGGGTCGGTGTAAGCCTGATCCAGTTCATCTGTTTCATGTTGTTTTGGGCGATGAATATCTGGTTGATCTGGAAGGGCATCAATTCAATCCGTATCCTTGAGCATGTGGCTGCGCCCTTCCTGCTGCTCTGCGGCCTGGCCCTGCTGGCCTGGGCCTACCAGGGCGCCAACGGTTTCGGCCCGATGCTGCAGGCCGGTTCCAAGTTCGAGAATTCCTCTGAGTTCTGGAATCTATTCTGGCCCAGCCTGACCGCCATGGTTGGTTTCTGGGCTACTCTGACCCTGAATATTTCCGATTTTACCCGCTACGCCAGTAGTCAGCGTGCACAGGTTGTTGGACAACTATCCGGCTTGCCAAGCACCATGACCCTGTTTGCTTTTATTGGCGTGGCCGTTACCAGTGCGACCATCATCATCTTCGGCGAAGCTATCTGGGACCCGGTTGTCCTGGTGCGGCGATTTGAATCCCACACGCTGGTATTCTTCTCAATGATCGCGGTTATTATCGCTACCATTTCGACCAATGCGGCCGCCAACGTGGTGGGTCCGGCCAATGCCTTTTCCAACATGATGCCGTCGAAGATCGACTTCAAACGTGGTGGTTATATCACCGGTATCATCGGTATCCTGATCATGCCGTGGAAATTGATTGCTGATCCCAGCGGTTATATTTTCACCTGGCTCATCGGCTACTCAGCCCTGCTGGGACCCGTGATCGGCATAATTCTTGTCGACTATTTCCTGATCCGGAAAACTGAACTTAACGTAGAAGACCTGTACCGAAGCAAAGGGATTTACGCCGGTGTTAACCCGGTGGCAATCATTGCATTGGTGATTGGTGTTTTACCCAACATCCCGGGCTTCCTGGCCAATGTCGGTCTGTATTCCGGCAGCGGCTTTGTTGTAGACCTGTATAACTATGCCTGGTTTATCGGTCTTGGCATTTCCAGCCTGGTTTATTATGTATTGATGAGGAATCGTGTCTGATGAGTATTGATATCCGTTGCGCACGCCTGGATCCTGAAGAAATCAGCCGGAATTATTCCGAGCTGCATACACCGTTAACTGAACTTCAGGCTATCCAGGAATCCGCTCGCTGCCTTTTCTGCCATGACGCGCCCTGTACCGAAGCCTGCCCCACCGACATCGATATTCCGGGGTTTATCCGCAAGATCGCAAGCGGCAATGTGAAGGGTGCGGCCAATACCATCCTTAGCGAGAACATCATGGGTAACACCTGCGGCAATGTCTGCCCTGTTGAAGAATTGTGCGAACAGGTTTGTGTTAAAAAGACCGCCGAGGAAAAGCCCGTGGTAATCGGGCAGTTGCAACGTTACGCCACGGATCATGTATTGGAAAACTGGATTCAACTTTTCCAGCGTGCACCTCAAAGTGGCAAGAAAGCCGCGGTAGTGGGTGGCGGGCCCGCAGGTTTGTCCTGTGCACACCGCCTGGCGATGCTCGGTCATGAAGTGACCCTATACGAATCACGTGATAAGCCCGGAGGGCTAAACGAGTACGGGCTCGCCGCTTATAAAATGCTGGATGACCGGGCTGCCAGGGAAATCGCCTATATTCTCGACATTGGCGGTATCAACATAATGACCGGCAAGACACTTGGTAAAGATTTTGAGCTGGCTGAGTTGCGGCGGGATTACGACGCCGTATTTATCGGTCTCGGTCATAATGCCGTCAACGCATTGGGTTTGGAAAATGAAGCAGTCGATGGTGCTCACAATGCCGTTGATTTTATTGAACTCATACGCCAGGAAGACCTGTCTACACTGCCTGTCGGCCGCCAGGTAATCATAATCGGTGGTGGTAACACGGCCATTGATATGGCAGTTCAAATAAAGAAACTGGGTGCGGAATCGGTCACCATGGTTTATCGCCGTGGGCTGGATGAAATGGGTGCCACCGAGTATGAGCAACAAGTGGCCCAGACCAATGGTGTACTGATTCGCACGCATGCAAAACCCCATCGCATTCTGACCCTTGATGATCAACTGAACGCTGTTGAATTTGAATACACCCAAAACGATGCCGATGGTCGATTAACCGGCAGCGGTGAAAAATTTGTTTTGCCGGCAGACCAGCTATTCAAAGCGATCGGCCAGGCACTGGATGCCACACCGCTTGATGGTGAGGAAACACCTGAAATATCGCATGGACGAATCAAGGTGGATGAGTCTCAACACACCAGTCTGCCGGATGTATGGGCAGGTGGTGACTGCACAGCGGGCAAGGACCTGACCGTCACTGCGGTACAGGACGGCAAAATCGCCGCCACAAGCATGAATGAGTACCTGAATCATGGCTGATCTTAGTTGTAAAATTGCCGGAATCTCCTCCCCAAACCCGTTCTGGCTGGCCTCCGCGCCACCCACGGACAAACGCTACAATGTCGAAAGGGCCTTTGAGGCAGGCTGGGGCGGTGTAGTCTGGAAAACCCTGGGCGAAGACGGCCCGCCGATCGTCAATGTCAGTTCGCGCTACGGCTCGGTGGATTTCAACGGCCAGCGCATGATGGGCTTTAACAACATCGAGTTAATCACCGACCGTCCACTACAGATCAACCTGGATGAAATTACCGCGGTCAAAAAGGCCTGGCCGGACCGGGCACTGGTTGTTTCACTGATGGTTCCCTGCACCGAGCAAGCCTGGAAGGATATCCTGAAGAAAGTGGAGCAGACCGGCTGTGATGGCGTTGAACTCAATTTCGGTTGCCCGCACGGTATGAGCGAACGCGGTATGGGCGCCGCCGTTGGTCAGGTTCCGGAGTACATTCAGGAAGTAACCGAATGGTGCAAGGTACACACAGATTTGCCGGTATTCGTTAAACTGACACCCAATATTTCAGATATCAGGCGGCCGGCCCGTGCAGCCTTTGACGGTGGTGCAGATGCCGTATCACTGATCAACACGATTAACTCCATCGTCTCCATCGATTTGGATATCATGGCACCGACTCCAACGGTGGCAGGCAAAGGTGTTCACGGCGGATATTGCGGGCCGGCGGTTAAACCCATCGCGCTGAGCATGGTTTCCGAGATTGCCCGCGACCCGCACACCAGGAACCTGCCCATCTCGGGCATTGGCGGTATCGGCGACTGGCGTGATGCGGCGGAGTACATTTCACTGGGCTGTGGCAGTGTGCAGGTCTGTACGGCAGCGATGCGTTACGGTTTTCGCATCATTGATGACATGGTGGATGGACTGAATAACTGGATGGATGAAAAGGGTTACGCCACCCTGGAGGACTTCCGTGGTGCCGCCATTCCGAACGTCACCGACTGGCAGTATCTTGATCTGAACTACAAGACCATCGCCGCCATCGATCAGGAAACGTGTATCGAGTGCGGCCTGTGCCATATTACCTGTGAGGACACCTCACACCAGGCCATCAGTGCTTCCAAAGACGAAAATGGTAAGCGTACCTACACGGTGATTGATGAGGAATGCGTCGGTTGTAATCTCTGCTACCTGGTCTGCCCGGTTCCCAAATGCATCAGCATGAATGAAGTCGATAACGGCCTGCCCTACCTGAACTGGACTGAGCATCCGAATAATCCGATGAAGTGACTTCAGGTTTGGTAGTGAAAGCAGCTCACTTACATAAACCATAAGCCTGACAAAAACGGAGATAACCTGGCTCACGGTAGTTTTTATCAAATAAATAGTCATTATGGGATTTTGCCACAAGCAAATCTCCACGCATCACGGCCTGACGTACTGCCAGTGCGGCCAGATCACAACTCCTGACCGGCCGCTTGCTCAATGAATATTTTGGTTGCTGAAGACAGATCCTCACGGTCTCGAAAAACAGATCCCAGCTGTGCTGGAATCTCACCGAAACCGGTGCGTTTCCCGACCAGCACTTTAGGAACCCGGTAACTTTCCAGGGCGTGTTGAAGCCAACGGGCCCAGTGTTCGTCCGTGTGGCTGTAACTGATGAATGCCTTATAGCGGAAGCCTGCCAAAAACCGCACCTTTTCTAATTAGAATAGACCTGCAACGCAAGTCATTGACTTTGTTAGACCTATAACAAGTCTAGACCAGTTTTCATGGTTTTTCTTTAAACTTCAGGAATCAGTTTAGGAAAAAATCAGTTATCTCGAATGGGAACGACCAGTACCGGTCGTTTTGACTTACGGATAATACCGGCAGAATAACTACCGATCAGCACATCATATACCGCACCGTGACCATGGGTTCCAACCACGATGAGTTCCGCTTCCAGATTGTCCGCTTCTTTTAGGGTCGTCTCGACGGTGGGGCCCCGAACCAGTAGTGCTGTCGCATCGAGACCGTCATTACGCAATTTCTCAGCAAGCGTCTGGACATCACGATGTTCACGACGTAACTCCTGGGCAACCTGGGTACGAACCACTTCCGGGCCGGCATCGTAACCAACGAAGTCCGGCTCAGGTTCAGCGGCATGCAGCACGTACACTTTAGCCCCGGTGAGTTTTGCCACTCTGCCAGCGGCCTCAACGACGCTCGAGGACGCCGGTGACAGGTCTACAGCAACCAAAATATTCATTGATTCTCTCCAACTGCCTTACGGGCAGCAAGTTCGCGCTGCACCAGGCCGTAAAACGCTTCTGTAAAACGATCGGCTTCCTTACCGGTCATATGTGACCATTCCGGCAACCAGTAACCCTGCATTTCCTCGTGATCTTCAAAGTGTAGACCCAGTGCACCGGTCTGCTCAAGCAATACATCCCATGTCAGGTCACGTGGAGCAATGTCAATTTCGGCGACAGCGTAATGGCCTTCATAAGGCATTTGAACAAAAATAACTTCAGCTCCCTTTGCCTGTAAGGTCTTGGTTGCTGCGACGGCACGATCCAGTTGTTTGGTTCTGGATTCGAGAAGACCTTCCTGCACGGGTGGCGGCAGGTCAGCCAGTGGCATCCAGTTCTGCGCCCAGATTTTTTTTGCCAACTCACGATACGCCTCATCATAGACAAGTCTGTCCCACAGACGGGAATTCCGGTCGCGCTCCATATCCATGAGTTTGCGTACTTCAAGATCGAACACAACACCCTCACGTGCGGGAAGCGATTGCCGTCGTAAAATTGCCGGCAAGGCGAAATCATTGTGGTAGAAAGCGAGATAGGGCTCTACCAGCATCGAGACCCGGTTGCCAAACCATTGCGTGGGTGTCTCATCCTGATAGCGGTCAATCGCCCTGCGGCGAAGTTCGTAACCTGAAAAGAAAAGACCGGGCGCAACACCGACAATGACCTTGCCGGTAAAGTCCTCATCATCTGCCAGCCCTTCAAGAACGGTCACCGGGCTGGTTCCCTCAAGAGCAAGTTGCACAGGACGCCGTTTGTCGAGGCGCTCCCATATCGAAAGTTGCGTATTAAACAGCACGCGTGATGAACCCGTAAATACCCAACCGTCACCGGCCCCCTGGTTGATCCGGCGGCGCTGTTCCACCCACTGGCCGTCTGAATTACGGTAGGAAGGTGTCACGCCTTCGCTGCGGACCCAGAATTCCCAGGCAACCATCAACATAGCCGTGACCAGCAAGGCCATTAAGGCGCTGCGACCCAATACCGGTACCGGGCGCTCGTAAACGGCTTCTGCTTTTAAGCCACTCATATCAGAACTGGAAGTAGATGAAGGCATTGCTTTGCCCCTGTGTAATGATGATAAGCCACAACATGACACCCCAGGCACCAGCCAGTAACCAGCGTGGCAGCGCCGTGGCGACCTCGTGTAAATAGCGGTTACGCATAAACCAGTGTATGGCCAGCATGGCAACGGTCACGCCGATGACCTGTAATACGTCGATCGTCGGTAATACTTTCTTGCCATCCATGTTCAGTGTCAGCATGGTGTCGATCATCCGCCAGGCGGTGGCGAAATCCTGCGCACGGAAAAACACCCAGGTGATATTGACCAGGAAATAGGTTATCAATGCCAGTAATAATCGCGGCCCCCAAAGTTTCC
>JAOUCZ010000096.1 GCA_029859505.1 Lysobacterales bacterium | reverse complement strand
CTGTCATCAGAAGCGTTCCAGATGCGGGTGAGGGAGTTCACCATGATGTACATGCATGGCATTGAATTCTGCACAACGTGCCAGTGTGGGTACTGCCTTGTCAGGGTTTAATAGACCGTCAGGATCGAAAGCCCGGCGGACCGCCTGGAATTGCGCCAGGGATGCATCATCAAACTGCACACACATCCGGTCGACTTTCTCTACGCCTACTCCATGTTCGCCCGTGATCGTACCGCCGACCGCGACACACAGGTCCAGGATTTCGCCACCGAATTCCTCTGCTTTATCAAATTCACCTGGCTTATTGGCATCATATAGAATCAGCGGGTGCAAGTTGCCGTCACCGGCATGAAAGACGTTGGCGACCCTTAATCCATATTTCTCTGAAAGCCGGGAAATCCGGGTTAGCACGTTTCCGAGTTCCTTACGTGGAATGGTGCCGTCCATACAATAATAATCAGGAGAGATCCGGCCCATCGCCGGGAAAGCATTCTTGCGCCCGGACCAGAATCTTACGCGTTCAATTTCGTCACTTGCGAGACTGATTTCGGTTGCGCCGGCAGATGCCAAGAGCGCATCTACTTTGCCGATCTGGGTGCTCACTTCCTCTTCTGTACCATCGAGTTCGCACAGCAGTATGGCGGCTGCATCGGTCGGATAGCCCGCTTTTACAAAGTCTTCAGCAGCCTGGATGGCCGCCTGATCCATCATTTCAAAACCTGCAGGTATGACCCCCGCAGCGATGACTCCGGCCACCGCGTTACCGGCTTTCTCAATATCATCGAAGGCCGCCATCAATACGCGGGCCAATCTCGGTCTTGTCAGTAATCTTACGACCACCTCAACGACCAGCCCCAGCATGCCTTCAGAGCCCATCATCAGGGCCAGGAGGTCATAGCCCGGTGTGTCGAGTGCCGTGCTACCGAAGGTAACCAGTTCGCCATCAAGGCCAACCATTTTGACCTGCAGAATATTGTGCACGGTAAGACCGTATTTCAGGCAATGCACACCACCGGCGTTTTCTGCGACGTTGCCGCCAATAGTGCAGGCGATCTGTGATGACGGGTCGGGTGCGTAGTACAGGCCAAGATGTTGTACAGCATCTGATATTTGCAAATTACGTACACCGGGCTGCAGGGTTGCCGTGCGGCTTTGCTCATCAATTTGCAAAATTCTGTTAAGTCTGGCGAGAGAGAGAACAACACCGTTCTTATGTGGCATGGCACCACCGGAAAGGCTGGTACCGGCACCACGCGGTACTATCGGTGTGCCGGTTCTCTGGCAGAGTTTCATCACCGCCTGCACCTGCTCGACCGAATCGGCCAGGACAACAACTCTTGGCATTTGGCGATACCCGCTTAGGCCGTCACATTCATAGGGTTTCATGGAGACGGGGTCGGAAACGATGCATGACTCCGGCAGAATGGACCGGAGTTGCTTGATGAGCGGATCACTGGCAGATTTAATTCGGGACATTATAGGTCTCTGATGAACCGTGTGAAAACTGGTGAAAATGGTCGTAACACATTTACATTTTACTTGAAAAAATACTTTGAGGCGCGTTGACTGTAGCGAAAGATTGTTGGAAATACATCTATATTAGTGACAATTCAAGGGTTTCCGCTGGAGTATCTGATTCATGCTTTGTATCCTAGGCAAGATCATGTCGTACCGGGCTACCCGATATCCAAAATTTGCAACATGAAGGAGCAATCATGATACAAAAATCCGCGAAGAGACACGTCAAGCGAGGTGAAAAATACACCACAAGGGGAACCATAAAAAAAAGGGTGTATGAACAGGAGCTCATCCGCTTACAGGTCGAACTCGTCAAGTTGCAGATGTGGATTAAACACAAGGGTTTGAAAATCGTTGTGATCTTTGAAGGAAGGGATGCTGCGGGGAAGGGTGGCACCATCAAGAGAATTACAGAACCCCTGAATCCGAGAACCTGTCGAGTGGCGGCGTTGCCGGCACCAACGGAAAGACAGAAAACCCAATGGTATTTTCAACGTTATGCTGCTCATCTTCCGGCCGCAGGAGAAATGGTGATCATGGATCGTAGCTGGTATAACCGGGCCGGTGTGGAGAAGGTGATGGGGTTTTGTACGCCGGGTGAATATGAAGAATTTTTACGCTCATGTCCGGAGTTTGAACGGATGTTGGTTCGTAGCGGTATCCTGTTGATTAAATACTGGTTTTCTGTCAGTGACCAGGAGCAGGAAAGACGTTTTCAGGCCCGCCTCCATGACTTGACAAAACGCTGGAAGCTAAGCCCGATGGATCTCGAATCCAGAAATAAATGGCAGGAATATTCAAGAGCCAAGGATGTCATGTTTGCACATACTGATATCAAGCAGGCGCCCTGGTTCGTGGTTAACTCTGATGTCAAGAAGCATGCCCGTTTGAACTGTATTTCGCATTTGCTGAGCCTGGTTGATTACCAGGACCTGACGCCGACGCATATCGACTTAACAGAGCGACCCCAGCCAACGGTGGGCTATGTGCGACCGCCGATGGAAGACCAGGAGTTTGTGCCGGAAATCTTCTGATGCAGCGAGTGCTGGTAGTGCGTATCGGCCGTTTTGGCGATACCATCATGGCAACACCGGTTATCGAGGCCCTTTATCAGGCCTTTGGTCCAGCTGTATCCATTGATTTTGCGGCCAGTCCCGGTGCATCAGCTTACATCCTGGAACTGGATTCCCGGGTCAACAAGGTTTTCTCTATTGCTCATCGAAGTACGCCATGGCGATTTCATCGTGTAAAACGCGAGATTGAACAACACTCCCGTGATTTTCCCTATGACCTCGTTATCAACCTGGAGTGCGGCAGGGAGTGTGACGACTTTATCAAGTTTGCTCATCACCACGAGTTCTGTGGACGGCCACTAAAAGACACACAGCACCGCCCAAACAGGCACTGTGTGGATACAGAGAAGTCCATTTATGCCGAGATACTGGGGCCGGACGTTACCAATGCCTCTGACACCTCGCTACAGTTGAAGTTGGATGCGACGGATTTGACAGCTCTGCCTGATTCAGCTTATGTAGTGATCAATCCCGGTTTCTCGGGAGTACAAAGATCCGGGTATAGAAGTCACCGTGGCTGGCCGGCAGCGCACTGGCAGAAGCTGATCGGGCTGCTCAATGGCTCAGATGGGTTATCAGTGCTCATCAATGGCACCCATGACGAGCAGCCATATTTCGAATCACTTTTGCAATTGCCAGGTGTGCATTCCTTGTTTGGCAGTTCGATTCCGGGTCTGGCTACTGCACTGCTAAATGCGAAAGGTCTGATTACAGTGGATACGGGCACCATGCATCTGGCCATGGCGCTCGGTACTCCCGTGCTTGCATTATTCGGCCCCAGCAACCCTGAGCTCACTGGTCCATACTCCAGTAAAGTATCGCATCGTGTGCTGCTTAGTGGTGTGGATTGTCAGCCATGTATTAACACGCCGGCTCAAAAACAATGTTCATATAACCGTTGCATGTTTGGGCTCGAGCCGCAGCCGGTGTATGAGGCCTGCCGAGAATTGTTTAATGAGTAAAAAACACAGTTAAAAACATTAAACAACAATACTTTACCATCTATTTCTATCAATATACTTTATGTTTTCTTCGGGCTTTGATTGCCTCTTTACCGCCTTTTTTTGATTCTTACCCATTAGGATTTTTACCTGGTAGTAGCTTTCTTTGGCAAGCATTTTCCACTCGGCCTTGAACCAGTTTTGCTGATAAAGTTTTTTGATGGCAGCCACTGCATCGGGTGAGCGTTCAGCAATTTGCCCGGCCAATTGCATCGCCTGTTCGATGGGGTTCTCACTTACCTGGGTGATCAAACCGCATTCCAGCGCCTTCTGAGCCGAGATGACCTCGGCGGTCATCGTCAGCTGCAGAGCGACATCCTTACTGACGATTTCTCTCAGCACCAGATTGCCGCCCATATCAGGGATCAAGCCCCATTTGCCCTCCATGATGGAAAATGTCGCGTCACTGGTGGCAAATCGAAAATCGGCTCCGAGTGCAATCTGTAAACCACCGCCCCAGCATCGACCGTGGATTACCATGATGACTGGTACCGGGATCTTGCGCCAGTTGTAAGAAACCCGTTGTGCCAGGTTGGCCTGGCCGGGTAGCCATTTGGCCAGTAATGACATGGCGGAAGATTTCTGGCTCAAAACAGACTTGATATCCAGGCCGCTGCAAAAGTCCTCGCCATTGGCCTTTACGATGACTGCCCTGATTTTCCTGTTTTTCTTCAGTTGGCGGCTGACGTTGTCGATACTTCTGAACATCGTCATATCAAGGGCGTTGCGCTTGTCAGGGCGGTTAAGTGTGACAAAAGCGATATCGTTTTCAATTTTCAGGGTAAGGCATTCTTCATTCATAGCTGGGGTTCTCACACCATGTGGGGAGTTTTTTCATAACATCCAAAAACAGATCCGATTCAAGAAAAGCTTGCAGCCAGGTTTGTAGTTTGGGGTAGGGTGCCCGGTCAAACCAGGCTTTATCTACAAAAGCAAACTGCCGTATAAACGGGAATATCGCTACATCTGCGAAGGTGAGTTGTGCATCCATCAGAAAGCGTTCTCGCGCAAGTCTTTGCTCTAGTGTCCGCAGGAATTTCTCTGCCGCTGTGCGATAAAAAATGACTGGATGTTCGGGGTGCCGGTCAGCATATTTGTAGTGATCAAGGTGTTTTTTAAAAACGAAATCGTTCTCTTTTACGAGTGCGATGGTTTCGTTCGCGAGATCGTTCTGCCACCAACTGTCTGAGTCCTGCTGGTCAAGCGCCCACATCATAACCTCGGCACTTTCATCAATGACACTGTTATCGGGTAGAACAAGAACAGGAACGGTACCCTTCGCGGATGCCTGCAGCATGGAAGTGGGTTTATCTTTGAGCAGGATTTCACGTAGCTCCACCGTGACACCGGCATAGCTCAGGGCCATTCTGGCCCTTATCGCATAAGGACAACGGCGAAAGGAATAAAGTATTGGTATCATCAGGTGAAATTTTACAGCATAGCGGTGTGAGCCTGCATTATGAGAACAAACAAAATCGTCCATATAGTCAGTTGTCATGCAGAGGGGGAAGTGGGTGACGTCATAGTTGGCGGGGTGGCACCACCGCCGGGTGACACACTATGGGAGCAACGTAAATTTATTGAGCAGGATGACAGATTGCGCCGCTTCGTACTGAACGAGCCCCGTGGTGGTGTGTTCCGGCATGTCAACCTGTTGGTGCCGCCAAAAGACTCACGCGCTCAGATGGGCATGATCATCATGGAGCCTGCAGATACTCCACCGATGTCGGGTTCGAATTCGATGTGCGTGGCCACGGTTCTTCTGGAGACAGGTATTATTACGATGACTGAACCGGAAACCAGGCTGTTGCTGGAAGCGCCCGGTGGACTGGTTAAAGTTCATGCCGCCTGCAGGGACGGTAAAGCCCAGCGCATCACTATCACCAATGTGCCGTCATTCGTGGATAAACTGGGCGTAGCGCTGGAAGTTCCGGGGATCGGAACACTGATGGTACATACCGCATACGGTGGTGACAGTTTCGTCATTGTTGAATCGAAAGCAGTTGGAATCGGTATTGAGCCCGAAAATGCCCGCGACCTTGCAGAAACCGGGGTCAGGATCACGGCTGCCGCTAACGAACAACTGGGGTTCAAACACCCCTTGAATGCGGACTGGAATCACATTTCATTCTGCCAGTTTGCCGGACCTTTAACTGAGAAGAACGGTGAACTTACCGGCAGCAACGCCGTGTCCATTCGCCCTGGCAAGGTGGACCGTTCACCCACGGGTACCGGCTGTTCCGCCCGCATGGCGGTATTGCACGCCGAGGGCAGGATGGGTGTAGGGGATGTTTACCGGGCGCGATCAATAATAGGTTCAGAATTTGTCTGCGGTATTGGATCAACAACACTTTTGGACGGGAAACCGGCAATCATTCCTGCTGTATCAGGCCGTGCCTGGATCACTGGAACCCACCAGTTGATGTTAGATCCTGATGATCCGTGGCCTGCAGGCTACCGGGTTGCGGATACCTGGCCAATGCCAAAGGAAACAACCCGTTGAAGTATTATTCCAAAAAAGCGCTATGACCGTAAACAGGAAACGGCAATGCATAAACCGATGCTTGGGACGGACCTGATCGACGGGGACATTTCAGAACTGGTTAATGGCAAGGTAGCGGGGCGATCCAACCCCATGGAACGAACTGCTTTTGTATTTCGCTCTGTCGCCCTGGGTGATTTGGCCGTTGCTGCGCTCGCCCATGAAAAGCTTGGGAGGCATGGTTAACCGGGAGGGCTGTCAGACGGAGGTGCAAGAATTCTGCTTCATAGTATTTGCGTCGACCTCGGGTTTCTTGGCAATAATCTGCGCGATGGCGCGGTCCGGATCATGCTTAACTCCCTCGTAATAGTGGAGAATGTCCCAGTTTTGAAACCACGATTTCAATTCTTCCGGTTCAAGTAGAAAATCAGGGTTGTTCGGCCGTCCGTAGAAGCGATTGCCGGTGGTAAATGTCTCATAAATAACCAGGCCGCCGGGCATTACTGCATTGAGGAGGTATGGGAATAGCGGGCGGTGCAGGTAGCGAAAACAAACAACTGCACTGAAAACCTGACATTCAAACGGGTTGATGCCTGCTTTTTCCAGGTCGACCCGCCATACACTACCAGGCAGCTTTCCCTTCGAGAGGTATAGCTCCACTTCCGCCAAGGCAGCAGATGACCGGTCGGCAAATACCACCGGAATATTCCGTTCCGCAAGCTTCAGACCGCTACGACCGGTACCACAGGCAAGATCAAGTACCGGCCTGACGGGATCTGTGTGCAGGGAAGATTCCAGGATATCCAGCAGTTTTTCTTGGTTTTTGTATTGCATTATACTAATTGATATAGTACCTAAAATAAGTTCTTTAACCCTTTGAATCGCTAGCAGAAGATATAACCTTTTTATGGTAAACAGAGTAATACCTGAGTTGGCCAGGTGCATGTGAGATGATGCCGGAAATAATAATAATTAAAACCAGCAAAAAACCATCAAGAGAAGCGTTGCTACCGATAAAAGCCAGCAAAATGAGTTTCAGATAGATAACCAATCCACGAACCTGGACTAACCATACCGGGTTAGAGGCAATGTCGATCAACATCATCAATACACCACTCACCAGTGCCAACCACCAGTAGCTGAGCCATAAATCCTTTTCCAAGCCAAACAGAATACCGCCACCAACACCGGCTACCGCCAGTAAATGCAAGGTGCGCAGGCTGATTTTTGTCCAGCGTTTGACGGTGGTTTTGTTCATTTTAGATTTCTCTAAATTAGACCAATGGCGCATCGCATATCTTGATATTCCATATAAACTGGAATCGATTGGAACAGGCGTACTCAAGACTGCACATTACACCAATAGAAAAGGAAGTGCAGTAAGAGGGGGCGGTAGTACATTTGTCAACAGCGAATTGAGTTTTATCATGGTTTATCAACAATTGGAGGATCGTATGAAAAATGTCGCAAAGATCATATTAGTTCTGTTGGTCCTGATAATGTTTCAGGGTTTGGCGATGGCCTCTGTCAGAACGCTTCCGAAGGTCATGTCCGAGGAGTCAGTCAAGTGTCTTGGCTGTCACGAGCGGAAAACACCATCCATTGTGCAGCAATGGGGCAGCAGTAAGCACCACGGGGCGAATGTCGGGTGTTATGAGTGCCATGCGGCGGAGGAAGGTGATGCCGATGCATTCATGCATCAGAAGAAACTGATTTCGATCATTGTCTCCCCCGGCGATTGTGCAAACTGTCACGAGGCAGCCGTGAATGAGATGACGGAGTCACACCACGCCAAAGCCGCCCGAATTCTTGGTTCACTGGATAACTTGCTGGCCGAGGTTGTTGAGGGTAATAACGGGCTGGTTACCGAGGGCTTTCCCGGTGGTAACTCCGCTGCTGCGGTCAATGGCTGCTGGCAGTGTCATGGCTCGGTGGTCAAGGTTCTCGAAGGTGGCAGGCTTGACCCTGCAACCTGGCCAAACACCGGAATTGGCCGGATTAACCCGGATGGTACCGAAGGCGCCTGTTCAGCCTGCCACTCAAGGCATGCATTTTCCATAGAGCAGGCCCGAAACCCGGAGAACTGCGGTAAATGCCATATGGGCCCCGATCACCCGCAAATCGAAATCTATGAAGAGTCCAAGCACGGTATTGCTTTTCATGCCAACAAGGACAAGATGAATCTCGACAGTTCCAAGTGGGTGGTTGGTGTGGACTACGACGCCGCGCCCACCTGTTCGACCTGTCATATGAGCGCGACCCGCAAACAGCCGGTTACACATGATGTGGGTTCACGTATTAGCTGGAACAATCGTCCGGCGGTTTCCATACGGCCCGAGAAGTCCGATGCCAAGATGGGTCTGGCAAGTGCCAGTGTTAGTTGGGAAACCCGTCGTGACAACATGAAGGACGTTTGCTCGGCCTGTCACAGTGACAGCTATGTTGAAGCTTTCTATATTCAGTATGATGGGTTGATTGACCTCTACAATGGCAAATACGCCTTGCCGGGACTCGAACTGATGGAGGCGGCAAAACCATTGCTTAAACCTGCCAAGTTCAGCAACAAGATCGACTGGATCTGGTTTGAGCTTTGGCACCACGAGGGTCGTCGTGCGCGTCACGCAGCTTCTATGCAAGGACCGGATTATACGCACTGGCATGGTACCTACGATCTGGCCAAGCATTTCTACACCAAGATGGTGCCTGAGCTTGAGCACTTGATCGCTGAAGGTATGGAAAACGGCAAAGTGGCCGAGGCAGAGGCCTTGCAGGCCAAGCTGGACGAGGTTTTGAATTCAGACAACCACAAGTGGTACCTGGATAAACTGGACCCGGCAGAAAAGGCCAAACGGCAAAAGGCCGCTGCAGAGTTCAAAGCGCGTTATTCCAAGTAGTTTTTTCTGTTGTTAGTCAAAAATCCCGTCGGTGAATGCCGGCGGGATTTTTTTGTTCCCGCCCGATTGTTGCCCTTCACGTGTAGCTGTTAACATTTGCCAAATGCTTAAGGGAGTTTGATGATGCTCAAATCCAATTTATTTTTGGCTTTGGTTTTTGTTTCTT
Organism: Lysobacterales bacterium; assembly: GCA_029859505.1. GTDB lineage: Bacteria > Pseudomonadota > Gammaproteobacteria > Xanthomonadales > SZUA-36 > SZUA-36. The sequence continues at coordinate 2,780 of JAOUCZ010000096.1, read as the reverse complement.
TTGTTGCACTGGCTGACGCCACGGATCAAGCCGGTACATATATAGCTGATCCGGCAGTCAATGATTTGATAATCGACCTGGGATTGCGTGAATCAGCGATTGCTTCCCGGGACCTACCCGGGTGGAGTCCACCCAGCAAAATCGTGGTGGGATGGACGCGCCCCGGTTCTTTGGCTGAGTATCAGGCGGTTGCTCCCGGTGTTGAGTTCGTGATGGTTGAAAGCGTGGCACAGGCGAGGAAAGAGGCTATCGATGCCCAGGCGGTACTGGGTTTTTGTGATGAGGAAATGCTGGCAAGGTCACCCGGTTTGTTCTGGGTTCAGGTCTATTCTTCAGGTGTTGAGCGCTGTGTTGCAAACCCGACCATGAAAAGTGGAAACAAGTTGTTAACCAATGGCCAACGCATTGGCTCACCGGCGCTCGCAGAACATGCCATTGCCATGATGCTGATGTTGGCCAGGGGGATGGATATCTATTATGCCAACCAGTTATCGGGCGAATGGAAGCGGGAAGCACAGCTTGACAGGGCCGATCACCTTGAACTTGCAGGCCGGACATTACTGGTGGTGGGTTTGGGTGGTATCGGTACACAGGCTGCAAAGCGCGGTCACGGTTTGGGGATGACGGTAATCGCTACCCGGAATAGTCGGCGTGAGGGACCGGAGTATGTGGAATACGTGGGGCTGTCGCATGAATTGAACGAGTTGGCCGCCAGGGCGGATGTGGTGATCAACACGGTACCGTTAACCGACCAGACACGGGGAATTTTCAACGCAGCATTTTTCGATGCGATGAAACCCAAAGCTTTCTTTATTTCGGTAGGACGTGGTGGTAGCACGGTTACGGATGACCTGGTGGTTGCGCTGAAGACCGGTAGCATCGGCGGGGCAGGATTGGATGTAACCGACCCGGAGCCTTTGCCCAAAGGACATCCCCTGTGGGCCATGCCCGGGGTGATTATCACACCCCATACCGCAGGGCGTTCCGACAAGGGTCGTGACCGCTTGTACCTGATGTTAAAAGAAAACATCAGACGTTATGTCAACGGTGAACCGATGCTGTCTGTGGTGGATATCGAAAAGGGTTACTAGTGTGAGGTTGAGACTATACTCGGGTTAAAATAGGGTTTTCCCAGAAGGCCGCTCACCATGTCCGATTTACGCTTTTCCGGTACCGACCGGTATGTCGCTACCGAAGACCTGACAACCGCTGTCAACGCCGCCGTGACACTGGGTCGTCCGATACTCATCAAGGGCGAGCCTGGAACCGGTAAAACACAACTGGCCGAGGAAGTCGCCCGTGGTCTGGATCGTCCATTACTGCAATGGCATGTCAAGTCGACCACCAAGGCCCAGCAGGGTTTATATGAGTACGATGCGGTCGCCAGGCTCAGGGACTCACAACTCGGCGACGAACGGGTACACGATATCGCCAACTACATCGTCAAGGGCCCGATGTGGGAGGCATTTGAACAGGACATCCAACCGGTATTGTTGATCGATGAGATTGACAAGGCTGATATCGAATTTCCCAACGACTTGCTGCGGGAGTTGGACAGGATGGAGTTTTATGTCTACGAAACCCACCAGACCGTCGTTGCAAAACACCGCCCGATCATCGTGATTACCAGTAACAACGAAAAAGAGTTACCGGATGCGTTTTTGCGCCGCTGCTTTTTCCACTATATCCGGTTCCCGGACAAGGAAACGATGGGTGAAATCGTCGATGTACATTACCCGGGTCTCAAAAAAGAGCTATTAAGCGAGGCATTGAATGCGTTTTATGAACTGCGTGAGGTAGCCGGTTTGAAGAAAAAGCCATCGACCTCTGAGCTGCTCGACTGGCTTAAGCTGCTGCTGGCCGAGGATATACCAATAGAGGCCCTGGCGAGTGATGACAGGCGAAAATCCCTGCCGCCCATGCACGGGGCATTGTTGAAGAATGAGCAGGATGTACATTTATTTGAACGCCTGATATTTCTCAATCAACGTAATCAGCGCTAAATAACATGTTGGTCGATTTTTTCTTTCAGCTCAGGGCAGGGGGGCTCAAGGTATCCATTACCGAGTTTCTGACCCTGTTGGAGTTGTTGAAAAAGCGGGTTATCCACTTTGATGTCGAGCAGTTTTACTACCTTTCGCGCGCCTGCCTGGTAAAGGATGAATCACAGTACGACCGTTTCGACCGGGTGTTTTCGGCCCACTTCAAGGGTATCGAAAATTTATTTGGGCAGCACGAAGCCGATATTCCTGAGGAATGGTTACGCAAACAGATCGAACTGGGGCTTAGCGAGGAAGAGAAGGCGCAAATAGAGGCACTGGGTGGCTGGGAGAAGCTGATGGAAACGCTTAAACAGCGACTGGAAGAACAAAAGGAACGTCACCAGGGCGGCAGCAAATGGATTGGCACGGGTGGTACCTCACCGTTTGGCGCCCATGGTTACAACCCGGAAGGTGTCCGTATCGGACAGGAGGGCTCACGTCATCGCCGTGCGGTGAAAGTCTGGGACAAGCGTGAGTTTCGAAACCTGGATGACACGCTGGAGTTGGGTACACGTAACATGAAAGTGGCGTTGAGGCGCCTGAGACGTTTTGCCCGAGAGGGCGCCGCTGATGAACTGGATTTACCGGACACCATCGAGTCCACTGCAAAGAACGCGGGTCTGCTGGATATCAAGATGGTTCCGGAGCGTCACAATGCCACCAAGGTGCTGCTGTTCCTGGATGTCGGCGGTTCGATGGATGACCATGTGCGGGTCTGTGAAGAGTTGTTCTCTGCTG
>JAOUCZ010000339.1 GCA_029859505.1 Lysobacterales bacterium | reverse complement strand
CACAATTCCGAGGATGCGCTCGGGATTCTGCCATGCCAGCGTCTTAAAAGTTCCGCTGCAGCACGGGTACTTATCGGTGGTCTTGGTATGGGGTTCACGCTTGCTGCTGTATTGCAGGAAGTGGGGCAAAAAGCCGAGGTGACGGTGGCGGAGTTGATACCGGAGGTTGTTGAATGGAACCATGGCCCACTGGGTGACTTTAGCGGCAAACCACTGGATGATCCGCGTACACGAATACATATCGGGGATGTGGCCAAACTGCTACGCAAGACCCAGGGTCACTTTGATGTTATCGCACTGGATGTCGATAATGGTCCGGAAGGGCTGACAAAAAGTGCGAATGACTGGCTTTATTCGATGTCCGGTATTGCTGCTGCCCAAAATGCACTCACGCCTACAGGTATCCTGGCTTACTGGTCGGCAGATCCGGACCAGGCTTTTCACGACCGATTGAGACGATGTGGGTTTATGGTTGAAGAAGTGACAGTTTTTGCACATGGGAAAAAGGGCGCAAGACACACGATCTGGTTGGCCAGTATTGATGGGTTCGGTTGAAGTCGAAGATATATACGAGTCGCTTCAGGTGGTAAAATGCACCGTGGTATTTATATAGGAGTCACTCATGGCAGGTGGTTGGAGTAGCGATGGTGCTGTTCAGGATCAAATCGATGCGACCATTGAGGATGCAGTTAAACGTGCCCGCAGCTCAATACCGCGTGGCGAAAGCCTGACCCGCTGTGAAGAATGTGACGTCGAAATCCCGGAAGCACGTCGCAAAGTCATACCCGGCGTACGTTTGTGTGTCGAATGCCAGTCAAAAATTGACCAGGAGATGGTGAATCGAAGCGGCTACAACCGGCGTGGAAGCAAGGATAGCCAACTCAGATGAGTGGTAAATTAACACTCGTGGTTAAACGTTTTGATACCGGCGAGCAGCATTCCAAAAGCGGTATGATTGTTTGGGTTACTCTGAAAGGGTGGTTAAAATGCTAAAATTGACCAAAATAAGAGTCAAGTGCTTGTCTTTAATTGCCAAGAAACAAAGAATTTTTCTCTCTATGCTTACATCCGTTACAAAAACAAACGATAAATGCGTTGGATAGACCCTACCGGGCATTCACCGTTTATTCAGACCAAAACGAAACAGAAGGTACCTGAGCATGGAAAACAGTGACAGTATCGGCAACATAAACGAAGGTCCAGCCATTGAGCTAATACCAACGCCGGTCAACAGATCATTAGCGATGCAAGCTGAGGGCTATACCAGCCTGATTGACGCGCTGGATTATGCTGCCCGTGGTGAAAGTGGTTTTAATTTCTATAACCAGCGCGGTGAGCTGGAGTTTGTCCTGAGCTACACCGAACTGCGTGAGCAGTCCAGGGTGCTGGCGGCACGGCTTCTGGGTCTTGGTTGTAAAAAAGGCGACCGTGTCGGTATCGTTGCCGAAACCAACCCGATGTTCCATCGTTTCTTTTTTGCCTGCCTGTACGCAGGGCTGGTACCTGTTGCGTTACCCGCAGGCGTGCAACTGGGTTCCCGAAAAGCCTATGTGAACCAGATAGCACGTATGCTGAAAAGCTGTGGTGCAGCCGTGGCCGTTGCAGGTAACTCACACGCACCTTTTCTGGAAGAGGCGACGATAGATTTGGACATCATCTTCTCGGGTACGCCGGATGATTTCGACGCCCTGCCTGCGAGTGATGCGGAGCTGGATACCCCGCTTGCCAGTGATATTGCCTACCTGCAGTACACATCCGGCAGTACCCGGTTTCCACGCGGGGTCGAGATCAACCACGAAACGGTTTTAAACAATGCTCGTGAGATTGCCCAACATGGTCTGAATATGACCAATGAGGACCGTTTCGTATCTTGGCTGCCTTACTATCATGATATGGGTTTGATCGGATTTATCCTGTTGCCGTTGGTGACCCAGTCATCGGTGGACTACCTGTCACCACAGACTTTTGCCATGCGTCCGAGGTTATGGTTAAAACTGATATCGGATAACTTGGGGACGATTTCCTCCAGTCCGACGTTTGGTTACGCATTGAGTGCCCGTCGTTTACGGCCAAGTGATTATTCACGCTATGACCTCAGAAGCTGGCGTGCGGCCTGTGTCGGTGCAGAACAGATCAATCCATTGCCATTGCAGGAGTTCGCAGATGCTTTGGCACCTTGCGGATTTGACCCGAAGGCATTCGTTGCCTGTTATGGAATGGCTGAGTGCGTGCTGGCGGTCAGTTTTGCACCGCTGGACCTGGGTTTAAGCGTTGATTATGTCGACCAGGACATCATGACCCGCACCGGCAGGGCGGAGCCTGTAGATCCTTCTGTTGGAAATGTGGCAAGTTATGCCGATTGCGGTGTTCTGCTGCCCGGATTCGAGTTTTCCATCCGTGATGACCAGAATAATGAGGTCGAAGCACGTCAGTGTGGTGAGATTTATCTGAGAGGCCCAAGTGTCATGAGCGGCTATTTTCAGGATAAAGAGTCCACACAAGCAGTTCTCAGTGAGGACGGCTGGTTGGATACCGGTGATATTGGTTACCAGGTTGACGGACATATCTACATTACGGCACGTAGCAAGGATGTGATCATTATCAAGGGTCGTAATATCTGGCCGGTTGATATGGAAGTAGTTACTCAGCGTGTTGAGGGCGTTCGTCTTGGAGGCGTTGCCGCGTTTTCTGTGCTTGGTTTTGACAGGGAAGAGGTCACGGTCATGGTCGTAGAAACACGGCTTAGGGACTCCGAGCAACGAAATCAACTGAAGCAACAGATCTCCGAACTGATACACATGCATTTTGGCGTCAATGTCATCATTGATCTGGTCAGGTCAGGATCATTGCCGCGCACAACATCAGGCAAGCTCTCCAGGTTTCAATCACGCCATGACTATCTTGAGCGTCAGCGAAACGTCGTTCAGCAACGGATGGTTATCGAGCCAGGCCAGCGAAAAACCGCCTGAGTATGAAAGACATGACCAGGGATGAAGATTCCTGGTTGTGTATGCTCCATTTATTTCATTTGCCAAACCTGTCCAGCAGAAAGGTGAAGAGTAGGGGTAAAGAAACCCGGTCAGCGCTCAGTCAGGTGCCAGAGCATTAATCAGCCCGGCGATCAGTGGTTCCAGGCCTCGGTCTGTATTACTGCTAAACCCCAGCCGCACGACGACCATGTCCTTTGATGGAATAATAATTACACGCTGGCCTTGAAAGCCATTCATAGAGTAGGCATCCGCAGGAAGATCCGGCCAGGTTCTTTGCTGCTTTTTGTCCTCAGGATCGGCGTTCAGCCAAAAGTGTGCACCGAAGTTGTTTTTCGGGTTACTTGGCGTGGGTGTGGTGCTGTATTTCATCCACCCTTCAGGCAGGAGTTGTTGGCCTTGCCACCAGCCATCCTGTAAACAGAACTGCCCCAGCCTGGCCCAATCCCTGGCGCTTGCGT
>JAOUCZ010000095.1 GCA_029859505.1 Lysobacterales bacterium | reverse complement strand
CTTCCGATCTCTTGAAGAGAACGCCCATTTCCTGGTCCTGGGCACCTTGATGTCTACAATTGACGAGGATGGGTTCAAGGCCTTTGCCCGTGCGGGAAGCAAACTATGGGCCCGGTTCGGTTACACCACGGCGCAGGAAGGGCGGGCAACACCAGGCCTGCTGCCAATCGCACAGGCCGTAGCGAAAGAAGGTGGCCTGCTAAATGATGTTGTTGTTTACCCTGACGTGCTGGTTGATCGTGATTTCATCAAAGCCAATGTGTCCTCAACCTATGAAAACCGGCTTCGCGTGGGCGGTGCCAAACTTACCATTGATGGGTCGCCGCAGGGTTTCACTGCGCTTCGCGACCGTCCTTACTACGATCCGGTCGGCCTTTATGATCCCGGCTATGCCGGTTATGCAGCGGCGTCAATTGAACAGGTGCTGGACTCGGTCAATTGGGCATTTGAGAACAATATTCAGCTACTGACACACTCAAATGGCGAAGGTGCTTCGGACATGCTTCTTGCGGCTTTCGATTCAGCATCGAAACAATTTGGCAAGGGCGACAGGAGGATGGTTCTGATCCATGGTCAGTTTCTGCGCGAGGACCAGGTTGATACTTTGAACCGACTTTCCATCTTTCCATCCCTTTTCCCGATGCACACCTATTATTGGGGCGACTGGCACCGTGAGCATACGGTTGGACCCGTGCGGGCGGACAACATTTCACCTACCGGCTGGGTCAGACAAAGGGGTATGAAATTTGGATCTCACCATGATGCTCCCGTAGCGTTTCCCGATTCAATGCGCGTGCTTGACGCTACCGTGACCAGGCGATCCCGCTCCGGCGATATACTCGGCCCGGATCAGCGTGTTGACGTCATGACGGCTATCAAGGCCATGACAATCTGGCCAGCCTGGCAACATCTCGAGGAAGATAAAAAGGGTTCGATCGAGGTGGGTAAACTGGCGGACTTTGTCATACTGTCAGGGGATCCGACATCCATTGATCCCGAGTTGATCGACACGCTGAAAGTCACCACAACCATTAAGGAAGACAAGCCCATATACCAACAATAGGATCATGGCTGGAATGATCCATTAGACCTGCCGCTTAGCTGGCAGATGATCTAGCGTGGCATATAAATTTTACTTACGCTTTGCGCAGTCTCATGAAGATTCGCTCATTGTGCAGGGATGAACAGGTGCCGTGTAGCACAGGGATGTGCGGGAGCGGCCCCGGCGAATCTTTCGACCCCCGCCGAGCTTTGCTCGACGGGTGTGCTCTGTGCCCTCTCCCCCAGCCATAAAAAAACCGCCCGGAGGCGGTTTATTTAGCTGAAGCCCCGGCAATGACCGCGCTTTGCGCGGTGGGGAGAGGGATTACAGGGTACATCCTGTACCCTGCCCTTCGGGCTCGCTGCACTGCGTGCAGTCTCGTGCAAAATTGTTCCAGACAATTTTGTCAAACCCCCGCCCGAGCTCTGCTCGACGGGGGTGCTCTGTGCCCTCTCCCCCAGCCATAAAAAAACCGCCCGGAGGCGGTTTATTTATGGCTGGGGGTGAGGGATTCGAACCCCCGCTGGCGGAGTCAGAGTCCGCAGTCCTACCACTAGACGAACCCCCAGGAAACCTGGGTATCGCTTAACGTTTGGAGTACTGCGTCGCCTTGCGTGCTTTGTGCAGGCCGACTTTTTTACGTTCGACTTCACGAGCATCACGGGTTACATAACCCGCTTTACGCAATGGGCCGCGTAACTCACCATCGTATTCCATCAATGCACGTGTCAGACCCAAACGGATCGCACCGGCCTGGCCGGAGATACCGCCGCCTTCAACGGTGCAGTTGACATCAAACTGATCGGTCATTTCCAGTTTTTCAAGCGGCTGGCGCACGACCATCACTGCCGTTTCCCGTCCAAAAAATTCATCGATGGGCCGGTTATTGATGACGATGTCGCCTTTACCTTTACTCAGGTAAACCCGTGCTTTAGAAGACTTGCGTCGTCCGGTGCCGTAGTACTGTTCAGTAGCCATTTTTCTCTTATCCGTATTGTCGGGAACTACAGCTCAAGCTGAGTCGGTTGCTGGGCTGTATGTGGGTGTTCCGGACCTGCATAAACATGCAGTTTACGGAACATGGCACGGCCCAATGGGTTTCTAGGCAACATGCCTTTAACTGCCTTTTGGAGTACACGTTCAGGGTGCTGCTCCAGCAATTTACCCAGGTTGATTGATTTCAGATTGCCGATGTAACCGGTATGACGGTGATACATCTTATCTTCCAGCTTGTTGCCGGTTACCTTAATTTTTTCAGCATTGATCACAACCATGTGATCTCCTGTGTCCATATTCGGAGTGAACTCAGGTTTATGCTTGCCACGCAAACGGAAAGCCAGTTCGCTGGCCAGTCTGCCAAGAGTTTTGTCAGTCGCATCGACTACACACCACTCGCGCTTAATTGTTGAAGGAGTTGCTGTAAAAGTCTTCATTGTTACCATTCTCTGTAAATTACCCGAGTCATCGGGTGAAGGGCGGGAATTTTACTGGCTTAGCCACCTAGAATCAACCGTTTGAACGCTTATTTTTCAGGTTTTCTTCGTGAACCCGTTAACTAAGCTTAAGTCGCTCCACGGGAATACCCCTAATCAGGTGACTGTCGATAATCTCGTTAACATCCTGCTCGTCAATATAGGTGTACCAGATACCCTCCGGGTACACCACGCATACAGGCCCCAACTCGCAACGATCAAGACAGCCGGAAGTGTTGACCCTGACCCTGCCCTGGCCGGACAGACCCAATTCTTTCACGCGACCCTTGGCATACTCACGTAATGCAGCGGACCCGCATTGATTGCAGGACGGACGTTCGGCGTCCGCCCCGCGCTCATTGGTGCAAAAAAACAGGTGTCTCTCGTAATACTGGGTCATCGGTGTCGCAGGGTACTTAATGTCAGTGGAACAATCAAAAATTATAGACCACGTTCACACCGGTAGTGGTATCTGTGTGTTCTGAATCGCCTGGTGGAATGCTCGAGTTGTTACGTGCTTCAAAAGTCAGCTTGATTGCTAACTTGTCGGTCATACTCACCGCCAAACCTGAATTGAACAAGGTGAAGGTGTTGCTTGCTCCATACTCAACTAAAACACGATTGGTCCATTTGGTATTTGCAAATACCTGCCACCAGTCATCCAGCAGGAACCTTCCGATTAACTCACTACTTTTATCCCCCGAAACGGTCTCTTCCAAACTGCGATAACCTGCACCGATTTCACCCCTGAGTCCATGTTTCTCGCTGAGCATCAACTGGTAACCATAACCAGCAGTAAGCGATACCGACGGGTCGTAGGTACCAAACTTGTCCGCATCCCAACGAAACGCACCGAAGAGCCAGGATTTTTCAGTCAGCGTGCGATCACTCTGTACTTCTAAGGTATATCGCTCATTGTCCTTAATACCATCCTCGGATGTGGTCAGTGCTGTACCGGTAAAACGGTGACGCCATTTTTTACCGGTTCTGATGAAATTCAATTTGGCATTCAGCGCCTCACTTTCAGTATTGCCGGTAGTTGAAACGAAACCCAACTCACCACTGCCTTCCCAGACCTTAGGGGCAACCTCTTCCTCTTCTTCATTTTCATCATGTGCATATACGCCAGTAGCGAATAAAAACAAACCGCTCAGAAACACTAGCTTAACCAAATCGCGCATTTTCCATCCTCCCGCGTTTTAAAAGTTGGCGAATTATATAGATCATGAGTGAGAATACCTAGTATTTCCGTATATAATTTACCTAAATTAACAAACGAAACAGAATGATACTCATGACACGCAACTACTCCAGACTCGACCACCTCATCATCAGCGTTGACAGTGCATTGCGTATGAGCTCAGGTGAAACAGCAGAAGCAAAACGTCCAAACCCGGCCGCTGACGTCCCCGATATTGTCATGGAGAATTCACATCGTCAGCATGCCGCCGGGTTAATGCGCATCAATCACGCAGGTGAAATTTGCGCGCAGGCGCTGTATGCGGGTCAGGCTGCAACCGCCCGTAATCCCGAAGTCCAGGCCGAAATGCAGAAGGCGGCCGATGAAGAGATTGATCATTTGAGCTGGTGTAAGGATCGCCTGGATGAGTTGGAGAGCAAACCCAGTCTACTCGCCCCATTGTGGTATGCCGGGTCATTTGCGATAGGTGCTGCAGCCGGGCTGGCGGGTGACGGCTGGAGCCTTGGCTTTCTTAAAGAGACAGAAAATCAGGTCGAAGCCCACCTCGCGAACCACATCACAAAACTACCGCCTGAAGACGCCCGCAGCCGTGCCATTTTGGATCAGATGAAAATAGATGAGGCCAAACACGCCCAGATGGCTGAAAACTCCGGCGCATTTGATTTGCCACGGCCGGTGCGCAGATTGATGAAACTGACCGCCGGTGGCATGAAGGCGATTGCCTACAAACTGTAGGGTGCGTAACAAGTTAAGCACCCTACGGCGTTTTTGCTTTAATTCTTAGTGCTTTTAAGGTCAGACCTTCTTCTGCCGGTTTGGCTTTCAGTTCATTCTTAGAAATCCACTGAACCCTCCAGCCTTCAAGATTGGTGGTCTCGGGATAGGGAAACTCCTGTTGGCGGAAATCGAACTTACCTGAAAACGTGATTGAACTGCTTTCTACCGGTTGACCGGGTGCTGAACTGGTGAAGTTGAACGACATTTCAAATCGAATATGGCCGGGTTCAGCCTCCCAGGCAGAACCTTTGACCTGCCAGGGCGCTGCAAATGCGCCGGTTGCCAGACCTGTGTCCAGGTGGAAATTATTTTTCTTTTCGATGACATCCCAATCCCGCTTCTTTTTCACTACGAAGGGTCCTTTGGGCTGGCTTCGGTTCAGCAACTCAAAAGCCAATTGCAACATCAATGAGGGAGCCTGGATCAACGGCTCGATATCTTCGCCCTGTTGCTTAAACCCCCGAGACAGCAGAACCTGACCATCGACCATTAGTAATTCACCGGTAAGAATATCATCGGGTGCAACCTGCTCGACCTTGACCTGCAAATCGCCGCAGTCACAGCGGTGAAACCACCAGCGTGCATGGAAACCAGTGCCGCCAAAGTCGGCGTCCAGTTCTGTTACCACTGCATCCCGCCAAAGCGTACTCTCTTCGATCTGGGCAAAGGCGCTTTGCATTCCAGCCAGCAGTACGATTAATCCTGTCAACCAGCATCCAAATAAAACAACTCTCTCTCTATTCATCTTCGAAAAACATCCTCTTCAATGCATAACCGGGATTTTTCTCTCGCATAAACGCTTCCCCTACCAGGAAGGTATTGATACCCGAGCCTTGCATACGTTTGACATCAGCCGTCGTCCTGATTCCACTTTCAGTCACCAGCAACTGTTCATCAGCCAACATTTTCTTCAATCTCTCACTGGTTGCAAGCGACGTTTCAAATGTATTCAGGTTTCGATTATTAACACCAATCAAATCGTGATCAAGTATTAATGCCCGTTCCATTTCAGCCTCGTCATGTACCTCTACAAGAACGTCCATACCGGTTTCTTTTGCGAGTTCAAGCAGTTCCTGCATCCTCGCCTGCTCAAGGGCAGCGGCAATCAACAGGATACAGTCAGCGCCCATTACCCGGGATTCCAGAATCTGCCACGGGTCAATCATGAAATCCTTACGCAGCACAGGCAAACTTGAATTAGCACGCGCTTCATTCAAAAACTTTGCGTCTCCCTTGAAAAAGTCCCTGTCGGTCAACACGGATAGACAGGCGGCGCCCGCTGACTGGTAGGACCGGGCGATATCACCTGGCTGAAAATCTTCACGGATCACGCCGGCACTGGGTGAGGCTCTCTTAATTTCCGCAATAATCGCCGGCCCACTTGCCAGGGCCTGTCTCAGTCCATTTTCAAATCCGCGTGTCGGCGCACAATCTTTTGCCTTCGCCGCCAATTCTGTCATCGAGGTGAGTGACTGACCGGCAGAAATCTCCTCGGATTTACGCTGAAGTATCCGTTGCAAAATCGAAGGAACCACCATCAGAAACCCTGCGTCATGTCAGCCAGTTTCTGCATTTTTTCCAAACCAGCCCCGCTGACCAGCACATCATTGGCAAGAGTCACACCCTCAGAAATCGATTCAGCGATACCGGCAACGTACAATGCGGCCCCGGCATTCAGTGCGATCATGTGTGCTGCGCGTTGTGAACGCGGGTCTTTATCGCCAGCCAGTGCAGATGTAATAAGTTGTAATGAAGCGGCCACATCATCAACCACCAGGTCCTGCATCGACTCACGTTTAAAGCCCAGCTGTTCAGGTTGCAAAGTGTATTCACTTACAACACCATCTTTGAGTTCTGCAACATGCGTATCTGCTGCCAGGCTGATTTCATCAAGACCATCATCGGAGTGGACGACCAGCACATGTTCTGAGCCTAGCCGCTGTAACACTTCTGCCACTGGACGACAAAGGACACGGTCATAAACACCAATTAGCTGGCATTTTAAACCTGCCGGGTTGGCCATTGGACCCAATACATTAAACAGGGTGCGCAAACCCAGCTCTCTGCGTGCAAGACTGACATGGCGCATGGCACTGTGGTGCATCAGTGCAAACATGAATCCGATTCCAAGTTCGTTGACACAATGTGCCACCTGCTCAGGTGTAATATCCAGACGCACACCAGCGGCTTCCAGCACATCTGCACTGCCGGAACTTGAAGATACCGAGCGGTTGCCGTGTTTCGCCACCCGTCCACCTGCCGCTGCCACAACAAAACAGGCCGCGGTGGAAACATTAAAAAGGTTGGCGCCATCCCCACCGGTGCCGACAATATCGACCAGGTGTGGCCCGCTGACTTTTACACCGCTGGCAAATTCACGCAGAACCTGCACACCACCGGTGATTTCATCAATGGTTTCGCCTTTGATCCGCATACCCAGTAAAAATGCACCAATCTGTACATCAGTCGTACCGGCTGACATGATCTGACGCATGACGTCCACCATCTCAGTATTTGAAAGATTCTGCCCATCCGCGATTCGGGCCAGTGCCATTTGTATATCCATTCCCATAAATACAGTTCCGCCTTATTCCTGCCTGGTGGAGTTAATGAAATTCTGTAACAGATCATGTCCGTAGCGTGTCAAAATTGATTCGGGATGGAACTGCACACCCTCGATAGACAGTGCATTGTGTCTAACCCCCATAATCTCTTCAATTCCACCCTCGGGCTGTTCGGTCCAGGCGGTGATCTCCAAACACTCGGGTATTGTGTCTTTCTTTAAAACGAGAGAATGATACCGGGTCGCCTCAAATGGTTGCGGCAAACCCGTAAACACACCTTCGCCTCGATGGTGCATCATCGAGGTCTTGCCATGCATGACCTTGTCTGCACGCACCACCTGACCACCAAATACCTGTCCGATACACTGGTGACCGAGACACACACCCAGGATGGGAAACAGACCGCCCAGTTCAGAGACCACGTCAAGGGATATGCCCGCATCGTCAGGTGTACACGGTCCCGGGGAAATAACGATACCCCGCGGGCCAAGCTCTCTAATTTCCGAGGTTGTAATCGCATCATTACGAACGGTTTTTACCTCCGCGCCCAACTCACCCAGATATTGCACGAGGTTGTAGGTGAAGGAATCGTAGTTATCGATCATCAGGATCATGTTCTATCTATCTCTTTGACATTAAGCACATACAGTCCTCTAAATACCTTTGCAGTACCATTCATGGCACTAAATCATGTTCCTGGTAAATCTATAACATGAGCAGGCTAGATGTCCGATGATATCTTCGGAGCACATTGAAATCGATAAATAATCTCTATGGACAGAAAATAGCAGAAAAAAGCAGACCGATAATATTCTAAAAACTCATATTAATCAGTAAAAGTTTAATGCGAAATTATCTTGGATTTGATATGTTGTATGACCAAGCCTCAACATCGTAAGGAGAGACATGTTATGAAGACCATGATTCGCGTTTTTATTATTTCACTACTGATGATTTTTGCTGCCCCGGCGCACTCAGCAGCATTACAGCTATTCAATTGTGAACTGCACGATGGAGCAACCACTGATGATGTCTTTGACATGGCCTCCAAGTGGCTTGCGGTCGCCAAGACTTTGAAGGGTGGTGAGAACCTGAAGGTCTACATTAGGCACCCAGTCGCCGCCTCTGTCGATGATATCGACTTTAAACTTGTTCTGGCTATGCCTACATTTGCTGAATGGGGTGTTTTTACGGATGCATATGAAGGATCCGATTCAATAGCAGCCCAGGACGATGAATTTGAAAAAGTTGCAGACTGTAATGACAGTGCAATGTGGGAAGGTGATGAAGTCGAGTAGCCTTTATTAGTTTCTGACTACTTTTAGCCCACTTGAAAGGCCGCCATTTTGGCGGCCTTTTTTTTGATCCAGACTTTTATAATAAACAGAATAAAATGAACGTGACCATCCTGGGATTCCATATCACTCAGAAAAAAGACTCCCCACGAACAAAAAACCACATCGAATCGAGCAGCAAAGCCAAACCAATCGCCAAAAGCAACAGCGGCATAATGATGTCACCGGCCTTTTCCATGAAACCATTAACCCTGGCAAGGATGGGTTTGCTCCTGTCTCCCATAATCGCTGTGAGTACCGGAATCAACAGAAACGGAAGCGCGTAGGCTGCGTTGTAAAACACCAGTCCAGTCAACACTCCCATGGTATCTAGGTCACTTTTTAGTAACTGGTCAATGGCTGCGAAATAAGGCAAGGCAAACGGTATGCCGATTATGTTGATCACCGCACCAAAAGCAAACGCCTTCCATACCGTAAACTCGGGTGTATTCTCATCCGGGCGCTTACCCTTGTCCTTGCGTGTACGCAGCACCAGCCAGAGCAAGGCACAGCCAATGATCAACTCAATGATAAAATCTATGGTCTGTGGGTTTGCCAGGCGGGCGGATAACTTCTCAATGCTATAGGCCAGTATGACACCACAGGTCAAATAGGCGACAGTATGGCCCAAAAGCATCGCACTGCTTACAGAAACCGGACGCTTGCTACCAGCCGCATAGACCATAAAAGTGAAGAGTACCGGGTTCAGTACATCACTTAAAAGTATTGGAAAAAGTATTCCCCAGTTATCCATTCGGCCTAAAAACCCCCCAACAAAGGTTGAATTAAACAATTGGGCATTTTATATGAAAAGAACTACAATGCCCGGCTAGTTTTTTTTAATCGCTATAATTATGGAGAATTTATATGTATAAGTCCCTGGCCTTGCTTGCAGCCCTGCTGCTATTTGCCGCCCCTTGCTGGTCAGACGAGTCTGCACCGGAAACTGACAAACCGTCCATCTACAGCAGCCAAACCGTTAAGGTCACGGCAGTGGTAGAAGCGATCAACCACGAAACCCGTGAAGTTACATTACGTGGACCGGAAGGCAACTCTACAAGTTTTGTAGCCAGCGAAGAAGCCCGTAACCTGGACCAGGTTAGCGTCGGCGATATCGTTATGGCCGAATACGAACAAAGCCTGTCAATTGAAGTATTTGCCAATGATGGTACCGCTCCTGGTGCCGGCGAAATCATGGCCGCAGGCCGTTCTGAAAAAGGCGAAATGCCAGGAATGGCAGCCATTGATGCAATGGTGGTAACGGCGACTGTTGAAGAAATCAACATCGAAGCCAATACCTTCAAGCTGAAAGGCCCGTCAGGTGAGGTTAAAGAGTACGTTGCCCGTGATCCTGAGAACCTGAAGAAAGCTGCAGTTGGTGACCTGGTTGTTATCACCTACACAGAAGCTGTCGCGATTTCAGTAGAAAAAACAACAGCGGAGTAAGTCCGCTTTTGTCGAGGAGCGGCCGGCGTTTGCCGGTCACTCCGCGACTGGCTTCTTAGCCAGCTTGCGTTGCAGCGTTCGCCTGTACATTCCAAGACTTCTGGCCGTGGCAGAAATATTGCCGTCGTTTTCTTTCAGAACTTTCTGAATATGCTCCCACTCCACCCTGAAAATCAGGGTCGCACTATACACAGCATAAGATCGTCTGAGGATGTGACCGATTGTCGCAGCCCGTAAACCTGAACGTCCTTTTCCCCCTTTCGCGTTCACCTTGTATTCAGGATCGCAGGATTATAGTGAGACTGTGGTAATTCATTGCGTCTTGTGGATTGCACTGAAAACTGGTGATGAACCGAAGAGGACATGAACATGAACAGACTGCTACTAAGTATCTTTTGGATGTTTGCGACCGTGGCCTTCACACCTACGCTGTTCGCGCTGGACAGTGACTGGCCCCGCACTGTGCCATTGAAGCAGGGAATGGTGACCATTTACTCTCCGCAAATTTACGAAATGAGTGATAACACCATTCAATATCGTGCTGCGCTTGCGTATCGTGCAACAGCCGGGGCTGAGCCGGTGTTTGGGGCTGGCTGGTTCGAATCACCCGTCAAAGTTGATTCCGAAAATCGTATCGTTCATCCCACGCAATTCATACTCACTGAAACGCGCTTCCCGGAGGGCACAGATAATATACAGCCAGAACTGGCGACAGTACTCGCACAACAATCATCCAGTTGGAATCTCGATTTTTCAGTTGATGAACTCGACTCCGCCCTCAAAACAACAGAGGCAGAAACCAGGGCGGTCAATACGGCACCCCCTGAAATCATCTATCGGGACCACCCTGCTCTGCTGATTTCCATCGATGGTGAACCCGTCCTGCGTGAAATTGAGAATAGCAAGTATGAGTCGGTCATCAATACGCCTTATCCTTTGATATTCGATGGTAAATATTATTACCTCAATGCTGCCAAGGACGTCTGGTACCGTGCCAGAAGGGTAACAGGGCCGTATCAGTTTGAACCCACACCACCCAAGGCGATCGCAAGCATGGTCAATCCGGATGATGAAGCCTTGGAACAGACGGAACCATCCGAACCGGTCACTGCGTCCAACGCCCCGGAAATCGTGGTATCTACAGAACCGGCCGAACTCATTGTCAGTGAAGGCCCGGCTGCGTTTGTACCCCTGGTCGATGACTTGCTGGTATTACAGAACTCCGATGACGATGTGTTTATGCATGTCAGCTCGCAAAAGTTTTACATCGTGCTTGCCGGCCGCTGGTATCAGTCCAGTTCACTGACAGGACCCTGGACCTACCAGGCGGCAGATGAGTTGCCAGGCGCATTCGCCAATATCCCGAGAGACTCAAACCAGGCAGACTCACGTGTATACGTTGCCGGCACGGAGGAAGCAAGGGATGCGGTGCTGGATGCCCAGGTTCCCCAGACCGCTGCTGTCAAAAGAGGCGAGGTGGACATAGAAGTCAAGTATGACGGTGAGCCTGTTTACCAGGCAGTAGACGGCACTGATCTGGTGTATATACAGAATACAGGTTCAACGGTGCTTGTTTCCGGAGGCTTATATTACCTGGTCGAGGAAGGCGTGTGGTATGTATCCTCCTCATCCACTGGTCCATGGCAAGTGTCGGATCATCGTCCGGAGCAGGTGGATACAATTCTTCCGACATCACCGGTGTACAACACGAAGTATGTTCATGTGTATGACAGTACACCGAGCGTGGTTTATGTGGGCTATACCCCCGGCTATACCGGCAGCTTTGTCTACCGCAATTCCATTTTTTACGGAACCGGTTGGTATTACCGGCCCTGGGTTTCACCCTATTATTACTATCCCCGTTTCAGCACCTGGGGCTTAAATGTCAGTTACAACCCTTGGAGTGGTTGGAACTTTGGCCTGAGTTGGGGCTGGGGTCCTTTTAGTGTGAATTATTACTCCGGCGGCTACTGGCACCACAATCACTACTGGTACCACCGCCACCATGGCCGTTGGGGACCGGGCAGATACAGGGGTCGTCCAAGCCATCATAGACGCGGGCACGATCGCTATGCACACAATGGTCATCGAGGCGGCAGACGTGGAGGCTACGACAGAGGCCACGACGGGGGAAGTTACAGTGGTGGCCGTGACGGTGGTGGCCGTGA
>JAOUCZ010000094.1 GCA_029859505.1 Lysobacterales bacterium | reverse complement strand
GGCAAGGTGTACACCGTGGCCGGTACCAACGGTAAGGGTTCAACGGTTGCTTACCTTTCAGCCATGTTGGGCAGCCTGGGTCATTCCTGCGGTACTTTTACCTCTCCCCATATTTTTCATTTCAATGAGCGTATCACTGTCATGGGAAAGCCGGTTTCCGATGCCTGCCTGATACGTGCCTTCGAAGAAATTGAAGTTGCACGTGGTGAGATCTCACTGACCTATTTCGAGTTCACGACCCTGGCCGGATTGCTGATATTAAACCAGTCAGAACTGGATTATGCTGTCCTGGAGGTGGGTCTGGGCGGTCGGCTGGATGCGGTAAATCTCGTCGATACCGATTGTGCGGTTATTACACCCATCGGTCTGGATCACCAGGAGTATCTTGGGCCGGATCTGATGTCCATAGCGGCCGAGAAGGCCGGCATCATTCGTCCGGGCGCACCGGTTATTTGCACAGAGATGGACCCGCCCGCACCCATATTGCAAACCGCTGCTGAACTGCAGGCACCGGTGTTTCGCCGCGGCAGAGATTTTGACCTGGTTGAGATTGCCGGTTCCCAGAGCTGCTCGCAGCGGTTTACACTGGGTGGCCAATCCATGAACGTATTGCCTCCAGCCATGGGCGGTGGACACCAGATCGATAACCTGTCAACGGCGTTGGCTGCACTGCTTGTGCTAAATCCTGGTTGTATGGCCAAAGCCAAAGAAATATCCATGGCAATTCAAAACTGTACGGTGCCCGGCCGCCTTCAGAAAGTGTTTGCAGCACCTGAGATACTTCTGGATGTGGGGCACAACGAACTGGCCGCCGCTGCCCTGGCGGGTTTTCTGGAAGATAGTGGCAGGGTATCCACACACTGTGTTTTGGCCATGTTGGCAGACAAGTCAGCAGAAGCGGTTGCGCTCGCGATGGGTCATGTTTGCCAGAGCTGGTTGTGTGCTGATTCGCCTGGACCAAGGGGTCAGTCCGGTGAGCGTCTGGCACAACGACTAGGCGCCACAATGCCCGGGGCAAAGATCAAAGCATACGGGTCACTTGATGAGGCCATGCAGGCAGCGCTGCTCACTGCCAAGGAGAAAGATACAATCCTGGTATTCGGCTCTTTTTCGACGGTATCAGCTGCCGCACAATGGGTACAAAACAGCTTGCAGCACAACGGGCATGATGCTGATAGAATCAACGAGGGTGAATCGGGATAGGGTCCTTGAGAAAAACAAATGGATAAAGCATTAAAACAGAGACTGGTCGGCGCGAGTGTATTGATTATTCTTGCGGTCATCGTGTTACCCATGCTGCTCAGTGGACGCTCTGACAGACTCAAGCACGAATCCAGCCAGATTGAATTACCGCCGAAGCCTGAGGAGCTTTCTATTGAAACCCGCCGTTTCCCGGTCGGTATCCCCAATAAACCTTTACCGGCTGCAAAGCAGGCTACGGATGAATTAGAGGAAACACTTAGCAAGGATTCAGGCGCAGGCATCGATACCGGGTTGGCGTCTGTGGATACCGAAAAGGAAATACCCGTTCAGCAACCGGAAGTCGCTATAACTGAAGCTTCGGAAATGGCATTGGAAACTGATGACAGTACTACTGCCAGTATGGAGCCAGTTGAGTCTCAGGCATCGGCAGACAGCGTGGAAAAACCACCGGAAGTGACTTCCATTACCCTGGCTTCCGATAAGCCGGAAGCGCTCGAACTCACTCAGGCTGTTGAACCTTCCAAAGCTGGTTCCCGTTACCTTGTACAGGTGGCCAGTTTTAGTAATGAGAGAAATGCGAATGCATTGGCAACCTTACTAAAGGCCGAAAACTTATCGGTTCTCATGGATGTAGTGGACCGTCCGGCTGGTCGTATGTACAGGGTGCGTGTTGGTCCGTATTCTAAACGCTCCGAGGCTGACTCACTGGTTTCCAGTCTGAGCGCAAAAATGACAGATCTGACCCCCCGGGTGCTGGACTTGAGGCCGGATGAAAGTGCACCGGTTTCAACACCTTCCGATCCACTGGTACGTTGGGTTGTACAGGTTGGCAGTTTCAGTCAGGAGAAGAGTGCTGATGATCTTGTTGCGCGATTGCGGCTGGCAGGTTTGAGTGCGTTTTCAGAAAAAGTGTCTTCCTCAGCCGGTACAGCGTATAAAGTTCGCATAGGACCTGAACTGGATCGAGACAGGGCGGCGGAGCTGGCGCGTAGGGTTAAGTCAGAACACAATCTTGATGCGTTTGTAACGACCCAGGAATAAGTAGATAAGTCATGGAATATGCTGATTATGTTGTGCTTGGCATTATTGCAATTTCAATACTGGTAGGCGCGATAAGAGGGTTTGTAAAGGAGGCCTTCTCGCTGGCTGTCTGGGCAGCTGCATTCCTGGTCGCATTTCAGTTTTCCGGCGTACTGGCCATGCAACTTGAAAGTCATATTGAGTTGCCATCAGCACGTACATCGCTGGCCTTTGCCAGTCTATTCATACTGGTGTTGCTGGTGGGCGGCCTGGTGACGTTCCTGGTTGGAAAGCTGGTCGAAAAAACCGGGCTTGATGGTACAGACCGTTTGCTGGGGGGCGTTTTTGGAGGAGTAAGAGGCCTGGCGATCGTGCTTGCAATCATACTTGTCGCGGGGCTCACGCCGGTGCCACAGGATCCCTGGTGGCAGACATCGAGAACAATACAGAGCCTGATGCCCCTGGCCGAGTGGTCCGCACAGTTTTTGCCCGACTACATACTGGAGCACCTGGAGTTGAAACCGGACAAAGAAGCGGAAAAACAAGTCGCAGTCACTGCTGCTTAGCATGCTAGAATGCGCGGGGCTCACCCCCGTTAAGGCAAGGATACTTTGAATGTGTGGAATCATTGGTATTGTCGGTAAGCAGGCTGTCACGCCTTCTATTTATGATTCGTTGACCATATTGCAGCACCGCGGGCAGGATGCAGCCGGCATCGCCACGCTGGATGGTCACAAGATTCGCCTTTTTAAGGGCAATGGTCTTGTGGCCGACGTGTTTTCGAAAGAAGAATTGATCAAGCTAAAGGGTACGGTTGGTATCGGTCACGTCAGGTACCCAACGGCGGGCTCTGATAGCCTTGATGAGGCCCAGCCATTCTATGTCAACTCCCCCTACGGTATCGTGCTTGGACATAATGGCAACCTGATTAATGCGGCAGAACTGAAAAAAGAATTGTTCGACAGCGATCGGCGTCATCTCAATACAGAGTCAGACTCAGAAGTATTGCTGAACGTGATCGCGCATGAACTGCATCGAATTGGCCCGGCCGGTATGCAGCCGCAGGACGTTTTCAAAGCGGTTGATGGCGTACACCAGCGTTGCAAGGGTGCATATTCCGTTATTGCAATGATCAGCGGCAAAGGTATTCTCGGCTTTCGTGATCCGCATGGAATTCGTCCTGCCGTATTGGGGTATAAAGATACGGACAAGGGCAGGGAGTATGCCATTGCATCAGAGAGTGTTGCTCTCGATACACTGGATTTTGTCCTTATGCGTGACCTGGAGCCTGGTGAGTCTGTATTTATTACCCTCGATGGCGAATTACACACGCATGTGAGCAAATATGCAGAGGCCGCCAGCCCGTGTATTTTTGAATACGTGTATTTTGCCCGTCCGGACTCCTTGCTTGATGAGATTTCGGTATACAAGGCACGCTTGCGGATGGGGCAGGCCCTGGCCAACAGAATATTGAAGGAGTGGCCGGACCACGACATCGACGTCGTCATTCCAATCCCGGATACCAGTCGTACTGCAGCA
Organism: Lysobacterales bacterium; assembly: GCA_029859505.1. Classification (GTDB taxonomy): domain Bacteria; phylum Pseudomonadota; class Gammaproteobacteria; order Xanthomonadales; family SZUA-36; genus SZUA-36. The sequence goes on along the minus strand of JAOUCZ010000094.1, from coordinate 8,312 downwards.
TTGCCATTGGCCTATGATCTGGACGTCAAGTACCGCGAAGGTTTTATCAAGAATCGTTATATCGGCCGCACATTCATCATGCCGGGACAGGAGCAGCGACAACGCTCGGTCCGGCATAAGCTAAATGCTGTGAGCCTGGAGTTTCGAGGCAAAAATGTCCTCCTTGTAGATGATTCTATTGTCAGGGGTACGACATCACGTCAGATTATTCAAATGGCCAGGGAAGCAGGTGCCAGGAAAGTTTATTTTGCATCGGCCTCTCCACCCGTGCGCTTTCCGAATATTTATGGCATCGATATGCCGGCACCTTCGGAGTTGATTGCCAGTGGCCGTAATGAGAAAGAAATAGAAGAAATCTTAGGCGCAGACCGGCTTATCTACCAGAATCTGGATGATCTTATCGAGGCATGCCGAGAAGGTAATCCGGGTATAACACGCTATGATACGTCCTGTTTTTCAGGTGAATATGTAACAGGTGTCGAGGATGGATACCTTGATGATTTGCAAAACAGACGATCAGACCAGGCCAAGCGGGAGAGCGGCCAAACAGCCAGGGTGCGGTTAACTGGCTAATTTCCTGTTTTCACTATGGCAGATGAGCTTCGCAGGCCTTATGATTCAGCGGTGAACCCGACTTTCTTACGAGTGACCTAATCAAATGACACGAATCTTCAATTTTTGTGCCGGACCGGCAATGTTACCCCTTCCTGTTCTTGAAAAAGCCCGTGACGAACTCCTGGACTACCAGGGTCTCGGTATGTCGGTGATGGAAATTTCCCACCGCAGTTCTGCTTTCGACGAACTGGCAAACAAAACCGAGGCCTGTCTCAGACGACTGCTATCCATTTCAGATGACTATGCAGTGCTGTTTCTCGCCGGTGGTGCGACCATGCAATTTGCACAGGTTCCCTTGAATCTGGCCAGTCCTGACCGGCCGGGTGCTTATATTGTCGATGGCAGTTGGAGCAAGAAGGCTTTTGTCACTGCACAACGTATGGGGCTTGCACGGCTGGCAGCCAGCAGTGAAGACTCGGGGTTTAAGTCGATTCCGCCTCAAAGCGACTGGGATCTTGAAGGTAATCCTGCCTACCTTCATTACGCCAGTAATGAAACCATTTCGGGTGTGCAATACCCAGAGCCGCCGGAAAGTAAGCTGCCACTGGTCTCCGATATGTCATCCGACATACTTTCAAGGCCGGTGGACGTCGATAAGTTTGGTGTTATTTATGCCGGTGCACAAAAGAATATTGGCCAGGCCGGCCTGGCCCTGGTGGTCGTCAGAAAAGACCTGCTAAAGGATCTGCCTGCCGGCATTCCCGACTTGCAGTCGTGGAAAATTCAGCATAAGCAGGGCTCTCGCCTGAACACACCACCAACTTATGCATGGTATATCGCAGGTCTGGTTTTTGAGTGGGTTGAAGCGAATGGCGGTGTAGAGCGCATGGCGCAGCTTAACCAGGAAAAGTCGGATACCTTTTATCAGTTTCTGGATCAAAGTTCTTTTTACGTCAATAACATACCATCGGAATTCCGCTCACATATGAATATTCCCTTCCAGATAGTGGATGAGTCGTTGCATGGACAATTTGTCGCCGAAGCGGAGGCAGCGGGCCTGAGTAGCCTGAAGGGTCATCGTTCTGTAGGTGGTATGCGCGCCAGTATTTACAATGCGATGCCCATCGAAGGTATTGAGGCCCTGATAGGCTTCATGAAGGAATTTGAGAGTAAAGCAGGTTGATGGAAAACAACAAAAAAGAAGCGGATAGCGGTAAGCAGAAATCGCTGGGTGAAGTACGTCAGGAAATCGATGCACTTGATGCGAAGATTCAAGCCCTGATAAGTGATCGTGCACGGCTGGCAGGAATTGTGCGCCAGTCAAAGGGTAAGCTTGATAATGCAGTTGATTATTACCGGCCGGAACGTGAGGCCCAGGTTCTAAGGGCAGTCCGCGAACGCAATCAGGGTCCGATCAGCGATGCAGAGATGTTGCGTTTGTTTCGGGAAATCATGTCCGTTTGCCTGGCCCAGCAGGAGCCATTGAAAGTTGCCTATCTTGGTCCGGAAGGCACCTTTACACAACAGGCGGTTAACCAGCATTTTGGTCATTCGGTACAGGCGCTTGGAGTGACCGGTATCGATGATGTTTTTACACAGGTGGAGTCCGCCGAGGCGGATTTTGGCGTGGTGCCGGTGGAGAATTCCAACCAGGGTATCGTCAGTCATACTTTGGATCGGTTCGTGGATTCGGATCTGAAGATTTGCGGTGAAATTGAAATGGCCATTCACCACAATTTGCTGAGTCAGGCCAAAAGCCTGGCGCAAATTGAACGGGTCTATTCCCACCAGCAATCATTGTCCCAGTGTAGAAACTGGATTCGCCAGCACTTGCCGCTGGCAGAATGTATTGCGGTTAGTAGTAACGCCGAAGCGGCAAGACGTGTTCGTCACTCACCGGATGCCGCTGCTATTTCAAGCAAGTCCGCGGCGGATATTTATGGTGTGCCCTTGTTGTTCGCACGCATTGAAGACAGAGCCGATAATGCGACACGTTTTCTGGTGATTGGCAGGCAATTGCTGACACCTTCAGGTGATGATAAAACCTCCCTGTTACTGGCCGGTGATGAGGGTCCCGGTGCCTTGCATTCGTTGTTATCGCCCCTTGCCAACCATTCTCTGAATATGAGCAGGATTGAATCGCGTCCTGCCAGTACCGGACGCTGGTCCTATGTGTTTTATATAGATGTGGATGGTCATGCAGAAACGGAACCACTGAAATCCGCACTCCTCGAGATGCAGAAGCAGGCCAGCCTGACTCGTGTACTGGGGTCTTATCCAAAAGCGGTGAGCAACCGGCTTACTGCAAATACTGAAGCTGATGATTGATGCCGCAAACAGGTTCGATACGATTGTTCCTGAAAATTTTCGATGCAAAGAGGCCTCCTCATGATCCTCACGGTTGAGCCGGCAGATACTGGTTTAAAGGGGGAGATTACTCCGCCGGGTGATAAGTCCATCAGTCACAGGGCGCTGATATTTTCGAGTCTTGCAAGCGGGCAGTCCGAGATAAGTGGTCTGCTTGAGAGTGAGGACACACTCGCCACGATGAAGGCCTGCGAGCAGTTGGGTGCCGTTGTCGACCGGGATCGGGGAAATATTTTTGTCACCGGAACCGGTGGTTCTTTTAGCCCGCCGCCCGATGGACTCCTGGATATGGGAAATTCCGGCACTGCCATGCGCTTGTTGGCGGGTGTATTGAGCGGTCAGGGTTTCGACAGTACATTGAGTGGTGATGACTCCCTTAATAGCAGGCCAATGAAACGCATTGTTGTGCCCCTCACCATGATGGGCGCAGATATCAACCCGACACAAGCGGGCACTGCACCTCTGTCAATTCGCGCCTGTAGCGGGTTGAAAGCTATTGAATATGTATCCCCGGTAGCAAGTGCACAGATTAAATCCTGTGTATTGCTTGCTGGATTATTCGCCTCCGGTACAACCAGTGTCCGGGAACCCCGCCTGAGCCGGGACCATACCGAACGCATGTTACCAATATTTGGTGTCAAGCTGCCTTCATCATGCAGTGTGGAAGGGGGTTCCAAACTAAAAGCATGCCGCTTCGCGGTACCAGCCGATATTTCATCTGCCGTATTTGCATTGGCCGCCGCCGCAATGACTCCGGGCTCAGACGTTTCGCTTCGACAAGTAGGGCTTAACCCGACCCGTACAGGTTTTCTGCGTTGTCTGGAAGCAATGGGAGCTGATATCAGCATCAGTAATCAATCCGCCCAAAGCACAGAGCCAGTTGGTGATATCCGGCTTGTGTTCAATGACCGCTTAAAGGCCATTGATGTCCCTGAAGCGCTCATCCCCGACATGATTGACGAATTGCCCATGTTGATGGCACTGGCTGCGACAACCCCGGGTGTTACGCGAATCAGGGGAGCCGCTGAGCTCAGGGTAAAGGAGAGTGATCGTATCGCGGTTATGGCGAGCGGTTTGAAAAAGATGGGTGTAGAACTGCAGGAATACCCGGATGGAATTGATATCAAAGGTGGAAAGGTTTCCGGTAGCCATGTTGAAAGCGCCGGTGACCACCGTTGTGCCATGTCTTTTGCAGTGCTAGGGCTGGTAGCCTCCGGCAGGGTTAAGATTGAAGACGCGGAGTTCATTGCAACTTCTTATCCAGGGTTTGTTCAGGACATGACGCTTCTTGGTGCAAATATGCAAATGGAAAGCAGATCGTGAGCGCGTCAGATAGCGCCGTTTCGGACGTACCCGTCATTACCGTTGATGGTCCGGGCGGTTCTGGCAAGGGCACCATCACAACCCGTCTGGCCAATCACCTTGGCTGGCATTTTCTGGATAGTGGTGCGCTTTACCGCCTGACTGCGTTGGCTGTAATGAAAAATCAGGTGCCACTGGAAGACGAAAACTCACTGGGCGAGGTGGCGGCTAATCTTGATATTCGCTTTGACACAAGTGGAAGCGACGTGATTTCCTGGCTTGACGGGGAGAATGTCAGCGATAGTTTACGTTTTGAGGAAACCGGCGTTTTGGCCTCCAAAATCGCCGTTATAGCCGTTGTCAGGTCTGCGCTGACCGAACGACAAAGACGCTTTCGCCAGCCTCCGGGGCTGGTTGCAGATGGCCGTGACATGGGAACCGTGATATTTCCGGATGCAAAACTCAAAATTTTTCTTACTGCCAGTGCACAAATTCGTGCTGAACGACGGTATAAGCAGTTGAAAGAAAAAGGAGAAAGTGTTAATCTTGCGCGCCTTTTCAGAGAGATCCAAGCCCGCGATTTACGCGATCAATCGCGCAGCGTCGCACCGCTTAGACCAGCTGAAGATGCAGTGATCATTGATTCGACCGGGTTGAGCATTGATGAAGTGTTCAATAAAATCGTTTCTTTGATTTAGTTCTGTATCTCAAGCTTCTGTTTGTAAAAGAGAAATATGCCTTCGCCCATGGTGGGTGGTGGTTTTTTTAACCGGCACAATTAGGTGCCCAATAACCAGGTGGACATCCTGTCTAAGCACAGAATGTTTGTTGAGATTAAACCAATGACTGAAAGTTTCGCTGAATTATTTGAACAAAGCCTCGCGTCACAAAGCCTGACGCCAGGAGCTATCATTACCGGTACGGTAGTTGAAATCAGAGACGACGTAGTTGTCGTCAATGCCGGATTAAAATCAGAGGGTATTGTGCCCATTTACCAGTTCCGTTCTTTGGACGGTGAACTGGAAGTAGCAGTTGGAGATAGCGTAGAAGTTGCTCTGGAAGCTATCGAAGACGGTTACGGTGAAACCCGCTTATCCCGGGAAAAAGCCAAACGTGCCATGGTTTGGGACAAGCTTGAGAATGCATTCACAGGCGAAGAAACCATCCAGGGCAAAATCAGCGGAAAAGTCAAAGGCGGCTTCACGGTTGATATCAACGATATTCGCGCCTTCCTGCCGGGTTCACTGGTGGATGTGCGTCCGGTCCGTGATCCGGCCTATCTCGAAGGTAAGGACCTGGATTTTAAAATCATCAAGCTGGATCGTAAGCGCAATAACGTTGTGGTATCCCGTCGTGCTGTTGTGGAACTTGAGTTCAGTGCAGAGCGCGAGCAGTTGCTGGAAGGTCTTGAAGAAGGGGCTATCGTCACTGGTGTGGTCAAGAACCTCACTGACTATGGTGCCTTTATCGATCTCGGTGGTATTGATGGTCTGTTGCATATCACTGACATGGCCTGGAAGCGTGTACGTCACCCTTCCGAAGTCGTCAATGTAGGTGATGAGCTTAAAGTACGTGTACTGCGCTTTGACCGTGAACGTAACCGTGTATCACTTGGTCTCAAACAGTTGGGTGATGATCCATGGAGCGATCTGGCTCGCCGTTACCCGGTTGGCTCACGCTTGTTCGGACATGTTTCCAACATTACCGATTACGGTTGTTTCGTTGAAATTGAAGATGGTGTTGAAGGTTTGGTTCACGTTTCCGAAATGGACTGGACCAACAAGAACATCAACCCGGCCAAGGTTGTTCAAACCGGTGATGAAACTGAAGTCATGGTGCTTGAGATCGACGAAGAGCGCCGTCGTATTTCACTGGGCATGAAGCAGTGTCAGTCTAATCCGTGGGAAACGTTTGCGGCTACCCACAACAAGGGTGACCGGGTTTCCGGAGCGATCAAGTCCATTACCGATTTTGGAATATTTATTGGCCTTGACGGTGGTATTGACGGACTGGTTCACCTGTCTGACATTTCTTGGCTCACACCGGGTGATGAGTCTGTTCGTAACTTCACCAAGGGTGAGGAAGTTGAAGCTGTTGTTCTGGCTGTTGACCCTGAGCGTGAGCGTATCTCTCTTGGTCTCAAACAACTTGACCAGGATCCATTTGCGACCTTCATGGCGGAAAACCCGCGTGGAAGCCAGGTGAAAGGAAAGGTCAAGGAAGTGGATGCCCGTGGAGCGGTAATCGAGTTGGCGGATGGGGTTGAAGGTTATCTTCGTGCTTCTGACATCAAGAAAGAGCGTGTTGAAGATGCCAGCAAGGAATTTAGCGTTGGTGATGAAGTTGAGGCTAAGTTTATCAGTCTCGACCGTAAGAGCCGTTCGCTGTCCTTGTCAATCAGGGCTCTTGAAGATGAAGAGCTTGCCGAAGCACTTGAGGATTATCGTTCTCAAAATGCTGCCAGCGGCACAACGTCACTGGGTGAATTGCTCAAGGCGCAGCTCGATCAGGATAGTTGATTCGGGAAACGGGCGGTTTATTTGAACCGCCCGTTTTTTGGCCAAGTCTAGAAACTCAAATCAGGAACATAAAAAACAATGACTAAATCAGAATTAATTGACCGTCTTGCAAATGTACAACAACACCTGGCACACCTGGATGTTGAATTGGGTGTTAAATCCATTCTTGAGCAAATGAGTAGTTCGCTGTCCATCGGTGAGCGTATCGAGATCAGGGGTTTCGGAAGTTTTTCTCTGCATCATCGCGCTCCCAGAATGGGTCGTAATCCTAAAACGGGTGATGCCGTTGCATTACCGGGTAAGCATGTGCCGCATTTCAAACCGGGCAAATCACTGCGTGACCGGGTAAACACAGGCAACTGATCACCTTAAAGGGTTTGTGCCATGAAAAAATTGGGATTTATCCTGATTGCCATAATAGCCATCGTGGTTGGGCTACTGGTGGGCACCCTGAACTCCAGTCCTGTTCAACTGGACCTGCTCTGGATCCAGTTTGAACTTCCACTTGGCCTGGCGATCCTTCTCGGCTTCTCGCTGGGCATCATGTCTGGCTTGAGTGTGATTTATATCGCACGTGTGCTGCCATTGCGTCTAAAGCTGCGTAAAGCACATGCCGCCTTAATCAAACAAGATAACACCGACCTAAGTCTGCCTGATGATTGAAACCCTGTTGCTGGCGTTGATTCCGGCAGCCGCCTGGGGTGGTTGGATTCTCGCAAAGAAAACAACCCGTCGCGGGGAGCGGAAACGAAACCTTAATTTCAGCAACCGGTATTTTCAGGGTCTGAACTACCTGTTGGATGAACAACCTGATAAGGCTATTGCTGTTTTTATCGAAATGGCTGAAGTAACCGCCGATACGGTTGAAACCCATCTTGCATTGGGAAGCCTGTTCAGGCGTCGGGGTGAGGTTGAGCGGGCAATAAGAATTCACCAGAACATCATTTCGAAACCGGGTCTGGATGAACGTCAGAAAACACGCGCTTTGCTGGAGCTAGGTGAAGACTATATGCGTGCCGGGTTGTTTGATCGTGCAGAAAATTTATTCACAGAGCTAATTGAGCGTGAATCTCACGCACCTTCCGCGTTACGGCATCTTCTCGATATATACCAACAGGAAAAGGACTGGGAGAAGGCACTTCAGCAGGCGCAGCAACTAGAAGTTGTAACAGAAGAGAAAATGGGTCTTGTCATGGCACATTTTTGTTGTGAAATGGCGGAAACTGACCTGGCTGAAAATAAGCCGGCGGCCGCAAGAAAGCATTTGCGGCAGGCCAGGCGGCATTACCCGGAAAGTATTCGTGCGAGGCTGACACTGGCTCGAATTGCCCAACAGCAGGAAATGTTCAGCGAGGCGCTGGACGTTTATGAAGAAATTGCAGAAATGGACTTGGAATACATCCATGAGATTCTGGAATCCTATCTGTCATGTGCGCAAAAAATTGACGAATTCCCCCGGGCGCTCGCAAGCATGCAGAAATGGGCTGGAGACTATGATGGAATCAGCCTGTTAATTTCTTTGACAGGGGTGATACGTGAAGAACAGGGTCTCGCAGCCGCTACTCATTA
>JAOUCZ010000338.1 GCA_029859505.1 Lysobacterales bacterium | reverse complement strand
TTGCCGGGTTGGCGTCGGTGGCCATGCCTGTCATATCGGATGTCTCGAGCATCATGGTGACATCGGTTACACCGTTTACCAGGCCAAGATTCAGTTCGTCACTGGCGAACCTGAAAGTCAGCTTCAAAGCATCGTCCCGGTAGTTCATAAAACCGTCCGGTGCTTCGCCGGGCTGGTTAAGCCAGTCACCGGCTTCCAGAATCGTGGTCAGGGATGATTCGCCGACGAGCAGGTCGGCTTCAAGGTCAAGGGTGTTGGCAGGCTGACCCGGGAAAGGTACCACCTCACCGTCCACCCGCCAGCGCATCGGCTTGTTGAATGACATCCATACATGGTAGCTGTGATCAAGTTTTAAGGGCCGTAACTGCTTGCTGTAAAGCGAACGGGTCTGGTTGTTTACGGTATCCCACTGGGCTTCAAATACCACTGCGTCGGTTTCTGAATCCAACATGCGTAAGGTGTTGATTGCCGGTGGTCCTGCCTGGCGGTAATAGACCGCGGCAAATGTCTGGGCCAATTCTTCCCGCACCCTGGTAATTTCCGATTCCGGCAGGATAAATCCGTCATGACCGTTTTCACCCGTACCGCCATAATCGGCCCCGCCACCCGGTAGCGGCGAATGAAAATCCTGGCCGCCACTTGGCTCGATTTCCAGGGTCCATGACGGTACCTGGTAGGTATGCAGGAAGTACTCTTCGGTTGTTCCTATACCCGAATTCTGGGCGACAGAGTTACGGTCGGCATAGGCGTACCACTTGCTGGCATCGAATGCATTGTGGTGGTTGCTAAAGGTCCCGAGAACCTCCTCGGTCTGGGCGGTAAGACGTGTGTTGCGATTGCGTCCCCAGAAATGAACCTGCGAAAAAGAATGCACATCGGTATAAATGCGCAAGCGGTCACTCGGGCCCAATTGTGCCGCTGCATCCAGCGCCTGGGTCTCAGGTTCTGAAGCAGGCGCAATGCCGTGATAGACCAGCGACAGAACATTGGATGAAGACCTCTCGGGATTGGTATTCCAGAACGGGTCGTTGTTGCGGTTGAGATCAACACCCCGCATGAGATCTCCAAGGGTATAGAGATGCTCATCAACATCGAGCATGTTTTTCCGGCGCATGCGGCCGTCACGTGGTGACGACTCCGGATAGCTGGGATCCACTCCAAGGTAGTTTTCCGTTGGAAATTTCTGGGTTTGCATGAAACCGTCGATGTTCAACGAGGGGATGACAATCATATTGACGTTATCCCGCAGATAGTCATAAAGATGGTGGTCCTCTTCATGCAGGGCCAGTAACTCCATGATGCCAGTCACGGTTTCCGGTGACTGCCATTCACGTGCGTGGATGCCGCCGTTGGTCAGCATGGCGGGTTCCGGCAACCCTTCTACCGTTAGCAGGTCGTCATCGCCCAGGCGGTAGGCATAGATGGCACGTCCGTAGTGCGTTTGACCTACGGTTTCCTGATGCACCCATGGCGTGGCGGCCATCAGGTCCTGGTGGCGCATATGCAGACCGGCGTAGGTTCTGAAGCCATCAAACGGCAGGGGTGTATCAACGGGTATGGGTACCGGGTAACCCAATGCTATTTTGTCATCATCGAAAATCGATTTGCTTTCCCCCCATTCGTTAACACCTGGGCGTTAAGCGGGTTGCTGACGAACAGGAGGGCGGTGATAGACAAGGCGAGAAAATGTTTCATCGTTGATTCTCCCCGATCAGCCTGTCACGGTTTATATCCAGCGCCATTTGTGCACGTCGGGCTGCTACAGAGTCGCCATTGGCAGTATCCTGCAATATCTTGATTGTCAGGATGTCAGGGTTTTGTGCCAGCGCCAGGGCAGCGGTAGCACCTAACGCCGGGTCTGCCAGTTTATCCATCAACAGATCGCGTAAGACGCCATCATGTCTCAGTCCTGGCCACCATGCCGCGATAGCCAGCGAAGCGTTGCCGGCAGGGGCCTCGAGTATTGCAAACTCGAGCAGCGTGGCGGTTTCCGAAACTGGAAGCCGTCGGCCAAGCTGTTTTAGTGTCGCTGACAATCCGGCGCCACGTCCGTTGATCAGCAGTTCCTGAACGGCAAAAGTGTCAGTCGTGATTTCGGCTGTCAGGCCGATCATGGGAGTCAGTTCGGGTGACTGAACCAGTTGCTCGAGCACAGCGTTTTGTACCGCTTCGACCTCGTACATACTGGCTTGCCTGAGGGCATCAAGATATCCGGATCGCTGGGTGTGACCTGCAGCGTCGATATAAGCTGAAACCAGGTCAGTGGGGTTGGTTTCAAGCACCTCGATCGCCTCGATCGTAAATTCTTCCCGTTGCCAGCCGTTCTCAACACCGGTAGCTGCACCTCGTATATTGAAGAGTGGAACCAATGCGTTGGCATGGTCTTCGTGGGGTACGAGGGTTTGAGCCTTGTAATGGATTAAATGCTGCATCACTTCATCAGCAACAGCAGCACGTGGCAACTCGGCCAGTGAACGGGTGAACTGAAGGACCGCGGCCTCCCTGGCTGGTAAAGGCCAGTCACTGCGCGTTTCCAGTTGTCTTAGTCGGGTTACAGTAGTTTTACCGTCAGCCAGTGACGAAACATTACCAATTTCACTAACGGCAATATCGATATTCACAGACCGTACGGCAGCCATTGCGCTGCTGCGATCCCAGTGCGTTGAAGGGTTATTGTTCGCAGCATTTGCCAAGCCGCAGAATATAAACAAAGAAACAATAGCGAGAAGATTTTTCATACGATTTCCCGAGGTTAAAATCATCATACTGAAAATCACACCCGGAATCATATGTTAGAAGTCATTTTTCAGAGCAAAAAAAGCCTCAAAGAGCTACAAAAAAATAAAACGCGGAATGTTTAGTTTGCGGGCCTGGTTGCGAGCAAAGCCTCGAGACCGGTTGCATTGAATATATTGGTATAACCCCTCGCTTCCAAAACCTTAATGGATTTGCCGACCCGGTTGCCGCTGCGGCAGTAAAAGACCACCTGGCGCTGTTTGTCGGTGCCGATGGCAGCGATCAGTTCATCGGTTTTATCCCACTCAATGTGGATGGCACCATCGAGGTGGCCTTCTGAAAACTCTTTTTCCGAACGCACGTCGACCAGCAATGCCCCGCTTTGAATCATCGGCCATGCTTTCCTTGCTGCATCCGGGTCACCGCCACCTGCCAGCACGGGGGCGATCAGTAAAATGGTCAGCATAACCATGAAGGCGTACATGATCTGTGTGGGTTTGCGGTATTTGCTCATTGGGAGATTTATTTTCTTATTGTTTTGATGGCTATATTCTACACTGTAAGTGCTTATTTGCATTTAATAAAATCAAATTTTACAGAAATTTTTTATTATCAGATCCGCGCCTGACAATTTGAGCTGCTCCGCCCGGGCTCCATCTGCGATGCCAACAAAGTTCCATCCCAGTTCGCGGCTGGCCTGCAAATCCCAGGCACCGTCGCCGACGTAGGTAAAGGCCTTTAGATTGACC
>JAOUCZ010000337.1 GCA_029859505.1 Lysobacterales bacterium | reverse complement strand
AAATAAACCTTTTCCCTTGTCCTGACATTCGCAAGGTCGTTGAGGCTACCGCTGGTGCTGGACCAGGTACATGTAAAATGAAACTCGTGGCGGGAATGGGCTTGAAGAATATTCTGTGCCATTCCCGGCCCGAATATGGGCCGACCGCCAAGCGGGTAGTTAATAACTGGATAACCGCGATATTGAGTCTGTGGCTTGGGTACGTAAGACGTACACTTGCACTTGAACTTGTACGGCACAGCACCCGTTGGAAAAGCAGCCGCAGGAAGATTGCCGGGTGGATTCCGCATCAGGTAATCTATCGCATTGATATACTTCAGGTATTTCTTGTTGTGTTTTGAACGCAGTAGCGCTACTTCTTCGGCTATTTTACCGGTCTTGACAGGTGCTTCGCGCAAGGCCACGAGGAGCTTTTTCAAGTTACTCCGACTTTCGGTAAAATGGTCGTTGACCTGATTAACTTCCTGCATGAAAGTCGCCATTAAAAATGCCATTACTCAGTTCTCCAAATTCGAGGGCTACCAGTACTAATTTTTCAATAGCAGGTACCAAATGCTCCGGGCAGTTTGCTAAGTCACAAATCCACTAAGATCACTGCGATTCGCGGATCCAGTCGCATTGGGAACAATCTTCCATTCATGCGGCAGAAGATAAGGCAAACACATTTCGGTCATTGCCTGCCAAATCGTCAAATAGTGAGCCGGATAAATCTCGCTGCCACCACCGTACATGATGCTATTAGGCATAGAAGCCGGATTATTATCGCTAAACATGGGAGATGGTAAGCCAGTATCCCTCAGGAGTTTCGCGAAACCCTGGGCCTGCTGGGTGCGGGCCTCATCCGATTGGGAGGCCAGATTCTGCATTTTTTTAGTTGATTCAGGAATACATGTACGCAGGTCAACCAATTCTTTCATAGCCAGGCAATTCACACCCTGATACTCATCGGGCAGCCCCAACATATGGCCAAATTCATGGACTATAACTATGTAGTTACGGTTCTGAGTCTCCATATCCGTGCCCTCACGCCCTTTGGCCGCACCTGCCGCCATCACGACACCTGAGAAATTTCGACTTGCCTGATCTTGGGGACTTATACCGGCTTTTTGCAACGCAGCTTTCATGGGTGCCTCTATCCATGGTTCTTTTGCAAAAGAATCTACAACCTCGACAAAGTTGTCCTGGGTTGGAAATTTGGACTGCAGGTAATCCTTAACCGCTTTTGCACGCCGCTTCCCGAGTTGCGGCATATGCCGACCCTCGTTCGAGCCCGTCTTGCCGTAAACATAAATTCGCAAATTATCTGGACGGCCAGGACCAAAAACTTTTCGCAGTTCCTGGCAAACGGGAAGTAGTGCGAAATTTCCTGCACTGGAGATTTTGGCGGTTCCTTTATCAAAGGCAATGTATGGGTTCCTGGCCACCGCGAGCGACAGTTGTTCCTTTTTGAAGGCAAACCCTGCCTTGTCACGACTGTCACTTACGTTGGGCTCGACATCAAAGTTGCCGAACTTGGCCTCTCTTGTTTCCCGGTTGATGGCCGCTCCACTGGACCACTTGGTATCGGGGTATTTTTTCACAACCGCATGATAGACACCCTTACCCGTCTTTGGCTCGACCAGATTAATTTTCACCTGTGCATATATATCGAGCCAATCAGGCCTGGAACAGGTAAGCGTAAAACGATCACTCCAGAACTCTTCGATAACTTGTTTTGCTTTGGTTTTGAAAGTTGATATGTCTTCACTGGTCCAGGACACCGCTGTCGGCCCCTGACCTTGAGTGTCCCGCTCGAATGAATAAGACAGGCTCACTGTTATTGTTATAAGGTTCCTCTGGGGTTCAAATTTTGCATCGAAGCAGCCTATATTCTTGGTTGCCGGCTCAAACTTCTTTTTCGACAGGCGGCCCTGTCGCCCCGCCCTTATAAATTGCTCTTTCAATTTTTTGTCGAGGCGTTTGAATTCCCCATCATTTTTTTGTAAACGGGCAAATTCCCTATCAAACACATCTCCCATCAAGCTCATCAATAAATCTCCGTTAACCAATTGTCAGCAAAATTTGCAAGATTCAGACCTTGCAAAGTGAAAGAGTTTCAGTTTCTACCGCGACACAAACTTTAGGCGCGCCCAGCCAACGGGGCCAAAAAAGCTGCTGCTGACGCGAAATCGTAATGAGACTCACTTAAAGTAGTATAGGCGAAGAAAAAAATTATTCCCAGATTTCTGCGCAAGGAGTACATCAATTGACCATTGATACACCTATAACAAACCTACCTCCTGGTGGCCCTGTTAATGTTGATGATTTCCAGCGGTCTTACCGCTGCAGTAAGACCAGGTGAGTGAGTTCTTTTCGAAGTCAACATAGTCACCCTCATCGTCCTGCGTTACACTTTCCGTGATGTCATCTCCAGCCGTTTCAAAGCAAACTTCCCACACACCGCTGATGCAGCAATATCTGCGTATCAAGGCGGAACATCCGGATATTATCCTGCTATTCAGGATGGGTGACTTTTACGAGGTGTTTTACGACGACGCCCGGCGTGCCGCCAAGTTACTGGATATCACATTGACCAGTCGCGGCAAGTCAGCGGGTGAAGCCATCCCCATGGCCGGTATTCCCTACCACGCACTGGATGGCTACCTGGTCAAGTTAATACGAAAAGGCGAATCGGCTGCCATTTGTGAGCAGGTGAGTGAACCCACTGCAGGCAAGGGCATTGTTGAACGTAAGGTCGTACGTATCGTTACACCCGGAACGGTGACCGATGAAGCCCTGTTAAGCGGTCGTCAGGATAACCTGTTGGCAGCAGCAACAAAGGTTAAAAAGTCCTGGGCATTATCATGGATGGATCTCTCTTCCGGCCGTTTCCTGGTCCGCTTGTTACCCACCATGGATGAACTGGAAACCCAGTTGGAACGACTGCTGCCGATGGAGTTGTTGGTTCCCGAAGACGCTGAATGGGCCGAATCGCTATCCGGGCAACGTGGCCTCAGAAAACGTGCGCCCTGGCACTTTGACCGGGAATCAGCGTATCACCTGTTAACCGAACAGTTTGGCACACGCGACCTGGCCGGCTTTGGCATTGAAGAAGAACCGGCCGCCATCGCTGTTGCCGGTGCGCTGCTTCAGTACGCAAAGGAAACACAGCGAACCGCCCTGCCCCACCTGCGCTCAATCCAGATGGAAAACCCACACAACCATTTGCACCTGGATGCAGCCACACGTCGCAACCTTGAATTATTACACCACCCTGAAGGCCGCAGCGAGCATACCCTTGCCGGCATCATGGATTCGACTATTACGCCGATGGGTGGGCGCCTGTTACGGCGCTGGATTACAGAACCCATTCGTGATTTGAAACGTCTGCAATTGCGTCATAACAGCGTTGGGGTTCTGCTGGAAACACGCCTGTATGAGACCTTGCGCCAGCTTTTCCGCTCGGTGGGCGATATAGAGCGAATCCTTGCCAGGGTCGCACTGGGCTCGGC
>JAOUCZ010000093.1 GCA_029859505.1 Lysobacterales bacterium | reverse complement strand
TGCGGAACTCAAGTTTCTTGGTACGATCGCAAAGCTGCGTCCTCCAACCTCACGAGACCGCATGCACTGGCACGGAAGAACTGACTTTATCTCACAACCCACCGGTTTTGATATATCGCCCGATGGTTCCGAGGCCGTAATTATCACCTACCGCAGTCTGTACCGTTTTCGACGCGAAGCCAACGAGGACTGGTTAACCGCACTGCAAAGAAAACCGGAAGAGGTTGTGGGTCCTCCTGCGGCTCAAAATGAGGCAATCAGCTATTCTGCTGATGGTAAGGCAATTTTTGTAACAACAGAAAAACAACCGGCACCAGTTTTTCGAATTGAATTTACCAATGAAGTAACACAACAACCCTGACATACAAACTGCGTGCCTGGTACGGCCGTTTAAGTAAAAACCATGGCCTGAAATTAAGAGATTTCAACACCCTGGGTTTCGAGGTATTCAACGAAATCTGATTCCGAGATGACCTTTACGCCCAGTTTCTGTGCCTTTGTGAGTTTGGATCCCGCCGCTTCACCAGCAAGCAAGGTACTCGTTTTGGCGGAAACACTCCCGGTGACCTTTGCACCCAGCGCCTCAAGCAGGTTTTTAGCCTGAATCCTGGGCATGGATAAGGCACCCGTCAGCACCCAGGTTTCACCGGCCAGGGGCTGTTCACCAACATTTTCTTCGAGTGGCTGCCATTCCACCCCCGCATCGCTCAGGGCCTGGATAACCCTTAAATTTTTTTCCTGCTGAAAAAAAGCCGCCACGTGACTCGCAACGATCGGCCCCACATCACTGACTTCAATCAGGGTCTCCTCGGAAGCTTCTTGCAAAGCCTGCATCGATTTGAAATGAGCCGCGAGGGAATGTGCCGTTACCTCACCCACTTCCCGAATACCAAGCGCATACAGCAGGCGGTCCAGACCCGGCTTCTTGCTTGCTTCAAGGGCTTTAAGCAGGTTTTCGGCCGACTTTCCGCCCATACGTTCCATCGAAGAAAGCTGTTCATGCTCGAGGCGATAAAGATCGGCCACCGTGTTAACCAGTCCCAGCTCAACCAGTTGATCGACAAGCTTGTCACCAAGACCTTCAATATCCATGGCTTTGCGGGTGGCGAAATGCCGGATACCATGCTTTATCTGGGCCGGACAAATCAGGGCACCAGTGCAACGGGCAACCGCCTCACCTTCTACCCGTTCAACCGCTGAACCGCATTCCGGACAGGTTTCAGGCATCTGAAACTCCGGCAGTTCGGTTTCACGTCGTTGATGAATGACACGCGCCACCTCGGGAATAACATCCCCCGCCCTGCGTACTACGACCCAATCACCTACGCGAATATCCTTACGCCGGATTTCATCTTCATTGTGTAGTGTCGCATTGGTTACTGTTACACCACCGACAAAAACCGGTTCCAGCCTGGCAACCGGTGTCAGTGCACCCGTTCTGCCCACCTGGATATCGATATCCAGCAAACGTGTCATTTCCTCTTCTGCCGGAAACTTGTGTGCCAGCGCCCAGCGTGGCGCCTTGCTGATGAAACCAAGAATAGCCTGCTGATCGAAACGGTCAACCTTGTAAACCACCCCGTCAATGTCATACCCCAGCGTGGGCCGTAAAGCTGATATTCGCCGGTGGTATTCCAGACATCCACTTACACCCTCAACACGCCGGATCTCGGGGTTGACGGGAAATCCCCAGTCGCGCAAACGATGCAATGAATCAAACTGTGTATCAGGTAGCCCATCGCGGGTCGCCGTGCTGTAGGCAAAAAAAGCGAGTGGGCGTTTGGCGGTCAATTGCGGATCGAGTTGTCTTAAACTGCCGGCAGCTCCATTGCGCGGATTGACCAGGGGCTTCTCATCCCGCTCAAGCGCCTTGCGGTTAAAAGCATCGAAACCTGCACGCGGCATATAAATCTCCCCGCGCACTTCCAACAGGGATGGCCAATCGTCACCACGAAGTTCAAGAGGTACTGCACGAATGGTACGGACATTGGAAGTGACATCCTCACCCTGCTCACCATCACCTCGTGTGGCTGCCCTTGTCAGTAGTCCATCATGGTACGTCAGTGAAATGGCTACGCCGTCCAGTTTGGGCTCAGCTGCAAATATGATGTTTTGACGCTCAAGCCCCTGTTCGATGCGACGTTCGAAATCGGCAACTTCCTCATCAGAAAACGCGTTGCCAAGTGACAACATCGGCACCCGGTGCCGAACGGTTTCAAAGCCTTCCTGTGGTGTACCGCTGACGCGTTGCGTTGGCGAAGCGGGTGAAACCAATTCGGGGTGTTCAGATTCAATGCCTTCAAGTTCCCGCATCAGGCGGTCGTATTCGGCATCGGGTACTTCAGGATCGTCCAGCACGTAATAGCTGTAATTGTGATGCTCGATCAAACGCCGTAGTTCATCAGCACGTATTTGTGCCTTGGCCTGCTTCATGATTCCGGGTTTTTCTGCCGCTCATATTCGCGTAACTCTTCCTTGATCTCCAAGGAGCGCTGACGCGTGAATACCTCGTGTTGATCATCGAGCAAATCTGCGTGTAACAACTCTGCCAGCCGGCGGCTTGTTGCAAGCATGGAGTCCCAGGCATCCAATGCATTTCTCGGCCCTGGCAACGTCATGAACATGGTCACCCCCTGGATTTCCATGGTATTCCATGCGTTTTTATCAAAGGAACCCGGCTTGGTCAGGTTGGCCATGCTGAACACCGGTTCCACATCCTCCTCGTGGATACGGTGAAAAATATCGTGGTCGCCAAAAACCAGGCCTGATTTCAACGACGTATCCAGCAGTTCAATCCCGGTGATGATGTGGTTGTCGCGGGCCTGCAAAAATAATGTGACGATCTTGTCGGGCGGTGGTGGAGCAGGTTTCCTGGGCTTGTTGTCCAGCCTGGGCTCAATCCGGCTGTCACTGGACATACCGGCATCAAGACGGTCCTCAGAGGACAGACCAATGTCTAGCTCGGCCTGCCTGGTATCGCCACTGTCATCGCCCTCTTCCGGCTCAATCTGATCGGAATCGAGCGCCGGTTCCTGTCTCACCCTCTGCGCGTGAACACGCTTGCGTGATGCGCGTGGTTTGCGTTTTCTATCCGGATTTCCAAACAGGAAAATTCCAGCAACAATCGCAACACCCGCAATGACCAAAACCCATCTGAAAGTTGAAATATCCATATCAATATCACCCTTGAAACATACCGGTGTAGTGTATCGTAATTAGTGGCACTTTCAGTCGAACTTGAAAACCTGCTGTCCCTCGCTGCACTACACTAAACTCCCGCGAACTTTGCGGCTTCGTCGATATCGACCTGTACCAACCGGGACACGCCTGGCTCACGCATGGTCACACCGCTAAGCTGATACGCCATTTCCATGGTGATTTTATTATGGGTCACCACGATAAATTGCACGGTTTCCGACATTTCTCTGACCATGGCAACGAACCGCGCGACATTGGCATCATCCAGCGGCGCATCCACCTCATCCAAAAGACAGAACGGTGCAGGGTTCAAACGGAATATCGCAAATACGAATGCCACAGCCGTCAATGCTTTCTCACCACCGGACATCAGGTTAATGCTGCTGATTCTTTTTCCGGGCGGCCGTGCCATAATGGACACGCCCGTGGTTAGCAGATCATCACCGGTTAACTCGAGATAGGCATGACCGCCGCCGAACAATTTTGGAAACAGTTCCTGAATTCCCTTGTTGACACTTTCAAAGGTATCCTTGAATCGCGTACGGGTCTTGCGATCAATTTTCTTGATCGCATTCTCAAGTGTCTCCAGTGCACTGTTCAGGTCATCGTGCTGCGCATCCATGTATTCTTTGCGTTTTAGTTCTTCTTCGTACTCGGAAATAGCAGCCAGGTTCACCGGCTCCAAGCGGGTGATACGTTCAACCAGACGCTCCAGGTCAGCTTGCCAGACCTGTGGATCAGCTTCCTCGGGAAGCGCTTCTGCCAGTTCTGTTACCTCGTGGCCGAGATGCTCAACCTGCCTCTGAATATTACGGGCATTGAGCTCCAGTTCCTGCTGCTGCAGCCGTGCTTTCTCCAATGAACCGCGTATTTCCTCGACCTGCCTGACACAGGTTTGCCTGGCCGCATCCTGCTGACGGTAATCCTCTTCGAGTTGCTGCATTTTTGCCCTGGCCGCTGCAAGGCGCTGCTCCACATCCACCCTGGACTGCAACAAGCCGTCCATGGTACTGCGGTGTTTTTCCTCAGGGTCTTCGTTTAAAGCAATTTGCTCACTCAACTCGATGTAGCGTTGTTGTAACTGGCTAAACTGTGTGTCCATGCGCTCCAGGGAGTTACGCAGAGAATCAAGACTCGCACGGTGTGAACCGGTTTTCAAAGCCAGTTCGTGACGCTGATTACGGGTTTCCCGTGCCCGTGTACGTGTCTGCTCCCTGCGGTCGAGTAAAGAGCTGCGCTGTGCATCCAGCGCCGAACGTTCCTTTTCGGTATCGGCCATTTCATCCAGTACCGAGGCCAGGCTGACCCTCAATGTCTTTATCTGTTCCTGGTCATCACTTTGCCGCTTTTGCAGCGCGGCGGATTCTTCAGCAATCTGTTTTTGGCGACCACTGAGATCCTGGATCCTGGAGCGACCGGCATTCAAACGACTGGCCAGATCCGAACCATCCCTGTGTAGTTTATTGACTTGTTGCTGTGATTCAGCAACGGCTTTTTCCTGGGCCGGCAGGGCATCGCGCTCAACCTGGTTTGACTCATTCATGGCCGACCACTGTTGTTGCAGTTCAGCAAGTTCAGCCTGCAGGGATTTAATTTCCTGCTTACGTGCCAACATACCCGCTTTCCCGGACTGGCTGCCTGCAACCCGAACCCATCCCTGTCCGATCCATTGTCCTTCAGCAGTAACCGCAGATGACCCATCCTGCCTGTCCGCGACTGCTTTAAACGCAGATTCCAGAGACCCGGCTACCTGCACGCCGTTGAGTTGTGCTGTGATCGCATCAGGGGCTTTTACTTTCTCTGCCAGGCTGCCGGGAACAGCCTTGATCACAGAAGGTCGATTTTCCAGAAGGGTTAACTCGACATCACGCCCTTTACCTGATTCCAGGTGACCCAAAGGGGTTGATAAGGCCGCTGGATCATCTACCAGTACAGAATCGAGCCAGAAACCCAATACTGTCTCTACAGCCGCTTCCCAGCCCCTGGCAACATCAAGCTGCTCAACCAGGCGCGGGGCAGATTTAAGACCATTGGTTTCAAGCCATGCCGTGCCTTTACCAGTTTCCCGTGCAGCCTGTTGCAGGGCCTTGAGTGATTCAAGCCGGCCTTCACGCCGGTTAATTTCACCCTTCAGTTCGTGCTGCTTCGAGGTGGCATCACGTAAAACCTGGCGCCGGTTTTCAAGCGCTTTCCGGCTTAACTCCAGCTGTTGCTGCTGTTCAGCCAGTTGCTCTGCAACTCCACTGGCCTCTTTCTCAATTTCGATAATTTCAAGACTCAGGGCACCGGTATCTGTCCCTTCGGTTTCACCGGCAAGGCTCTTAAGGCGCGCCGCTGCGTCTTGCATGCGGCCATCCAGCATTTCGAGCGTTGCACGTTGGCTGTCCGTCTTTCGGTTCAGATCATTATTCCTGACGTGGTGTTTCTCCAGGTGCTCCTGCCAACTGACCACATCGGCTTCGGCCGCTTGCATTTCCTTATCTGCAGCCGCCTCTTCCAAAAGCGCTTTTTCAAGCGCAGGTTCTGTCTCAGCCAGTTTGCCGGTCAGGTCCTCAACATGGGCCCGGTCCATGACCATGTGCTTTTCCATGTCCTGCAAGGCACTGGATGTCTCTTCGTATTCCTTCTTCTGCCGATCCTGCAATTCACGGCTGTGCTGAATGGATTGTTCGAGTCGTGCTATATCACTGCTGACAGCGTAAAGCTCGCCCTGCACCGCGTTGTGTGCTTCGCCGGCAACCGCCTGTTCCTGGTGGGTCGATTCCATCCGGGCCTCTGTAGCCCGCTGTTCGGCGAGTTGCTCCTGCATCGCGGTTTCCTGCACCGACAGACCGGAGCGGCCAATCTCTGCATCGTTTTGAAGGGCCAGCCATTGCAGGGCTAACAAATTTGATTCGAGCTCTCTATGCTCAATTTTCAGTTTCTTATAACGCTCTGCCGCATTTGCCTGCCGTTTCAATCGATTCAAATGACTGGCGATCTCATCGCGAAGATCCATCAGGCGGTCGAGGTTCTCCCGGGTATGTTTGATCCGTCGCTCGGTCTCCCTGCGACGTTCCTTGTAACGGGAAATTCCAGCAGCTTCTTCGAGATGGGAACGAACTTCCTCGGGGCCTGCATCCACTACCTGTGAAATCATGCCCTGTTCAATTATCGAGTAGCTTTTAGACCCGATTCCGGTTCCGAGGAAAAGATCCCTGACATCCTTGCGCCGGCAACGGGTGCCGTTCAAGGAGTACTGAGAGACACCGTCCCGGCCAACCATGCGCTTGACTGAGATCTCGTTGAATGCCGCAAACTCACCCGCGATCCGGCCGTTTGTGTTGTCAAATATCAATTCGACACTGGCGATACCCACAGGCTTGCGGCCGCTGGAACCGGAAAAAATAACATCGGCCATGGACTCGCCACGCAATACCTTGGCAGAACCCTCACCCATCACCCAGCGGACGGCATCGATGATATTTGATTTGCCGCAGCCGTTGGGTCCGACAATGCCGGTCAGGTTGGTAGGCGCGGTAAAAGTGGTCGCATCTACAAAGGATTTGAAACCAGCAAGCTTGATTGCAGTCAGTCGCATAGATTGAATCTGTGTTCAGAGATGAGTAAAGTGCCCATCCAATTATTGTTTTCCGGAGTAAAATTATGACGACCCAGCCCAGTAGGGAACTGGAATTGTTTCCTAACCCCCAGCCAACGCGGGATTATACCATTCGAATAGATATTCCGGAGTTTACCTGTCTGTGTCCGAAGACCGGTCAACCGGATTTCGCCACGTTGACACTCGAATACATTCCAGACCTCCAGTGTGTTGAACTTAAATCCCTCAAACTGTACGTCTGGAGCTTCAGGAACGAAGGCGCCTTTCATGAAGCCGTCACCAATGAAATTCTCGACGACCTCGTCAAGGCAAGCTCGCCCAGGTTTATGCGCCTCAGCGCGGTATTCAATGTACGCGGCGGCATCGGTACAACGGTGGTAGCAGAACACAGAGCTGAGAACTGGCAAGCTCCCGTTTGCGTCGAACTACCGTAATTCAGTTTATAGTTCATCGCTGGCGATGGCCTCTATTGCCAGGGCATGAATGTCAGTTTTCATCATATCGTCCAGGGCCGTATAAACTGCCCTGTGGCGAGCCAGCATTTTCATTCCGTTGAATCGCGGACTAACTATTGAAACGCTGAAGTGACCGAGACCGCTCTTTGCTCCCTCATGCCCGATATGTTTGTGACTATCGTCTTCCACTTCCAGCGATTCCGGTTCAAAGGCCAGTTCAAGCAATGCGCGGATGCGATCAACACGTCTAGTGTTCATTTTCGACCTCTCAAGGTAACGCCCTTATAAACGGCCTGACATCTGCATAATCATACACACCGGCTTCCACATAGGGATCTGTAGCAGCCCAGTGTTGTGCGTCATCCAATGAATCGAATTCGGCAATAATAGTCGAACCGCTGAAACCGGCCGGACCGGGATCGGGTGAGTCTATATTGGGCATGGGACCCGCGACCAGTAACCTGCCCTGTTCAATCAGCGCCTGAACCCGTTCAAGGTGAGCAGGCCTGGCGGCCTTACGTGCCTCAAGACTGTTCTCACGATCCGTTGCGTGAATGACATACCACATAGAAATTTCCTTTGTAATTATTGGAAGTGTACCTGACTGATTTAATTGCTCAAGCTCAACTATCGAAATTTTGTACATTATTAGCGAATACATTGAGTAGATCACCTTGAGACAGGTAAAATAGGCGGGTTATGAGTGAGCGAATCGAAATAAAACCCTTTGGCGCCCAACCGCGTCAACTCGACCATATCGTCGGTGTTTTGGTTCGCGGCGGTTTAATCGCTTACCCGACGGACTCAGGTTATGCACTGGGCTGGCGCTCGAATAACCGCAAGGCCCGCGACCGGGTGATTCGTTTACGCGGTCTCGACCGCCATCATCATTTCAGTTACTGTTGCCGCAGTCTTTCGGAAGTAGGAAAACTGGTCAGACTGCAAAACTCTGACCACCGCCTGATCCGCCAACTGACACCGGGGCCATACACTTTTATCCTGCCGTCAACCAATAATGTTTCGCGCAATGCCCAACTGGATAAGGTGCGTACAGTTGGTGTTCGTATTCCTGATAACCCCATTGTGCAGGGCCTGCTTGAGGTATTGGATGAACCCTTGTTGAGTTCATCGCTGATACTTCCCGATCCGGAAGGCAAAATCCTGGACACCGAAGACCTGTATGACGAAATATACGGGCAAATCGATCTGTTTGTGGATGCCGGTTACTGTCCGCTTGAACCTACAACCCTGATTGATCTGACCAGCGGGCATCCGGAAATCCTGCGCCGTGGACGCGGCGTGATAGACTTCCTCTGAAATGGAACCGGAAAAACATCAAACCCCCTTTTCTGAAACCAGGGAAGGCGACCAGGAGGAAATGCCCTTTGCTCTGGTCCAGGGAATGCCGGTTACCGAAGTCCCCCATGACCTGTACATCCCACCGGATGCACTTGAGGTAATCCTCGAAGCGTTTGAAGGACCACTGGATCTCTTGCTATACCTGATCCGGCGCCAGAACCTGGATATTCTGGATATCCCCATTACCGAGATTACCCGGCAATACATCGAATACATTGAGATGCTGCAGGACATGCAGTTTGAGCTGGCCGCCGAGTATCTCGTGATGGCCGCGATTCTGGCAGAAATCAAGTCCAGGATGCTTTTGCCCCGACCCGCGCTTGATGACGACGAAGAAGGCGATCCCAGGGCAGAGCTGGTACGGCGTCTGCAGGAGTATGAGCGATTCAAGCAGGCGGCTGAGGACCTTGATGAATTACCCAGGGTAGGCCGGGATTTCGCACTGGTGGAGGCATTTGTTGAGGACAAGACTGTCATTCGCGTGCCGCCAAAAGTAGAGTTAGGTGAAATCCTGTCCGCACTCAAGGATGTCATGGGGCGTGCTGAGTTATTCAGCAGTCACCAGATCGAGGTGGAACCGCTTTCTGTGCGTGAACGAATGTCACGCATCCTCAATGCACTTCGCGGCAATCCCTACATGGAATTTCACCAGTTGTTCGACCCCCAGGAAGGCAGGATGGGCGTTGTCGTCAGTTTCCTTGCCCTGATGGAATTAACCCGTGAACAACTGGTTGACCTGGTACAAAATGAACCCTTTGGACAAATTTACGTAAAAGCACCCGAATGACTGAACAAGAAGATATGACAATCAATTCAATGATCAAGGGCGAGCAGTTACAAAAAATACTGGAAGCGGCCCTGCTGGCAGCCGGACAGCCGCTGACACCGGCTCAACTATCAACTTTATTCACCGATGAAGAACGTCCACCCACGGGTGAGATCAGTCGAGCGCTGGAACAGCTTGGAAACGAATGCGCCGGACGTGGTGTTGAGTTAATCAAGGTTTCCAGTGGTTTTCGCATGCAGGTCAAGCAGGAGTTCAATGAATGGGTCTCCCGCCTTTGGAAAGAACGACCACCGCGTTATTCACGGGCTCTGCTCGAGACCATCGCCCTGATTGCCTACCGGCAACCCATCACGCGCGGCGAAATCGAATCTGTGCGGGGCGTTTCGGTGAGCACCAATATCATTCGCACTTTGCAGGAAAGGGATTGGATACGTGTTGTAGGTCATCGGGATGTTCCGGGTAAACCGGCGTTGTTTGGTACCACACATGCCTTCCTTGACTCTTTTGCATTGCAAAACCTGGACGATTTACCAACGCTTGCCGAAATCCGTGACATGGAGAGTCTTGTACCTGAATTACAACTCGAAGTGTCAGACCAGACCGGGGATGCGGAAGGTATGAGCGACAAAAAAACCGATGACCCCAAAAGTGAATCCGCTGAAGCAGCAGACGATGAAAGCGTTAATGCTGAACAAGATGCAGTGCCACAATGAAACAGGGTAAAGACCAACCACAAGATCAGAAAAAAGCGACTGAACAATCGGACCGCAGACCGGAACAGAAACCCGTACGACTGCAGAAGATCCTGGCTGCTGCCGGTATGGGGTCCAGGAGGATGCTGGAAAAACAGATAAAGGCTGGTAAGGTTCTGATCAACAAGAAACCAGCCATTCTGGGTCAGACCACCAATGCAGGTGATCACATCAGTTTTGAAGGTAAAGAGTGGAAGGTGGTGGACACGGCCACTGTTCAAAAAAGCATTGTTTATAACAAACCCACCGGTGAGGTGACCACCCGATCGGACCCGCAGGGCCGACCCACCGTATTTGATACTTTACCGAAACTTCAGGGGGCTCGGTGGGTTGCAGTCGGCAGGCTGGATATCAATACCAGCGGCCTGTTGCTAATGACCACCGATGGTGAACTGGCCCACGCCATGATGCATCCATCAAACCAGGTTGACCGGGAATATGCCTGTCGAATTTTTGGCGAGGTAGATGCTGAAAAACTCGACAATCTGAGAAATGGGGTGATGCTGGATGATGGCGAAGCCCATTTTAGTGACATTCAGGCAGCGGGAGGAGAAGAAGGTAACCAGTGGTTTCATGTCACCTTGCTGGAAGGCCGTAATCGCGAGGTCAGACGTCTTTGGGCTTCGCAGGATGTGGTAGTCAGTCGCTTGAAACGCGTTCGCTATGGTGCCGTTTTCCTTCCAAAGCGCCTGCGCATGGGCGATTGGTCTGAACTGTCTGCCAAAGACCACCAGGTGTTGAGAGAAGATGTAGGACTTGGCCCGTCACCTGTTCAACTTACCCTGAAGCCGGAAAAAGGCCACCGGGATTCGGACCGGCGTTCGGCTTATAAAACGAAGGTGCGAGGAAAAAAATCAACGCGTTATAAGAATGTTTAACCGCAATAAAGGCACTGATACCCACACTATGGAACTCGATCAATTACAGGACGTTTGTCTTGTTTATCTCAGGGAAGTCATGGCTGCTGATCCTGCACATGACATTACCCATGTCCAGCGCGTGGTACAGAACACCATTCAGCTTACACAAAAAGAGAACGCCAATGCGGCCGTCAGCGTACCCGCGGCCTGGTTACATGACTGTGTCTCGGTGGCCAAGGACTCACCCTTGCGCAAACAGGCTTCAAAGCTGGCAGCAGAGGAAGCCATTCGATTTCTCAAGTCAGTCAATTATCCGCCCGGCCTACTGACGCAGATTTACCATGCCATAGAGGCACATAGCTTCTCGGCCAACATACCCACTGAAACCCTGGAAGCCCGCATCGTTCAGGACGCCGACCGTTTGGAGGCCGTCGGAGCGATTGGTATCGCACGCTGTTTTTTAACCGGTGGCAGTATGGGCACACCCCTGTATGAGCCGACTGATCCGTTTGCCCAAAACCGTGATCTTGATGATCGCAGCTACACCCTGGATCATTTTTACTGCAAGTTGCTGGGTTTGGTGGACACCATGAAGACCGAAGCCGGTAAAGCAGAAGCAGTTAAGCGAACCGACTATATCAAGGCGTTTTTGCAACAACTCAGATCAGAAATTGGCCTTAGCCCTTAGTGTACATTACTTGTAACGCACCGTTTGTATTCAACCGGGAGAACAGCGTTGCGCTAGTCTTTGAAGGTTGCAGTTGATTGGCGGCGGCGATCTACTTTAAGCCGGGTGACATCCGGCCGGGAGTAGTGACCGGCAGGGTCAAAATTCTGTCGCTCTCTGCGAATCATGTTCAGGTCCAGTTCGGCACTGAACAAGCCTTCGGTTTCGGCTTGTGGCTCAATTAACCATTGGCCATCAGGTGCCGCGATACATGAACCACCGTCTGCCATCCAACCTGACGCGGCCTGCTTTACCTGAGATGCATGCGGAAATTGATCGCTTAGCCAGTCGGCATGCATCAGACTCGATACCGAAAGCACATAGGAACGTGATTCACGTGCGATAAAACGGGTGATGTCCCGGGTGTTCCTGACACT
>JAOUCZ010000092.1 GCA_029859505.1 Lysobacterales bacterium | reverse complement strand
CGGGGTAATCAGCCAGTGAGCGAATATCCATTTTCATGCCAATGGTTGCGACCAAAACGAAGATGAAAACCGTTCCAATTTTAGAGGCGCCAGCGCCTTCATATTCACGTGCCTTGGTGAATGACAAGGTGACGCCAATGGCGGTAGCAATCACGATTAACCAGAAGAATTTGGATGTCAGGCTGAAGCGTGCCAGGTCCGGTGCATACATCTGGATGAAAGGAGCAATGTTATCTGCCAGGAAATGTGAAACGGCGGTTGCAGAAAAAGCAATACCCAGCATCACCATCAGATCAGTTGTAGTCGGGTTTCTTGCAATGCTCTTTCCAAAAGCTTCCATCTTCATTTGCAGATGATCGACCGATGAGGAGTCCGCTTTGAAAAACCGGTCAATGGCGTCCTTTTTACCAATGCCAATGAGCAGGAATGCCATCCATACCTCGGCCACTATGATGTCTACCGTGATCATGATGCCAAACAGCGTGTTCGTGGGGCTGAATACCTCGTACATGGCTGCCTGGTTTGCTCCACCGCCAATCCAGCTGCCTGCAACGGTCGCCATACCACGCCACACCGCCTCGGGGCCGGCGCCACCGACCAGCTCAGGGTTGAATGTGGACACCAATAATATCGCCAATGGCCCGCCGATGATGATACCCACGGTCCCGGCCAGAAACATGACCACTGGTTTATAACCCAGGTGTGCAATTTCTTTTAGATCGACACTTAGTGTCAGCAAGATCAGGCAGGCCGGAAGCAAATACCGGCTGGCGACAAAATAGAGTTTGGAATGCTCACCATCTACGATACTGAAGGTGTTCAGCAGTGACGGCAGGAAGTAACACAGCAACAACATCGGTACGATGCCGTAAAACTTCTTGAGACTGGGGTTGCTACTGGACGAGGTTCTGAACACAAAGGCCAGCAAGGCCATTAACAATCCAAGTACAACAGCGTCGTTGGTAATTAAAGCGTGGGATTCTTCCATCGCGCAATGCTATCAGGCGATTATCCCAAATGATACCGTATTTCGAGGTTTCTTCTTAACGGTGCGTTACGAGTAACGCACCCAAAAAAAGGGTGGGCACAAGCCCACCCTTTTCAATCAACAAACAATCGAAGAATCAGCCAAACTGGTTCATCGTGTTGGCTTTGCCGCCAGCCTTTAGCGCAGCATCACCGGCAAAGTATTCCTTGTGGTCATCACCAATATTGGAACCCGACATGATCTGGTGTTTCACACAGGCGATACCATTGCGGATCTCCTCACGTTGTACATGCAGCACGTAGCCCAGCATGCCAAGCTCACCGAAGTACTCTTTCGACAAGGTGTCGGTGGAGAGCGCTGCGGTGTGGTAAGTCGGCAGGGTGATCAGGTGATGGAAGATACCTGCCTCACGGGCAGCATCGGCCTGGAAGGTCTGGATATGGTCATCTGCGGCCCTGCCCAGTTCGCTGTCATCATAATCGATGCTCATCAGGTTATCGCGATCATAGGCAGATACGTCTTTACCTTCCTCAACCCAGGCGTCATACGTCTGTTGACGGAAGTTCAGTGTCCAGTTGAAGGATGGGCTGTTGTTGTAAACCAGCTTGGCATTGGGGATAACCTCGCGAACGCGGTCGATCATGCCGCCGATCTGGCCGATATGGGGTTTTTCTGTCTCGATCCAGATCATGTCAGCGCCATTTTGCAGTGACGTGATACTGTCGAGCACACAGCGGTCTTCACCGGTACCTTCCCGGAACTGGAACAGGCCGGACTCCAGTCGCTTGGGACGCAGCAGATGACCATCGCGGTTCAGGACAATGTCACCATTTTTCATGTCTTCCAGGTGTATTTCCTCGCAGTCGAGGAATGAGTTGTACTGATCACCCAGATCACCCGGCTCGTGGGTCACTGCGATCTGCTTGGTCAGGCCGGCACCGAGGGAGTCGGTGCGCGCAACGATGATGCCATTATCAATACCCAGTTCAAGGAAGGCATAGCGGCAGGCGTTGATCTTGGCCAGAAAATCTGCATGCGGAACCGTGACTTTACCGTCCTGGTGGCCGCATTGCTTTTCATCGGATACCTGGTTTTCGATTTGCAGACAGCAGGCACCGGCTTCGATCATCTGCTTGGCCAGCAGGTAAGTTGCCTCTGCATTGCCAAAGCCTGCATCGATGTCGGCAATGATAGGCACAACATGTGTTTCAAAATTATCGATTTGTTTTTTGATCCCGGCTTCCTTGACGGCGTCACCGGCTGCCCGGGCCGCATCCAGATCACGGAACAGGAGGTTCAACTCACGCGAGTCAGCCTGCCGCAGAAACGTGTAGAGCTCTTCAATTAATGCTGGAACCGTGGTTTTCTCATGCATGGATTGGTCGGGCAGCGGACCGAATTCAGAGCGTAGCGCGGCAACCATCCAACCGGACAGGTACAGATACTTCTTCTTGGTACTGCCAAAGTGTTTTTTGATAGAGATCATCTTCTGCTGGCCGATGAAACCATGCCAACAACCCAGTGACTGGGTATATTGAGAAGAATCGGCATCGTACTCCGCCATATCACGGCGCATGATGTCGGCCGTGTACTGGGCAATTTCCAAGCCGGTCTTGAATCGGTTCTGGGCACGCATACGGGCGGCGGATTCGGGGTTAATGGCATCCCAGGAGCTGCCTGCAGCTTTACAAACGCCTTCCAGTGAGGCGACTTCGTCGTAATATTTTGACATGGTTTGTCCTCTCTATTCCTGATCTCGATTGAAGCGCAAAGAAAAATTAGCCTATAGCTAAAAACCTGCATTGCTATATTTAAAAAACCATTCTAGCCATACTCGTTAGATTTAGATAATCTATTGACTCTATACCCCGCATTCATTATATGAATAAAGGCCCCCTAATAATATAAGAGTATTTTTGTGAATTTAAAGAACATTGATCTAAATTTACTGGTCTACCTTGATGTTTTGTTACGCGAACGAAATGTCACCCGTGCTGCTGAAAGCCTGGGAATCAGCCAGCCAGCCATGAGCAATGGTTTACGACGTTTGCGTGAGTTGTTTTCCGACCCATTACTGGTACGCACCAGCGGTGGCATGCACCCAACTGAACGAGCCGAAAAGTTGCAACCGGAGGTGCGTGAGGTGGTAGCATCCATTGAGAAAGTTGTTCAGCCAGACCACCAGTTCGATGCTGCCAGTGCCAACCGTGTTTTTCGAATTTCTGTCAGTGATTACAGTGAATCAACCCTCCTGCCTCACATGTTGCGTCGAATGCGGCTAGAAGCGCCGGATGTCTCCCTGGATATTTTGACACCGAGTGATGTGAGTTATCAGGATTTAGAGCAAGGCGGTGTTGATTTGGTGATTAACCGCTTTGATGAGTTGCCCCAGTCATTTCATCAAAGAGCCATTTGGCGAGATGGCTTCTCTTGCGTATTCAGCCACCAAAACCCGATTCGTAACAGTTTTAATCTGCAAACCTACCTTAAGGCTGGTCATGTATGGGTTAGCAAAACTGGAATGGGGATAGGAGTAGGTATTGAACCTGGTACCAACCAGAGCCTGGGGTGGGTGGATGAGGCCCTGGCCAAACTGGGCAAAGAGCGTCGTATACGGGTGTTTACCCGGCATTATGAGGCGGCCATGCGTTTGGCGAACTTACGTGATCTTATTATCACTTTACCCAGCAAGGCGGCCAACCTGTTGAAAGATGATCCCAACATAATTATTGTGCCACCCCCCTTTGCAATTCCAGAATTTGAGTTGACGATGGCCTGGAGTCCGCTGCTGCAGCACAACCCGGCACATCAATGGATGCGCCGACTCATCGCCGATGTCGCCGGAGATGTCGTTTGACCATACACCATCTTTGGAACAATTTGCCGGACTATTCACAAAACAAATAATGGAAATTATTCGGCATGTGGATAGGTCTGTTTTAAAATGTACTCTTCAAATATCACAGCGCCGCGTCACAGGCGAACGGGTAGCTTCTATACCGCAAACTAAAGGACTGAGAAATGGCTGATCGTATCCAGCAAGGCGGCTTACAGGTCGCTAAAGAAATTTTTGACCTGGTTGCCAATGAGCTAACCCCCGGCACGGGTGTAACTGTTGGACAATTTTGGGCGTCATTTGAGGGAATCCTTAATGATCTAACTCCCAGGAATCGTGAATTGCTGCAAACACGTGAGAATTTGCAGACCCGGATTGATGCCTGGCACGATCAACGCGCCGGCGAACCCATTAACCATGCTGAGTACAAGGCTTTTTTGCAGGAAATTGGCTACCTGGTGGAAGAAGGTGGCGATTTCCAAATTGAGACTGAAAATGTAGACCCTGAAATCGCACTGATGGCCGGGCCACAGTTGGTGGTGCCTGTAATGAATGCCCGCTTTGCACTAAACGCGGCAAATGCCCGCTGGGGCAGTCTCTATGACGCACTCTATGGTAGTGATGTGATCCCGGAAGACGACGGTGCCGGAAAAGCAGGTGCTTATAACCCGGTACGTGGCGCCAGGGTAATCGCCTATGCTCGCGGGGTATTGGATTACGCAGCGCCGCTGGCGTCGGGTTCCCATACCGACTCCACGGCCTACCGTATTGAAAATGGTGTATTGAAAATTTCGTTGAGTGATGGCGCCTGTGTCACGCTGGCAGACCCTGAACAGTTTGCCGGTTATACAGGTAGCGTAGAGAATCCGGCATCAATACTGATTAAAAACAATCTATTACACTTGGACATTCA
This sequence comes from Lysobacterales bacterium, assembly GCA_029859505.1. Taxonomy (GTDB): domain Bacteria; phylum Pseudomonadota; class Gammaproteobacteria; order Xanthomonadales; family SZUA-36; genus SZUA-36. Next base: position 7,392 of record JAOUCZ010000092.1, on the reverse strand, counting down.
AATAAACCCGGGCAGCCCCGTTGGCTCTGGCGATGCTGCCGGTATCAGTGACGTCATTGTTGAAGCCGCGCTGACCACTATCATGGACTGCGAAGATTCGGTTGCTGCGGTTGACGCAGAAGATAAGGCACTGGTTTATCACAACTGGTTGGGTTTGATGAAGGGCGATCTGGAAGAAACCCTTGAAAAGAACGGTAAAACCATTGTTCGGAAAATGAATCCCGACCGTGAATACACCACAGCTGGTGGTGGTTCGCTGGTACTACCGGGGCGCAGCTTGCTGTTCGTGCGCAATGTTGGCCACTTGATGACCAACCCTGCGATTCTCGATAAAGAGGGCAACGAGGTGCCAGAAGGCATTATGGATGCCATGATGACGACACTGGCCGCCATGCATGATATTAAAGGCGATTCAAAACTGCGTAATTCCCGAACCGGCAGCATCTATATTGTAAAACCCAAGATGCACGGCCCCGAAGAAGTGGCCTTTACCGATGAGCTGTTTGGCCGTGTTGAAGATGCACTGGGTCTCGATCGCTACACCCTGAAAGTTGGCATTATGGATGAAGAGCGCCGCACTTCAGTAAACCTCAAAGAATGTATTCGCGCCGTGAAGAACCGCGTCGTCTTTATTAATACCGGCTTTTTGGATCGTACCGGCGATGAGTTACACACCAGCATGAATGCCGGCGCATTTGCGGCCAAGGAGGCATTAAAAGTAATGCCCTGGATACTGGCTTACGAAGATCAGAATGTTGACCTTGGTTTGGCTTGCGGACTGAAAGGCAAGGCCCAGATCGGTAAGGGCATGTGGCCAACACCCGACAATATGGCCGACATGATGGAGGCCAAAATCGGTCACCCGATGGCAGGCGCAAATACAGCCTGGGTACCTTCACCAACAGCGGCAACACTGCACGCCCTGCACTATCACCAGGTTAATGTGGCAGATCGCCAAACTGAGTTGGCAAGTCGTCAACTCGCCAGTGTCGATGATATTTTAACCATCCCCCTGATGGGTGATGAAAAACCATCCGCAGATGCCATTCAGAAAGAGTTGGACAACAATGCCCAGGGTTTACTGGGTTACGTGGTGCGCTGGGTTGAGCAAGGCGTAGGTTGTTCCAAGGTGCCTGATATTAACCATGTTGGCCTGATGGAAGATCGGGCGACGCTGCGGATTTCAAGTCAACACATCGCCAACTGGCTAAAACACGGCCTTTGCACCGAAGAGCAGGTCATGGAAACCCTTAAACGTATGGCCATGATCGTTGATGGTCAGAATGCAGGTGACCCCGCTTACATTAATATGGCGCCGGACTTTGACGACAGTATTGCTTTCTCAGCAGCCTGTGACCTGGTGTTCAAAGGCAACGACCAGCCCAGCGGTTACACCGAACCATTGCTGCATGCCTACCGTCAGCAGTTTAAGGCCGGGTAACTGATATATAATAGACCTGCCAAGCCGATCATGCCGTGAACCAGAAAGGCTCTCAATGTTTACATACCTCAATCCAGACGTTAGGAAACGGCTCATCGCTCAAGGCAAGCTACTCCGTATTGACGAGACGGGAAAGCTCATCGACGCACGCCCGCTGGAACCTTCAGGTGAGCTGTCGATCAACCTGTTGGGACCGGTTCCGCTGCCCGTGTCGTTGCCGTCGGTAAACACTACCGTGGATTGGTACGCGACGGTTCGAAGCACCGAGCTCAGCCGCGTGGAGTCGCTGGCAGCAGACCTACGCGCCCGGGACGAACAGAATTTGTTTGCTCACCTTGTCTCACCATTGGCTATAAACAGTGTACTGGTGATTGGTAAGCCGGCTAAAAACTGTCTGATCAGGGTTCACAGCAATTGCCTGAGCGGTGACGTATTCGGTTCCCAACGATGTGATTGCGGACCGCAACTGGATGCCGCCATTGCGCGTATCAGTGCGGACCCTGCCGGCGGCTACCTGGTTTACATGGCTGGTCACGAGGGCCGGGGCATTGGTTTGTGGGCGAAAGCGGCCACCTATTTATTGCAGGACGCAGGGGAAGATACCTACCAGGCCAATCGTTCAATTGGCCTGCCCGAAGACTCGCGCGACTTTACCGACGCTGCGATCCTGATCAAGTACTTTGTTGGCAATGAACCGTTTCGCCTTCTGACCAACAACCCGAAGAAAGTCAAAGACCTCACCAATTTTGGCTTAAGCGGAATCACCCAGGAGAAACACGTATCCGGGGTTGGAGAATGGAACAAGCGGTATTTGCGCGCTAAGAAAGAGTGGGGACACAGCCTGGATGATGAAGATATAAGTTCCTGACAACATTGGGTGTGTAACCAAGCGGTTTCTTTTGGTTGGAACAAACGGTGCGTAACAAGTTACGCACCGTTTGTTTTAGCAGAGTATTGAGTTGTACAACCTACGTTGAGGATGTGAACTCGGGATAGGCTTCCATACCGCACTCGCCAATATCCAGTCCTTCGTACTCTTCTTCTTCGCTGACCCGGATACCCATGGTCATTTTCAATACAGACCAAACCACCAGGCTGGTTAAGAACACCCAACCGAATATGGTAGCTGCACCGATCAACTGGCCACTGAAGCTTGAGCCCGTGTTAGTCACCGGAACCAGCAGCAAACCAAACAGACCAATGACACCGTGTACCGAAATGGCACCGACCGGATCATCGATTTTCAGGCGATCCAATCCAATAATGCTGAAGACAACAATGACACCCGCAATCAGTCCAAACAGGGATGCCTGCAATGCGGTCGGTGTAGACGGCTCTGCGGTAATCGCTACCAGGCCCGCCAGGGCTCCGTTCAGTGCCATGGTTAAATCAGCCTTGCCAAACAAAGCCCGTGCAGTCAGCAACGCGCCAACCAGTCCGGCGGCAGCCGCGGCATTGGTGTTCAGAAAGACCATCGCGACCGAATGGGCGTTGGCTGCATCTGCTAGCTTGAGTACAGAACCACCATTAAAACCAAACCAGCCCATCCACAGGATGAAAGTACCCAGTGTTGCCAGCGGCAGGTTGGCGCCGGGAATGGCGATTGTACTACCGTCTTTTCCATACTTGCCCTTTCTGGCTCCCAGCAAGAGCACGCCTGCCAACGCTGCTGATGCGCCCGCCAGGTGAACAATACCGGAGCCGGCAAAATCACTGAAGCCCAGATCACCCAGGTTGAACATACCGAAGACTTCCTTGCCGCCCCAGGTCCAGGAACCTTCCATCGGGTAGATAAAACCGGTCAGGGCCATGGCAAATACCAGGAAGGCCCAGAGTTTCATGCGCTCGGCAACCGCACCCGAAACAATCGACATGGCCGTCGCTACAAACACAACCTGGAAGAAGAAGTCCGATGCGGGTGAGTAAACACTGGCACCATCAAAACCGTTCTCAGCCGAATCGGCAAGCACCGAGCCAAGATCAAACGCCTCGATCCCCTGCAGGAAAAACCCGCCGCCATACATCAACGCATAGCCTGTCGCCAGGTACATGATGCATGCTACCGCATAAAGCGCGATATTCTTGGTCAGGATTTCAACCGTATTCTTGGAGCGTACAAGGCCGGATTCCAACAGCGAGAAACCCGCCGCCATCCACATGACCAGGGCGCCACACACGAGGAAATAAAAAGTATCAATTGCATACTGTAGTTCAAAAATTTGGTTTTCCATTGTCATACTCCCCTATATGGCCTCTACGCCGGTTTCACCCGTACGAATACGCACCACTTCTTCGAGTTTGTGCACGAATACTTTGCCGTCACCGATCTTGCCGGTTTGGGCTGACTGCACAACGGCCTCAACGACTCTTTCTACGAGGTCGTCTGAAACGGCAGTCTCTACTTTGATCTTGGGCAGGAAATCGACGATATACTCCGCACCCCGGTAAAGTTCGGTATGGCCTTTCTGACGTCCATAACCCTTTACCTCTGTAACTGTGATTCCGTTGACACCAACTTCCGCCAGTGCGTCCCGAACATCATCAAGCTTGAATGGTTTGATAATTGCTGTGACTAATTGCATTTTCTGTTTTCCTTGCATGAATACGCGGTGTTTATCTATATGCAGGAATCGAGCCATTACGTATTTGGGTTAGAAAACAGTAAGATGGCTTGAAAAACATCGATAAAAGGAGGAGAAGAGGACTCAGGGGGCCCCATAAGCGCACCATGTTGGTGCGCACGTTGTTCAATGGTGCCCGCTATATTGAGGGGACAAGGTGAGAGAAGGTGAGACGGGGAACCCGTCGAGAGGGCGGCCTGGGCCGTTACCCACGCGTTTTCCTTTGGTTGGAATAAACGGTGCGTTACAAGTAACGCACCTTACGGTTTATTAAGGTCAAGTGAATGTCCTTTCATGCCAAGCGCTAATAGACTCGAACGTTTAATATACGCAGCATCTTTACCAGGAAACTGTTGACATGAAAGCAATTATTTTAAGTGCCGGACAGGGACGCAGGTTGATGCCTTTAACCGAGAGCGTACCCAAATGCTGCCTGAAGCTGGATGGCAAAGCCCTGTTGGTTCATCAAATCGAATCACTGGCTGCTAATGGCGTGGATGAGATTGTTGTCGTGACAGGCTTCAACCACCGGTTAGTTGAAGACGTGGTTAGCGGTATCAACATTAAAGGAATTTCGGTTCGTACACTGTATAACCCGTTTTATGCCGTATCTGATAACCTCGGCACGTCCTGGGTTGCCCGCGAAGAAATGGATGTTCCTTTTCTGCTGGTCAACGGCGACACGTTATTTGAAACCTCGACGCTTGGACAGCTTCTGTCCAGCGAGCGGGTCTACCCGATTACGCTGGCGGTTGACCGCAAGAGTACTTATGACGACGACGATATGAAAATCAGTGCCGACGGTGAGCAATTGAATCGGGTAGGCAAAAAACTGAATATGGATATCGTTAATGGTGAATCGATTGGGATGATGGTTTTTAATCGTGCGGGTGCCAAGGCCTTTGTTCAAAAAGTCGAAAACCTGATGTCCAACACCGATGGCCTTGCGCGCTGGTACCTATCTGCGATTGATGAACTGGCATTGACCGGAATCGTTGGTATCAACTCTATCCAGGGTTATGACTGGTGTGAGGTCGACGACCTCGCTGATTTTGCGCACGCAGAAAAAGCGGTTAAAAGGTGGTGCGGTTCAGTAACCACAACAAATTCCCGTGCCCCCAGCCGGCCTATGAACATTCGGCAGAAGGTTGCCTGAAGCCTCTGCCACCCTGACAGGAAGTGCAGCCTGCCAACCCGGGCTGCACACTTTCATGTGATTTACACTGGCAGAAAGGCGCGCCATACGTCATGCTTCGATATTAATTGGTGTACCGGGAGTCATTGTGAACAAATTCTTATTAATTCTGATGAGCGTTCTTTTGTGGTCTTCACAAAATGTTGCCGCGGATGGTGATATGAACGGCTTGAATTATTGGAATAACCTTAAAGCAGAAGCCGTTGAAACAGAATCAGGGCTTCAATACAAGGTCCTGATTATGGGCAAGGGTCGTAAGCCGGGAAAAAAAAGCAAGGTCAAAGTACATTACCGCGGTCTCTTTCTTAATGGTGTTACCTTCGACTCATCCTTCGACAAAGACGAGCCTGTTGAGCTCATGGTCAGAAAGGTTATTGATGGTTGGAAAGAAGGTATTCAATTGATGCCGTCTGGCAGTGTATTTGTTTTTATGATTCCGCCGGAACTGGCCTATGGTGAAAACGGCTCATCGACCATCCCCTCCAATAGCACCCTGATTTTTGAAATAGAGCTGTTCAGTTTTAAGAACTAGCTTGTCCCAGGTTACTTACGCCCTGGCGAATTGAATCCTGGCAAGAAAACCTAAATTGAAAAAAGGCGCCGCACAGGGGGTTGTGCGGCGCCCGGCCGTCGTCAGCATTCCAACTGGTGCTGGTCGCTGACTGCGAGGAGACCGAATGTCACGGACGGGGGTTGTCCATGCGAGTCTCGTTGGGTTCTTTTGAGCCTATTCATCTGCGCAATGTTCCGGCATAGTGAGCCGTGAAATATAGATAGTCTGTGCCTCAAATATGCCCGAGTAATCCTGATTTGGAATTATTTCCACCTTGCCGACATAACATGATGAGAAGGTGAAAATTCCCGTGCCCCATGGATATCGATTGACAGTAAGCGGGTCGAAGGCGGAACCGTAAATTCCACCATCTGTCAGTTCAAAATCAATCTCGACGGTATTACCGTTAAGATTTCCTGCACCAATAACCCACATTTGATGGCCCATGGTGTCATAGGTGTAATAGCTCACAGCGACAAGACCGTCCTTGGCAACATCTATCATGAAGCCCTCACCACTGCGTTGTGGATCCCACCAGGTGCCACTGATTCCATTGGTGATAACAAAACTGGATGTAATCGACTCCTGCAGGTACAACATCATGTCGATCATGTCCTGCGAATTCGGCGTACCGATGGTCGAGCGGGTCATAATGGTGTCGGGTATACCCCAACGGGCCTTGTGCACAAACTCACTGAACTTGCCGTCCTTTCGCAGGAAGGCAAGCATACCGCCTTCCGGCTTGCCGCCGTTCATGCCGCTATGATCCAACGCTGGATCACCATGACAAGCCATACAGTTTTGTTCATAGAATGATTCACCGGCAGTGGCATTTGCACCTGGATGGATGTTGTACCAGACAGGGTCCGCGTGATAATCAATACCGAAGAAATAAAACTTCGGATCAGAATCGCCATAGTTGACAAAAAGAGCAATGCAGTCGACCTGTTCCTGCGTAGGTAACTTGTCACCGGCATTCACACCAGTCGTGGAAAAGTCCGGATGCTGGTTTCCGAGGGTATACCCTGCTGCATGCGCTGTAGGATCAACCGCCAGGTCAACCCAGCTGCCTGAACCATCTTCATAGGCACGGCCAATACCGGCATGTCTTATCTCCGAAGCCCTGATGTGGTAATAGTCACCCATACCCGGGGCGATATCACGTGAGGTGGTATCTGTGTCACCGTAACCGGCATTCGGCCGCTCAGCTGTTCGCGAGCGACGTACATACCCGCCCCTCATTCCCAGGCGGTCCCAGCCATGACAGGATTTACAACGAAGATAGTCTTTGAGCGGTTCACCCGACGGTATCCCACTACCGCCAGCGTCCGTACTGATCCAGTTGTTATAGGCGAGCGCGCCCAACTCGACGCAAGCGCTCGCGTCATCCTTAGACCAAATGTTGGTGCTCCATACCAGGCACAAGAACATTGTTGCTACAATGAAAATCGTTAGCTTGCCATTGTTATTCATAATCTCTGCTCGCATCAGCCCCTTGTGCCAATGTACCCACCGGGGAGGTGCAGACCGTCTTCCTAACAACCTGCCTTTCGATCTTTACGCGTCCCTGTAAGTTCCATTC
>JAOUCZ010000336.1 GCA_029859505.1 Lysobacterales bacterium | reverse complement strand
CCCTACTGATCGCATTTATCCTGGTGCACAGTATATATGTGACCGTGGTACGGCCGCAGGCCACGAGTTTTCTTGAACAGGAAACAGCCAAGGTACTGGCCAACCCGGAATACACCCCGCAAAGATCTTTTTTCGTGGTCATAAAGGATTATGAGCAGGAAACCTGTTTTGTGCTGATGCTGTGGGCGTTTGCAATACTTGGCTACAAGGGCCGGGATACTTACCGGCAGCAGAAACTTCTAGATCAGGATTTATTGCAATTGCCTGGTAGTTTACCCATCGGACCGGAGGATACACGCGATATTGCAAAGAGGCTTGCAAGCTTGCCCGGTCATTTAAATGACTGGTTTCTACCAAGGGCATTACTTACGGCGATTGAGCGATTTGGTGCGACACGAAATGTGCAGGATGTTTCGACCGCTGCCCGTGCTGTCTGTGAGTCGGAGGGCGAGCGGATGGAAACTGAGCTTTCAATTATCCGTTATATTGCCTGGGCAATACCGTCTGTTGGTTTTATCGGCACGGTGCGAGGTATTGGTGATGCGCTGGGTCAGGCACACCGGGCAGTTGAGGGCGATATCACCGGTGTCACCTCCAGTCTTGGTGTGGCGTTTAATTCGACCTTTATTGCCCTGGTGATCAGCATCATTCTGATGTTTTTTATACACCAGCTACAACTGATGCAGGAACGGTTGGTACTGGACAGTGAACGCTATGTTGATAGCTGGTTAATTCGCCGTCTGAAGAGTTAGCATCGTGAGCCGCCGGAAAGTCTCTCCTTTCTCGCTGTCCTTTCTGGATATCATGTTTTGTGGTTTTGGTGCGGTGGTCTTACTTGTCCTGATACTCAATCACGACACGGTCAAATCACGCGAGCAGATATTTACCGACCTGCGGGCGGAGGCTGTACGTCTCGAAAAGGAAGTACTGATCGGCGAGAAGAACCTGGTTGAAGCACGCAACAGCCTCCGGGCAACCGAGTCCGAAATCGTGCTGATGCAAGGCCAGGCGGCACGCGTAATAGATACCACCAAAGAGCTGGAGATTGAGATTGCGAGTATGTCCAATGAGACCCTTGCCAGTCGCGAGCATATCAACCAGCTGACGACAGATCTGCAGTCGATGGACGAAGTACAAAAACGCCTCGGTGCCGCCATTGAGGCTGATCGCGACGCCGGTGAGAAGGTACGTGAGTTCAAGGGTGAGGGTGACCGGCAGTACCTCACGGGACTCAAGATGGGCGGAAAACGCATCCTGATCCTGGTGGATGCATCGGCCAGCATGCTGGATGAAACCATCATCAACATCATTCGTAGACGAAACCTCGACGAGACCAGTCGCCGCAGTGCACCCAAATGGCAGCGAGCGCTGAAAACCACGGACTGGCTGGTAAGTAACCTGCCGCCCAATACCAAGTTTCAGTTGTACAGCTTCAATACAAGGGCAAATGCAACGACATCCGGTACCGATGGAGCCTGGCTGGAGACCTCCAAACGCACCGATGTTGATGGTGCCATCAATGCCTTGCGTCAGATCGCCCCTGAGGGCGGCACCAGCCTCTACCATGCATTCTCCGCCGCGAAGAGCCTATCCCCGCCACCGGACAATATTCTGTTGATCACTGACGGTTTGCCCACCCAGGGTCGTGCCAAGCCTGTTTCGACAACGGTATCTGCGGATAAACGGCTGGATCATTTCGAAAAGGCTGCCAAGGTGCTCAACGGAAAAATTCCTGTCAATACCATTCTCCTGCCAATGGAAGGCGATGCCTGGGCCGCAGCAGCATTCTGGGCTTTGGCCATTAACAGCCAGGGTTCCTTCATGACGCCATCAAGGGACTGGCCATGAGCAAGCGGAAACGGCGTGAAATTGAAATTTTCAGCATGTCCTTTCTGGATGTTGTTTCCTGCGGGTTCGGGGCGATTATCCTGTTACTGGTTATCATCCAGATTTCCGAGCCCAGGGTGATTGAGCAACTGGCTGTCGATCTCACCGGTTTGGTTGAACGCCTGGAAGAGGAAATCTACGAGATCCGCGGCGAGACGACGGTGTTGAATCGCGACCTTACCGAGCAACAGGAGCAGCTATCACAACATCGCGAAAAACTGGCACGTCTTAAAGGTGATCTTTCTAAAGTTCAGGGTGAACATCATGCGACCAAAAATGAACTTGAGACCCAAAGCATCATCGAGAAACAGCTGGACGTTGCACAGCAGGAACTTAGCGATGAAGTGAAGCGCCTGTCCGGTATCAACATCCGGCGACCACCGGATGCCGCCATTGGCGGTGTTCCCGTTGATAGTGAATATATTTTGTTCATCATCGACACATCGGGATCAATGGGGCAGGGGGCCTGGGGTATGGTTCTGAAAAAGGTCAGGGAAATCCTGGCGATCTATCCGCGTGTCAAAGGTATCCAGGTCATGAATGACATGGGTGATTATATGTATTCCTCGTACAAGGGCCGCTGGATTCCGGATACCCCCGCGCGCCGGGCAGCCATTATCAGCCGGCTTTCCGGCTGGTTTCCTTTTTCCAATTCAAGCCCCGTGGAAGGTATTGAAGCTGCCATACGAAGGTTTCATACCAAGGATAAAAAAATCAGTCTTTATGTGCTAGGTGATGACTTTGCGAGTGGTTCCATACAGACGGTGATCGATACCGTTGACCGGCTGAACAGCGCGGATAAGTCAGGCAATCGCAGGGTACGTATCCATACGGTGGGCTTTCCCGTCCAGTTCAGCGGCAACAGGCTTTCAATCAACGCTGTGCGCTATGCGGCATTGATGAGAAAACTGGCCGAGGATAACGGTGGGAGTTTTGTGGGACTGAATAGTACCCGCCCTTGAATCTTTCTGTTGCATAACCCCAGTTTTTTGGGGTCATTGATCCTCGAAGCTATCAGTGGTCAGACCCCCGCCAAAACGCAAGATACCCTTGTTGTCCTGATACCTGGCGATGTCGGCAAACCAGTAATTACCACCGCTCAGGTCATGACTGGGCAGGTCATCCCGGATTTCAGCGTCGTTTTTATCAGCGCCGGCGTTCTTGGCAGGACGCATATGGCAGGACTGGCAACTGAAGAATAGTTGTGCGCCATCGGCATAGTCGCCGGCGATACCACGTTTTCCTCGGCTTCACTGGCAGCAACCAAAGCGGGCAGGTCCAGCCCGGTTAGAGTTCCCAGTACCTAGTCGCCATCCTTGATACGGTCTCCATCGGTATCGGCATTGTTCGGATCGGTACCGGTGTTGTTTTAATCAACGAAGATTCCGGTGTTGGTTTCTGCCGAGTCCGGCAATCGGTCGCCATCTGAATCTACCAGCTTGGCTGCTACAACGATTGGTACGCCTGGGGAACATTGATTAGAGGTATCTGCTTCACCTGTTATTGCATCAATACACGCGCCAACCCAATAGGCACCGGTGTCCACAGGCGCAGTTACAGCCAGGTTATGTTCCGAAGTGCTGCCGGGTAATAATGCCGTTACAGCATCCTCT
>JAOUCZ010000141.1 GCA_029859505.1 Lysobacterales bacterium | reverse complement strand
AAGGTAGGCGCCATTGATGCCGGACTTTGCGCCACTACCCAATAATGATGCATGTAAATCGTGACGAACCAGACCTCCACCGAGATCAAAACCGTAGTAGGCGTATTCGCTATCTGCCTGCTGTGAAACTTCAGTTCGTGTAATCAGGGCGGCTTTTTCTGATTCCTGCTGAAAGCGAACGTGATTAAGTACGGCGTTTTCTTCTACATTTGCCTGCAACACGATATTGGAGCCGTTGGCATTTTCATGCTTGCTCTCAAACTGCTCTACCAACTCCAGTTTTGCACCGGCTTCAACAATCAGACAAACGCGGGAATTGAACAGCAGGGGAACCCGGGTCTCACGGGTTGACCAGCTTAGCGATAAGCGCCCCGCGTCTGTTCCGGCGGCAACATGAATAACCACACCGGTTTCAAGGGTTGCCGTATTCAGCGCACTAAAGCCTGCGCTGGAATCTGACCCTGGCGCCGGACCTGGAAGTGATTCCAGCAAATTCTGTAAACCGGCCACACCCTGATGTAATGCATCGGCCAGCGGTAATACAGTCAGACCGTGTTTCGGGTTTCCTGTCTGCTTCTGGAACTGTCCATCAAGCATATCAACGCGGCACTCTGACTCCGCCAATGGTTTCGGACTCGAACCTTCGGAGACCACTGAACTTGACCCGGTGGCCAATTGCACACCATTCTGCCCCATCGTCCCAAGTCCGGTAAATTTCCACGCTTCATCTTTGCGGGTAGGCAATCCATGCGTCCGGAAATTCTCGGCAGCATTTTGGCGAAGAGCGTTCACCCACTCAGGTCCGGACCCCGTATCCTGCGGCAATGCGGATGCCAGCTGTGTGGAAAAATCGCTCATGGGTTTGCCGTCGTTGCAGGGGAGTCAGTATCCAGCGTCGCGATACCACCGTCTTCCAGCCACGCATAGCCCTGCTCTTCCAGTTTCAGCGCCAGATCAGCACCACCGGTTGCGACCAGCTTGCCATCAGCCAGCACATGAACTTTATCCGGTACTATGTAGTCCAGTAAGCGCTGGTAGTGCGTTACAACAATCATTCCACGATCTTTTGAACGCAGCCGGTTAACACCTTCAGCAACCGTTTTCAGTGCATCAATATCAAGACCGGAATCGGTTTCATCCAAAATCGCCAGTGTCGGTTCAAGTACTGCCATCTGGAAAATTTCGTTACGTTTTTTCTCCCCACCGGAGAAACCTTCATTAACTGCGCGATGCAAGAGCCCATCACCAATATGAAGAATTTCCAGTTTTTCACGCACCAGGCGCAAAAATCCAACAGAGTCCAGCTCCTCTTCGCCGCGATACTTGCGTTGAGCGTTCAATGCAGCGCGCAGGAAATAGGTATTGTTGACACCCGGAATTTCAACCGGGTACTGGAAAGCCAGAAATACACCTTCGCAAGCACGTTCTTCCGGCTCCAGCTCCAGCAGGTTTTTGCCATTGAACATGACCTCACCCTGTGTCACTTCGTAACCTTCGCGCCCCGCCAGTATATTTCCCAGTGTGCTCTTACCAGCACCATTCGGACCCATAATGGCGTGGATCTCTCCCGCCTCCAGTTCCAGGTTCAGGCCTTTGAGAATTTCTTTGCCTGCAACCGTGGCATGCAGGTCTGTGATCTTTAACATGGTTGACATAGTTTTGATTCGTTCCTTAGTGTTTCTTTAATTCAGCTAAATTCCGGTTCTGCAGGTTTTAAGCTAACCCACAGCCCCTTCGAGACTGACCTCCAGCAATGCCTTTGCCTCGACTGCAAATTCCATGGGCAGCTCTTTAAATACCTGTTTGCAAAATCCATCAACGATCATGGAAACTGCATCTTCTTCCGAAATGCCCCGCTGCAGACAATAGAACAACTGGTCCTCACCAATTCTCGATGTAGTGGCCTCGTGTTCTACCTTGGCGGAGGGGTTCCGAACCTCGATATATGGAAAAGTATGTGCACCACAATTCTTTCCAATCAGCATGGAGTCACACTGCGTGTAATTTCGTGCATTCTCGGCGCGCGGCGTCACTCTCACCAGGCCCCGATATGCGTTTTGTCCGCGACCGGCTGAGATACCCTTGGATATGATCTTGCTGCGTGTATTGCGACCAATATGGATCATCTTGGTGCCGGTATCCGCCTGCTGGCAGTTATTGGTCAGTGCAACCGAATAGAACTCACCCACTGAATCATCACCACGCAGGATGCAGCTTGGATATTTCCAGGTGATCGAAGAACCTGTCTCCACCTGCGTCCATGAAACACGCGAGCGTGCACCACGACAATCACCCCGCTTGGTGACAAAGTTATAGATTCCACCCACACCATTCTCGTCACCCGGATACCAGTTCTGTACCGTGGAATACTTGATATCCGCATCTTCCAGCGCGACCAGTTCCACCACCGCTGCATGCAGCTGATTCTCGTCCCGCATTGGAGCAGTACACCCTTCGAGATAACTGACATGGCTACCTTCTTCTGCAACGATCAAAGTACGTTCAAACTGACCGGTTTCTGCTGCATTAATGCGGAAGTAGGTAGACAGTTCCATCGGGCAACGGACACCTTTGGGTATGAACACAAAGCTACCATCAGTGAAAACTGCGCAGTTAAGTGCGGCGAAAAAATTGTCACGTTGCGGTACCACCGAACCGAGATACTTCTGTACCAGCTCAGGATGGTCCTGCACAGCCTCGGAGAAAGAGCAAAAAATTACACCCGCCTTTCTCAACTCAGCCTTGAAAGTCGTACCAACTGATACAGAATCAAATACTGCATCTACCGCCACACCTGCCAGTCGGGCACGTTCGTGCAGTGGCACACCCAGCTTGTCATAGGTTTCCAGAAGCTTGGGATCGACTTCGTCGAGACTTTGCGGCCGGTCTTTATCTGACTTAGGCGCAGAGAAGTAAGAAATGGCCTGGAAATCTATGGGATCAATGTTCAGGTGCGCCCAATCAGGCTGCTCCATTTCAAGCCAATGTTCATAAGCCTTCAGTCGCCACTCCAGCAACCACTCAGGTTCATTCTTACGCGCCGAAATTGCCCTGATCACATCTGGTGACAGGCCTGGAGGCAATGTCTCAGATTCAATATCCGTTACAAAACCATGCTGATATTTCTGCTCGACCATTTTGTCGATGGTGGATGTTTCGCCGCTCATATTTAAATACGTTCCAAATTAATTAACTTACAAGACTCACACATTCAGCGTGGTGATTTGCAAAGGATCTGCATCCGGTTTGACCGGTTGTGCCATTTCTGCCAGCGACACGCTTTCCATCGCCTTTGCAACAGCAACAGAGATCCGCTGCCAGTTTCCACGCAAACTGCAAACCGCCTCCTGCGCACACAGGCCCTCTTCCACACTGCACTCGGTCATGGCAATCGGCCCCTCTATGGCAGCGATGATTTCAGCCACGCTGATATCCTTTGCTTTACGCTCCAGGAGATAGCCGCCGTTGGCACCACGATAGGAGTCAACCAGGTTCGTTTTAACCAGTAATTTCAGAACCTTGCTAACCGTTGGTAATTCGAGCCGGGATCGCTCTGCCAAAACATGTGCCGTCAGCAGTTCACCATGTGAAGCTTGAAGTTCAACCATCACCATAATGGCGTAGTCTGTCATTTTGCTGATACGTAACATAGATTGTTCTGGAAATTCCGCGCTAGCTTGTTTACCTGACTGCATATAGTACCATATTAGTACCATTTAAAAATACCAAGATTGACGTTTCATAGCTGGCCGGTTTACGGCAAAATTCACCCCCATGGAATTATCCAGCGCAACAATCAGCTCAACTAGAGATTTTCGTCTCGAAAATGCCCGGCTTTGGCTGCAAAAACAGGGTGCCAATCTTCAGTCCGATTTTCACAGTGTCGCCGGTGATGCGAGCTTCCGCCGTTACTTCAGAGTACAGGTGGGTGCTGAATCACGGATATTGATGGACGCAGCCCCACCCGGTGAAGACGTCAGACCGTTTATTGATATTGATCAGCGTCTCAGGGCAGCAGGCTTGCATGCACCGGAGATTCTTCATGCGGATCATGCCAATGGTTATCTGCTTCTGGAGGACTTCGGCGATGTTCTGTATCGAGAGCTACTGAATGAAGGCAATGCAGATACCATCTTCCCTGCCCTGTTTGATGTTCTCAAAGCACTTGCCCTGGAGGTGGATACCAAGAACTTGCCCGAGTTTGATTACAGAAAACTGCGGCGGGACATGGATCTTTTCCTGGACTGGTATCTGGGTCATCACCGTCCATCGGTGGAAATATCCCAGATCAATACTATTTGGGATGAGTTTTGTGAAAAAATAATTCAATCGGCCCAGCATCAACCTCAGTGCTTTGTTCACCGGGATTTCCATTCCTGCAACCTGCTTCAGTGCCCTGGTGATTCAATCGGTATCATTGATTTTCAGGATGCCGTGACAGGCCCGATCAGCTATGACTTCATTTCATTGATATGGGATCGTTACATAAGCTGGCCCCGTCATCAGATAGAAAACTGGATGGAAGAGGTTCGAACCTTACTCGCTCCTGATATCGAGCCCCTGCAGTGGAGACGTTATTGCGATCTGATGGGTCTGCAGCGGAACTTTAAAATTGTTGGTATTTTTGCCCGTCTCCATTATCGAGACCACAAAACCGGTTACCTTGAATTGATTCCGCGTTTTTATGATTACCTCACCGACACCCTGAGTCGATACCCCGAGTTCAAAGAGATATTGGACATACTGGAGCAAGCTGAATGCGCGCCATGATATTGGCTGCTGGCCGGGGTGAACGCCTGCGGCCATTGACGGATACGACACCCAAACCACTATTGGACGTTGGTGGCAAAGCGCTTATCGAGCACCACCTTGAAGGACTTGCGGTCGCCGGTTTTCGTGAAGTCGTGATCAACCTTTCTCACCTGGGTGACCAAATCCGCGATACGCTTGGCAACGGATCTACCTGGGGATTGAACATTCATTATTCATCCGAACCCGAGGGTGCACTGGGGACGGGTGGAGGTATAAAGCAAGCCCTGCCTCTGTTGGGTGAGTCACCTTTTGCCATCATTAACGGTGATGTATTTACTTCTTACCCACTGGCACGGCTCAGGGCCATAAAATGCGACCACGCACACCTGGTGCTTGTACCCAACCCAGCCCATAACCCCGGGGGTGATTTCGAATTGCGCGGTGGTTATGTGAATGCAATTGGTGAAACACGACATACCTTCAGCGGAATCAGCGTCTACAACCCTCGATTCTTTGAATCCGCACCCGCTGGCAATTTTTCAGTTGTACCCATGCTGCAAACAGCCATGGCCCTGCAACAGGTAACAGGCGAATTTTACAAGGGTGTCTGGCACGATATTGGTACCCTGGAAAGACTCGAATTGCTGCGCGGCCAGCTTATCTGACCATTCCTGTTTGCAAAAGGTTTGAGTCAAACCAACGGACAAACATTCCTGCAGTTTCTCATTCTATCCGAGCTAAAATATCGCAACTCAATGAGGAATTATTGACCTAGATCGTCGAACTGGTCTGATTTATCAGTATACTCGCGGTCAACTTGAATTTTCAGCCACTCGCTTTTTTTCCGAACAGGCTGACCAACAAAGAAGAAACAGATCATTGATTGAAGTTATCCAAGTTTTAAACGGCAAATCATCCGGAGATTTTTTATGAGAATCGGTGTACCGAGGGAATTATTTACGGGCGAAAAGCGCGTAGCCACGACCCCAGAAGTGGCTTCCCAATTAATTAAGATGGGCTTTGATGTAGCGGTTGAATCCAATGCAGGGGCCGCGGCCAGTTATACAGACGCAGCATATGAAGCGGCCGGGTGTACGGTCGCTGACGTCGACGACATCTGGAGCAATTCTGATATCGTGCTGAAGGTACGTGGTCCAAATGATGAAGAGACCGCACGTCTTAAATCGGGCCAAACCCTGATCAGCTTCCTGTGGCCGGCACAAAACCCCGAACTGCTTGAACAACTGACCGAGCGTGGTGTGACTGCGATGGCCATGGACAGTATTCCCCGTATCTCACGCGCACAAAAAGTCGACGCGCTGAGTTCAATGGCGAATATTGCAGGTTACAGGGCCGTTATTGAAGCTGCCCAGCATTTCGGTCGGTTTTTCACCGGTCAAATAACAGCTGCCGGCAAGGTAATGCCCGCCAAAGTACTGGTAATTGGTGCCGGTGTTGCTGGCCTGGCTGCGATTGGCGCTGCCAAGAGCATGGGTGCGATCGTCCGATCCTTCGATACCCGTCCCGAGGTCAAGGAGCAGATCGAAAGTATGGATGCCGAGTTCCTGATGCTGGACTTCGAAGATGAAGACGGCTCCGGTGAGGGCGGCTATGCCAAAGTCATGAGCGATGAATTCATCAAGGCTGAAATGGCGTTGTTTGCCGAACAGGCAAAGGACGTGGATATCATCATTACCACCGCATTGATCCCCGGCAGACCTGCGCCAAGATTAATAACAGCGGAGATGGTCAACACCATGAAAAATGGCAGTGTCATCGTCGATCTGGCTGCTGAACAGGGTGGTAACTGTGAACTGACCGAGCCCGAAAAGGTGGTCGATCATAATGGCGTTACCATTATTGGCTACACGGATATGCCGAGCCGGCTGGCCGCACAGTCCAGCCAGCTGTATGCAACCAATCTGCGTCACCTGTTAACCGACCTGACTCCTGAGAAGGATGGTCAGATCCTGGTCGATATGGAAGACGAGGTTTTTCGCGGCGCAACTGTTTGCAAGGATGGTAAGACCACCTGGCCGCCACCTGCGCCAAAACTTTCTGCAGCACCCAAGCCAAAGGCGGCAGAAGCACCCGCTCCTGCACCGGTTGTCGAGAAGAAACGCTCGGTCGCCGGACCTATCATCGGTATGGTCATCGCAGGTCTTGCACTGCTCGGGCTGGGTGCCGTGGCACCGGCGTCATTCATGGCGCATTTCACGGTATTCGTACTGGCATGCTTTGTCGGCTACATGGTTATCTGGAATGTAACAGCTGCGTTACATACGCCTTTAATGAGTGTTACCAACGCAATATCGAGCATCATTATTATTGGTGCATTGATACAGATCAGCTCAGCCAATGAGGTGATCAAATGGGTAGCAGTTGCAACCGTTCTTATAACAAGCATCAACATCGCAGGCGGGTTCGCCGTTACACGACGTATGCTTGAAATGTTCAGAAGGTGAGGTCGTCATGAATATCGAAGGAATTATTTCTGTGTCGTATATCATTGCGACCATTCTTTTCATCCTCGCACTTGGCGGGCTTTCCAACCAGGAAACTGCCAGGCGGGGCAATTGGTATGGCATCATTGGTATGGCGATCGCTTTGGTCGCTACCATACTGGGTGTTGTCACACATAACTATGTACCGCTGTTCGTGGCCTTGCTCATCGGTGGCACCATTGGCTTATTTGCCGCCCGTCGTGTACAGATGACCCAGATGCCAGAGCTGGTTGCTATTCTGCACAGCCTGGTCGGTTTGGCCGCGGTGGCTGTGGGTTTCGCCAACTTCATGGATCCGGACAGACTAACCCATTACCTGGGTGTCGAGCTGACCATCCATGACATTGAAACCTACCTCGGCATCCTCATTGGTGCGGTAACTTTTTCCGGATCCGTGATCGCTTTTGGCAAATTGTCGGGGCGTATGAGCGGTTCACCTCTGACCTTGCCGGGCAGACACTTCCTGAACCTGGCCCTGTTGATTGCCGCCATCTGGTTTGCCTACCAGTTCGTAGTGCAATCAGCGGCAGGCGGCGGCATGCAGCCCCTTATCATCATGACAGTTATCGCCCTGGTGTTTGGTATCCATATGGTGATGGCCATCGGTGGCGCAGACATGCCGGTTGTTGTCTCCATGCTCAACAGTTATTCCGGTTGGGCTGCTTCTGCAACGGGCTTCATGCTGGGTAATGACCTTCTGATCGTGACCGGTGCGCTGGTTGGTTCCAGTGGCGCCATCCTGAGCTATATCATGTGTCGCGCGATGAATCGTAAGTTCCTTTCGGTGATTGCAGGTGGCTTTGGTACCGGTGGCGGAGCTGCTGCTGCAGCATCCGGTGAAGACCAGGGAGAAGTCCAGCCGATTGATGCTGAAGAAACGGCCGCACTGCTAGGCAACGCCAAGGAAGTGATGATCATCCCTGGTTACGGTATGGCGGTGGCCCAGGCCCAGCATATCGTTTATGAAATCACCAAAACATTGCGAGCAAAAGGTGTCAATGTACGTTTTGGTATTCACCCGGTTGCGGGACGCATGCCCGGTCATATGAACGTGCTGTTGGCCGAGGCCAAAGTGCCCTACGATATCGTTTTTGAAATGGATGAAGTCAACGATGATTTTCCGAAAGTGGATGTTTCGGTTGTTATCGGTGCCAATGACATCGTCAATCCTTCTGCATTGACAGATCCTGATGGCCCGATTGGTGGCATGCCGGTGCTCGAATGCTGGAAAGGCGAGGTTTCAATCGTTCTCAAACGCAGCATGGCCACAGGCTATGCAGGTGTGCAAAATCCACTGTTTTTCCTGGATAACACACGCATGTTGTTTGGTGATGCCGGCGATACCCTGGATAAGGTATTCAAAGCACTCTAGTTAGAAACCTGATCCGCAATTAAGAGCCCCCATCGTGAAAACGGTGGGGGCTCTTCATTTACGGCCTTAGAAACCTGGTGCCTGGGAAACAACTTAGAAAATGGATTCTATGGGTTACGCAGCATTCGATCGTGGCGACACGTGTAGTGTCTTCTGAGACCCGCCGTGAATACATCCATGTAGTCTCTTCACCAACATCCCTGTTGGTGAAGGTCTCAGAAGACACTACACATATCCCCACTTAGTTATGTAAATTCTCTAATGGTGCGTAACCCACAGAATCCAACAATCAGCTTCAAAATTCATCAAATAAATTTGTCATTAGTGTTGTACTGTGGTATAACACCTATACATAACCAGTAAACAGGACTTCAAGCCCATGAAATTTACCCGAATATTAGTGTTCATCACCAGTGCAGTTTTGCTGCTTACTGCATGTAGCAAGGAATCTGATGACGCCGTTGTTGCCACAGGAAAAAGCACCAATCCGTTGCTTGCTTATGTTCCAGCCGATTCAGCCTATGTATTCGCCGATCTTGAAACAGTACCGAAAGAGATTACCGATGTCTATGTCAACCGCTTTCAGCCGGT
>JAOUCZ010000091.1 GCA_029859505.1 Lysobacterales bacterium | reverse complement strand
ACACGGGCCTTTAAAAGGGATTCAGATATCCAGTTCATGTATTGAAAATCTGCCTTGATACCACCATTACAATAGTGGAACCAAGGCAGGTGAGCCTATCTGCTTCATTTTTAAAATCCCAAGATGCTTTGCAATCACGGGGACTGTTAAAATGCCCGTGTTGAGCAGTGGAAGACATTCTATGACAAAACTCTCTTTGACCCTGTCCGTGTTAATCATACTTGTGATTCTCGCAGTCACCGGTGGCGCGCTCTACCTGTCCAATGAGAATAAACAGGTCACTGAACAGCAGGCACTGGCATCTCTTGACCAGGGAATTGAATTGTTTCGTGAGAAAAAATACGAAGAATCCCTGGATGTGCTCCAGGCCATACCGGATGGCGTTATTCGAGACTGGCATTTGCCATATTACACGGCAACAGCCCATGTCATGCTGAAAGACTATGAAAGCGCCGCACCCATACTTGAACAGGCACTCCTGCTCAATCCGGAGGAAGTCCAGATATTGTTCGAACTTGGCGTGGTCTATTTCAAACTCGGCAACCTGGCGTTATCAAAAGCTTACTTTGCCTCGGTAGTGGAAATTGACCCCTCGAATGAAGAAGCAAAGGGATTGATGGATATCATGGCCAACCTGGAACGGCAACAACCAGGCGCAAACCAGGAGGAAAACTCCGGGGATGATATCAGCGGAGCGGAAGACCATTAGCCGTTTCCTCATTTCTGCGTTTAAAAGGGTATTCGGTTTTTTCTCATCACTAAAAACCGCCATTCCCCTGTTGGTTATTACCATAGTCGTCACGATTGGCGGCAGCCTGCTTCCCCAACCCGACTTGTTCAAATCCTGGTGGTACCTGGGCCTGCTTGGACTCAATGGCATAAGCCTGCTGTTTATCACCATATTGCATATCCCCATGATCTTGGAGCGAAAAGGCCGTAATGCGCTGATCGGCGTCGTCGTCACACACCTGGGCATCCTGATACTGATCATCGGAGCCATCTATGGCGGCATGAGTGGGTTCAGGTACAAAGTGAAGGCCATAGAAGACGAGATGACGGTGATTCCCGGCCTGCCATTTGTCATTCACTTGGATAAACTTGTGGTCGAAGAATACCCCGCCGAAGACGTTGCTCATCTCAATGCCGAAATCGTACCGAAGAAACGTCAGGAAAGTCACTTAACCCTCTTAAAAAACGGTGAACCCTGGTTTAAGGCGGTCGTGGCACCCGGCGTGCCGGCAAAGATCGATGGCATCACCATGTTGCCGTCATTCAAGGATATTGGTTGGATCTTCGAAGTGATTGTCACTGATCCATTGGGCAAGACAAAAGTAGTTCAGGTAAAACCATGGACACCGCCGATAATTGAAATTGGGCAAACCCCAGTCATGGCACACAGTGTGATGGGTGAGGTCGATATGACCGCCCGTATAATGACCCTTCAAGACAATCAAATGGTCATCCTTGGTGTTATCAGCCAGCAAGAGGCCCTGGAACTGAATGATCATTCCCTTAGCCTTGGACAGGTCAAACGCTACACAGCGCTTGCGATTTACAACCGGCCTCATGCACCAATCCTGGTGCTCGGCTGCCTGGCGATGCTGTTTGGACTCGTCTGGCATTTCTATTTCCGCCACCGCGACCGAAAACCGGGGAACAGGCTAAAAGCAGGATAGATGCTATGTATGAGAATCTCGAACTATTACTGTTTTCTGCAACATTGTTGCTTTACGTGATTGCCTGGGGTTGGCATTTGCGTGGTTGGCAGTTGGGTTCCGATAGACAAACACAGGTTGCCATCTGGATACTCTGGTTTGGGTGGGTATTGCATTTACTGATGATGGGTTTGCGATGGTACCAGGCGGGCCATATCCCGCTCATCACTCCATTTGAGTTCGTGACTTTCTTCGCGATGCTCGTAATTGGCGTGTTCCTGTTATTTTCACTCAATGAAAAAAACCGTATGCTGGGGGTGTTCCTGCTCCCGGTGGGTTTGTTCCTGATGTTCTACGCCGCCCTGCTCCCCCGTCACGTTCAACCTGAGTTCGTAATCTTCAATAGCCTGCTTCTAAAGTTTCATGTTTTGACCACACTGTTGGGTTACGCGGCCTGGTCTATAACCTTTGCCGCATCGGTCTCTTACCTTTACCTTGAAAGAAAGAAAAACACGTCTCCTGGCCTGTTTGACCGGATGGCCTACCGGGCGGCATTTTTTGCTTTCTGCTTCCTGACCCTCGGCATCATAACCGGCGCTTTATGGGGTGACCGGGTGTTTGGACAACTATGGTTCTGGGATCCCAAGGAAACCTGGTCATTTATCACCTGGTTAATTTTCCTGGCCTACCTGCATGCCCGCTATACTCTGGACTGGAAGGGTCATCGTGCCGCCATACTGGCCATTATCGGGTTCCTGGCAGTGATATTCACTTACATAGGCGTAGACTTCCTGCTGCCGCAAATTCACGGAACCCAATCTTCGTAGCTGAACCCCCCTTTATACCCGGCGGCTGGCTAAGGTTGACAACCAAGCCGGTTGGTGATGTCTGATATCACATCGCGCCAGGCCTTTTGTTCGACATATGGCTGGCTGATATGCGCTACGAAAAGTGTAAAACCTGATGGTTTGGCGCGGCAGTACCAGTTCATGTCAAGCAACAACTCGGAAAGGTCTTTATTGCCCCTGATCGCCCATATCGCATCGATATCATCATGCAACCTGATCATCCCGGTTTCGAGGCCCATCTTGTTCGACTGGCTCAAGAATCTCGGCAAATCGTGCCTGGTCGGCTCAGTAGGAGACCAACTGGCCTTGACTTGAAACCTTGCCGGACCTTCCTTCCATCTTAAAACTCTTTCGCTACCCACCACCCCGTAAGTCTTGTCGCCGTTATTTTCCAACAGCAGCTGGCTAACCAACCACTGAGATTCAACTTCACTCACGTTCTTTCCTTCATCCATGGCGATCCTTAGCCCCATGAATCCGGCATCCAGTTCATCGCTCTCCTTGCGAACCATGCCAACAACCGGTGCAGGTTCTTGACGCCCTTCAAGAAACTCAAATATGTCGGTCATGTTTTGCTGGGTGGTCGAGGAGTAAAGATTCCTGGGAGCATTGAACTCTATGACCGGATTATTATCGCTGTTAACCCCGGCTCCCCTGACGTAACGGGAAAGTGCTCTGCCACCAAAAAGATAATTCCTTACCAGGTCACGATCGCTGTTTACATTTCCCCGGCTGAGTTCCCTCGCCCTTACTTGTGCGCCGGCGCCCATGCCATGATCCAGGGAAATGGCATGGGGCTGATCCGATCCGATGATAACGAAGTCCTCAAAGAGTGGTGACCAGACACTGACATGATTGAAGTTGTTATTGAAGGTGTTCAACACCGTTTTCAAATCGGCGTTGGACATACCATAGGTGTGAAACCATTGTGTCATGACACCGCCCGGGTTCAGACGGCTCTTGGCCAGCTTGAAAAATTCATCGGTGAACAGGTTGGAAATACCGCTAATCCATGGATTTGAAGGTTCTGAGATAATCAGGTCATAGTGTTCTGAAGAGGCCATCAGAAAGTTTCGTGCATCAGCAGTGACCAGGCTGACCTTTGGGTTTCTTAGTACGCCATAATTTTCCGCATCAAATAGTGCGGAGGCTTGGACGACCTCGTCTGATATCTCCAGGATGGTCACATCCCTGATTGACTCGTTCGTAGCGAGCGTACCTGCAGTAATGCCACTCCCCAGGCCGATAACAAGAGAAGTTTCAGCCTTCCTGTCCAGGGCCAATGGCAATTGTGCCAACAAAATCTGGGTAGGCAGATCAAGTGAACTGGAGGCATCTGTTTTACCATTAATGACTAATGCCTTGTTGTTTTGATGCAACCTGACAGCCACGACCCCGTCCAGACCTTCGCCGTAATAAAGCAGTTCTTTTTGCCCTGCAATCTTCGCCAGGCTTTGACCCTTCATTTGCTTGATATATGTATCCGGATTAACAAAGACACCACTTACCATCAGCGCCCTGTCCCACGGGGGGATTAACCAGGCGACAAATAAAAACAACAACAGCGTGACAGCGGCCGTTGCGCCCCGCTGTATTTTTCCCATACCGCCACTGGAGTACAGCCAAAAAGCCAGCGCGACCAGCAGATAAACACCGGCTGCCAGTATGATACTTTTGTGCACACCCAACCAGGGCAGAATGAATAGACCTCCCAGTAGTGCGCCCAGGATAGTGCCCGAGGTATTAATAGCGTAGGCCGCACCTACACCTCGGCCCGCCCAACCTATGCTGCGGGTCCAGATCACCGTTACCAGGGGAAACAGGATGCCCATAAAAAGCGTTGGAAGGATCATCAGCCCAAAGCTGAGGGTAAAAATAAACAACTGGAATAAACGGAAATTATCCTGCAGGCCGGCATCAAAGCCCATCAGAAACCACCCGGGCAGCTTGCCAATCATAGGTAAGCCCAGTAACAGCGTTAACCCGATTAATACGCACAGTAATGCCGCCTGCACAATGCGTTCGTTTAGCCACGACCGTGCCAGCCACCCTTTCGGGCTTGCCAGGTAACGCGTGTAAAGCAGGCTACCGAGGCCTAAACCGGCCAGGAAACTGGCCAGCGTGATAGTAAATGCATATACGCTGCCACCAACCACCAGGATCAAAGCGCGTATCCAGGCCAACTGTGTCAACAATGCGGCAAAGCCCGCACTACCGAATCCACCCAGCAAAATGTAACGCAGGCGCGGCGATATGGCATTATCCGTGGCTGTATGTGTTTGTTGCTTTAATGTGGATGACGGCCCGGTCGGGGAATGAATTGGACGAGAGCGATGTAACATGATCAAAACGATGATAGCGATACCCAGGTTGATGGACACGCCGACAAAAATAGTGGCCTTCACACCAATTTCAGGCAACAGCAGATAGCCGGCCAACAATGTACCCAGCATTGCACCCAGCGTATTGATGCCATAAAGCCGGCCAGTAACCTTGCCCAATCCAGGTAATTTGGTCACGACCCCCCTCACCAGCAGCGGCAGGGTACCGCCCATCAGAAAAGTGGGTACCAGTAGTGCAAGTAGCGCGACGACAAAACGGACGAGGTACCCACTCATTTGTCCGATTTGGGAGACCTCGGTTACATTGACATAGGCCGTTTGTAAAAAGGCAAACAACCAGGGTGTGATCGCCGCATAAACTCCGACACCGATTTCCAACCAGGCATATATTTTTAACGGCTGGGCCTGCCGGTCAGCACGTCGCCCGAAATAGAGACTTCCCGCTGCTAGCCCCGCCATGTAAGCGGTGATAACCGCTGTGTGCGCATACGAGGTAATGCCGAGGAACAGGCTCAGTTGACGCGCCCAGACAACCTCATAGATCAAACCCGCAAGACCGGAAAGAAAGAAGCAACCAGATATCAGGATGATGACTGATCGCGACAGCGGGATCGCCTTGCTTCTTTTTGGGTTACTCACATGCATACGCAATTAAGGACAAAAGTAGACCC
This sequence comes from Lysobacterales bacterium, assembly GCA_029859505.1. Lineage (GTDB taxonomy): Bacteria > Pseudomonadota > Gammaproteobacteria > Xanthomonadales > SZUA-36 > SZUA-36. The sequence goes on along the minus strand of JAOUCZ010000091.1, from coordinate 6,662 downwards.
CGGGTCAAGGCCGGTTTGATGGTAAACGGTACGTAATAAATGACGCAATTTGCGGGTCTTGAAACGCCGCTGTTCAGAGATTTTGTTTGAGAATGGCGTGTGATAAATTACGCACCATTCAAATCAAACAGAACAGTGCGTTAGTACCAGGCACCGTCCAAACTTATTCTTCAGTATCCGGTAAATGCCCATCAGTCGCATTAACAAATTTCGGTGGAGTGTAAAACCACATCTGGTACATGGAAGTGAACCACATAAAGGCGAAACTCATTGCCATAACCCCGCCCGCTATCATCACAACCCATGCAAATCCACTGTAAAGCTTGGTGAAATACCAGGAGCTTACATCGGCTGCAATACATAAGAACGGCAAGAGCACCACCAGGCTTTTTAGCCAGACGGGCCGTATGAACGCGTGGCTGAAAATGAAACCCATGATAAAGAAGATGAATGTCATGCCAAACAGGTGGATATGCGATACCCGCACCAGGGTGTGCAGACTCGCGCCGGTATCTTGCGCCACTACCAATTGAACATTTTCGAAACCATCCAGATTAGACAGGTGGGGGTTACTGCCATCGTGACAATCAAGGCAGTTTTGCACGACAATAGGTTTAACCGTTGATTCGTAGCCTTCCTTATCCGCACCGCTTCTTATCCATCTCACGACAGTGGCCGCGTCACCAACTGGCAACATTGACGACATTGGCCCTTGCAGCGCGGCTTCCAGTTTGGTGCCTTCGGATGAACCACTGTAAGAGATAATGATATCGTCAACGGATAACCCGGGTTTTCCATCCCGGCCGGCGTCCTGGGCATAGACATAGATCAGGCCAAACATATAACCCATGCCAATCACAAGCAGGGTCCCTGTGAACAGCGTGCGCATGCTTAAAGGCAATTCTTGGAAATGCCTGTAAAGGCGGTGTAGACGACGATCATTCATGTTGGTTCACCCTCGCGGCCGGGCATATGCCCGGCCGCATGTTCAGTGCCGGCCAATCGTTGTTGGCCTGATTATTTTTTTATAGTTACAGGTCAGCGTAGTAGGCGGCGATGTCAGCCATATCTTGTTCGCTGAGTTCTTCTACATAATCAGCCATATCACTGTCGGAACCTTTGAAATCAGCCAGCTTTTTGGCGTGCTCAGCAGCATCAAGACCGGCAATCCCCGGCACATCTTCATCACCCTTGCCGTCATCACCATGGCAGTCGGCACAATCGGCCGCCAGTTCTGCGCCCCTGGCGGCATCGCCACCAGCTTGAACACCACCGGCAGCCAGCATCAAAATAAACATCATTGCAATAATCAATTTCCTAGTTAACATTTTCTACTTCTCCTCTTGAAATATGGAGCCAAAGCCGACTCCAACAAAACTTAAATAATAATGTCGGCCAACGAAATCCGGTATTACTTTTCCTCACTGCATGGCAACTGAATATAGACTACGGCTTTGGGTTGCTGCGATGAAAAGTAAGCCGCCAGTCGCTCAATGTCCCTTGAGCTTAAACTATCGGCCATTCTGTGCATGGTGCTATTGGAATCACCTTCATCAGCGGAATCCTTAAGCGCTTTGATCAAATAGTCTTTATCCTGCCCCGCCAGCATTGGGAAGCGGGCATCGCTACTGTTGCCGCCAACACCATGACAGCGCTCGCAGCGTGTTATCCACTCTGTGCTTTTTAATGGCGCGCGTACGTTCCGCTTCAACGGCTGCTGGGCCGCGTAATAAGTTGCCAGGTCAATTATTTCCTGTTCACTGAGTTGCTCCACGGCCTCAAACATTTTTTGATGCTGCCGTTTGCCATCTTTGTAGTGTTTCATCGCCTTGATAAAGTATCTCGCATCCTGACCAGCCAGGGTCGGCATCTTGGCTTTTTTCGAATTACCATCATCGCCGTGACAGGATTCACAGTCTTCAGCAAGTCGTTCACCATTACCGGCATCGCCGTCACCTTGGGTTTCAGTGCGTAATGGCTCCTGGACTGCATAATAGACACCCATTTCCTTGATGGTTGCCTCGTCCAGGGCGCTAACCAGCCTTTTCATCAGGTTGTGCTTACGGCTACCATCGGTATAAGAATTCATAGACGTCACGAAATACTCGGGATCCTGGGCGGTCAGGTTGGGCATTCCGGAGCCTTCGGCATTGCCGGTTTCGCCATGACACTTAATACATTTTTTCACGGAATTCCTGATTCCAATAAATGGATCTTCCTCTGACTCGCCATCATTTCCAGATGCATCCTGAGCTTCATAATTTGGCGCGGGGGCCAAACTGGCATAGTAAGCTGACACAGCAAGCAATGACTCATCCGTCAAAAAAGCCTTGTGGTTTTTATCCTTATCAGCGCGTGTGCCCGCTTGAAAAGCCAGTTGAACCCGGTAAAGATAGATGGCCCGTTGTCCCGCCAGGTGGGGCTTGCCCGGTGCATCGCTGATTCCGTCCAATCCATGACAGCTGACGCAGGCGGTCACTGCAACGTCCCGACCAAAATTTATCACGCTCATCGCCGGGAAAAGTGCTTCTTTTTCATTTTTCTGGATGGGGTCGGTTGGTGAAATGGCCTGTGCCAATCCTGAGCTCATGCTGAGTAAAACAGCAAAAACCAATGTCGGCAAGTGATCAGTTTTTTTCATTCTTATTATCTCTCTAGCCTGATTCAATCCGAAGTTTATAAAGAGCCATATGATACAGAGAAATGTATTTAGTGCTAGTTGTTCTTTCGTCTAAGTGAATTTAATCTATATGGTCGGCAACTAAGATCTGTTTCCAACAAGGTGGTGCGTCAGGTCGCCACTGGAAACAACACCCACCACCTTGCCAACTTCAAGTACGGGCAAATGTCGAATTCGCCGCTGGGTAATGATGCCCATCGCTTCTTCCAGGGTTGTTGAGCTCGAGACCCAAACAGGATTTTTTGTCATTACTTCGGATATCATTGTGCTGGTGGGATCAAGCCGCGCTCCCAACACACGGGTAATGGCATCACGCTCTGTAAAAATCCCTATCAATTGCTCGTTCTCCATCACCAGCATTGCGCCGATTTTATGCTCATTCATCTGCCGGACGCAATCTGTAATGAAGACACCGGTGCCAACTGAATGGATGACCTGGTTTTTTTCATCCAGCAAACTGCTGAGGTCGTCACTCGGCGCACCCTTTCCTCTCATGTAGATAGAGATGCCAATAGCCACAAAAGCGGCGAATATGAGCAGTATATAAAACGACCATTCAAGCACGGGAGCCGGCAATGTTACATCCTCGGCGGAAACTATTGCTGGCAATAGAAAAAAACCAGAAGACAAAATAAATTTACCCGTTGTTTTCATGACATTACCTCCAGCTCTCTTTTTTGACATCACGCACTCTCAGACCTGTCAACCCACGGTGGAAAAAGACGCACCAGCAGCCACAGCAATAAAAATGGTGCAATCATCAAAATTGATGCGGATACGAAGCTCTCGTGTCCAAACAAGGTCATGGGATAGGTGAGCAGGCCCTTGCCTGTTTTGGAGATTTCCTGGCCGCCGATAACGACGTTCCAACGCATTAACAGTACATTCATCAGAACCAGGAAAGCACTGGTCATGGCACCCGCCACAAATAACCTTCCACGTGTGCCGAGTGCAACCATCAGGCCCATCAATGCAACCGGCAACAGGGCTCCGAAACCGAACTGCAACACAAAGTATCGCCAGAACAAAGGCCCCTGAACGTATTCCATTATAATATCAACGCCTTCCTTGCCCTTATAAACCAGGTTTGCAAATTCCAACCCTTCCAGGATAACTGTGAACATCAGGAAGCCCCATAATGCCAGGGTCAAACCTTTCAGACAGGCAAAATCGATACGAACACGACGCAGTTTTGATGTGACTACATACAATACCATCAACAGGGCAATACCCGAGACAATGGCCGAAAACAAAAAGATAACGGGCATCAAGTCTGACTCCCACCACTGGCGGGCCTTCAGTGATCCGTAAACAAACCCGATATAACCATGCAGACCATGAGCGGACGGAATACCAACGATGGCGAGTATCAGCAACCACTTGGCATCTATAACACGGGCCCTGGGTGAAACATCATCGGACCAAAGCGTGACCGCCCTGTAAAAACTGCGGGCCAGACCCGTCGAATTTTGAGCACGGGCAACATTGTCAGCCCGAAATACAAACCAGACCTCGAGAACCAGCAATATCGTGTAGAAAGCAGCGAAGAACCCAAACATTGCAAATGCTGAAGTCAGGTGCGGGGTGACCATTGATAAGTAAGACCTCTCAGGATGCCCCAGATGCAGCAACAGGGGTGCGGGCACAAACAGCATCACGCTCAATGATGTCAATAACGCAAGGCGGGCAACCGGTTTGAATTGCTGCATACCGAAAACATGGTAAAAGCTTGAGACTGTAAAAGCACCGGCTACCAGGCCGGTCAGGTAAGGATAGATAACGATCAGTACCCCCCATGGAATTATCGTTTCGTTTGGGTAAACATAACCCGTGAAAGAGGCAACTTCAGTCATGATACATCCTTGTCAAGACCGACATAGAAGCACATGGGGGCATTACCACTTTCCGGCTTGAGCACCTGTACCTGGTTATTCTTTATGAATTCACTGACCGGACTTGAAGCATCATTCAGGTCGCCGAAAACCCGGGTTCCGGTCGGGCAGACTTCAACACAAGCCGGCATCAAACCCTTCGTGATTCGATGATAGCACCAGGTGCACTTGTCGGAGACACCCTCTTCTTCGATAAACAACCGTGCACCGTAAGGACAGGCCTGCACGCAATAACGGCATCCGATACAATAATCATGGTCAATCAGCACCACGCCATCTTCCGTCCTGAAGGTTGCACCCACCGGACAGACCTGGACACATGCCGGATGGGCGCAGTGATTGCACAACTTGGGTATAAAGAATGCCTTGCTGACTTTCTTGTCCTTATAGCGGTTGTCGAACCGATATTCAGACTCGGAACCCGATGCAGCTATGTTTTGTGGGTCGGCATGACTGTCAACCAGTGCATGATCCTCACCTTCCAGGTAAACATAACGCTCAACCCAGGTGCGGAAGTGGTTTGCGTCTCCGACCACGTCATTCTCAACTTTACAGGCCTCGACGCAGCGCAGGCAACCGATACACTTCGTGGCGTCGATACCGTAGGCCCAACGATGTTTCGTCCAATCGTAATCTTTAGTGGGGAACGAAGCAGCCTTGGCCGCCAGGGCCGCATCATCTTCCCTTGCCAGCAAGGTGCCTCCAGTTGCAGCCACGCCCAGTCCGGCCAGTGCTTTTCCTGTGGCACACAAGAATTCACGCCGTTCTGTTTTTTTCTTGTCTTTAGTCACTTTCGCACTCCTTCTGATACTCCCCTGAACAGCCCAAATTAATCTGGTGCTGGTACAGGCAAACCCTCGTAATAACGGGCTAACCCTGCAATCTCCTCGTCACTTAATCTACTGGCAAATTTGATCATGGTTTTACTTTCACTGTTGCCGGATTTGTAGTTGTTCATGAGCTCAATAAACACATCGGCCTGCATGCCCGCGAGGGCCGGGGTTTTGTTACGTCCCTGCCCTTGTTTACCGTGGCACCTCGCACACTTGGACACGACCTCGGCTAACCCGGCCGGAGATTCTGTTATACCCAGGGGCAGGGCCTTTTCCCCGGCAGGCTCCATGTTCGATGGTGAGTGGGGGTTATGGCATGTGTAGCACTGGGGTGTTTCTTCATCGGGAAACGGATGTTGCCCCAAAATGATCTGCGGGTGTTTTGCAGGTCGGGCGGCCAGCGCAAGGTGGCAGGTTGTACACAACCTGATCGTATCAGCCGGAACTGTTGTCTTGGGGCTTTCGGGGTGTTCCTGATTGGGGTTCAGACACACTTCCCGGTTCGTGCCGTGACACACTTCGCACTGAACGGCAACATGAGCACCTTCGGACCAGTCTGCCTTCCTCTGTTCGTGACATTCCAGGCAATATACCGATCCTTTGTAAACAGGCTCCCCGGCGGCCAACTCAGGTATGGTATCTGCCCTGTAATGACCGTATTCATAAAAAGATGGATCCGTTAAATAGGATTTGGCAACAAGGGCCAAGAGCAGCGAAAACAATAACAACAGAATCAATCGAACAATATGTTTTGGTAAATTATTGATCATTTGACTACAAGATTAGTCAAAGTCTTGTCAATCACACTTGATCTGCATCAAGAAAACTTATTATCTGCGTCAAATTGACGCGCTACTGTTAGTGTGATCTGGAGTTTATTCAGTAATATTTATCACCGCTAATGTGGTCTACTTCACATCCGTTTGGCGCCCAATCACTTACTATTTCCTCAGACCCTAACGATAGGAAAGGTTGAACCAGTTTTAAATTAATGAAGGACACCGGAGGGTTAAAAGGGGAAGTCCGGTTGCCAGGGAAGGGGAAAAGCGCTGCTTCAAACGAGCAGCGCTTTTTTATGCGCAGATCTATTTCTTACGTGATGCCCAGTAGGCTGCCAGGTCCTGTAAGTTCTGATCAGACAAATCTTCTGAATAGGTGTGCATTATTCCGTCAATGGATTTGATCTTGCCACTGTTAAAGCCCCTGAGCCGTTTTAGGATATAGCTTTCCTTTAGACCGGCGATAGCGGGTGTTTCA
>JAOUCZ010000335.1 GCA_029859505.1 Lysobacterales bacterium | reverse complement strand
CCAACTGATTGGACCCGGCGTGAGCTGTGCCTCACACATCCGTGCCGCCCAGGATCTCGGGGAAGGGGCTCATTGTGGTATAGGTCTGCACTTCGAGGATGATTGCACCGACTTCTCTGACGGAGGGGTTGACCTTATATCTCCCGACGAGGTCATTGCCTGCCAGGCGATCATCAGGCAAATGGCCGACATCCTGGAAGTAGACTGCCCCTTCTAACCCGTAGGGTGGACCTTAATGGCCACCCTGCAATCACATTCAAATCTGGCGATGAAATAGCGTTCATGAACGCATGAACGCTTATACACTTTTTCCAATTGCAATCTAGAGTAATACCGAACCAGCAATGGCAGCTTCTGGCCGTTTGCAGTCCTAAATTTCGCTGCAATCTAAGCTGATTCAATTTCCGCTTTCGGATGAAGAGCAGACGGTTATAAATTATGAGTTTTGGCAACGTATAGGTCTGGAGCCGGCCATAAGCCGTCATTGGACGCAGGATTTGGGGAGCTCCATTTCTGAAAAAATGCGGACTCTCGATCCAGTCAGATTTCAGTGCTTTTTGATAGCCACGTTTGGTGAAATCTGATGGCGATCCAATTGATGGCCCGCTTCTCGCCTCAGGCTTGAGCGGTCGAAATTGAACACTGGGTACCCAAAGGCCTCGACCTGCTTGTTCAGATATTTTGGGCTGCGGGAATCCCGTATCTGCAAGCAGTTTTCCGGACGCCATCATAACTGGTTTACAATGGTACTTAATTGCCTGAGGGACTCACATCATGAGCAAAATAAACACAACACTTTTGCTGTGTCTATTATGGTTCACCTTTGGAGTCGTTAACGCCGTCGAACAGCAGAAAAGGGCAAATATTCTGTTAATCGTAGTCGATGACATGGGCTACTCGGACATCGGCGCATTTGGCGGCGAAATTGTAACACCGGCAATCGACGCGCTTGCTGCAACCGGCATCAAGATGACTAATTTCTACGTGGGACCAACGTGCTCACCTACGCGATCAATGCTCATGTCCGGAAATGACAATCATGTTGCCGGGCTCGGCAACATGAATGAAGCATTGACGCCTAATCAAGCCGGTCAGCCCGGCTATGAGGGCCACTTGAATGATCGCGTCGTATCGGTAGCCTCTTTGCTCCGCCAAGCCGGCTATCACACCTACATGGCTGGGAAGTGGCATCTGGGCGAGAAGCCGCATCATGATCCCTCAAAGCGTGGATTCGAAAAGTCATTTACTTTGCTGGAAGGCGGTGCGAGTCATTTCGATGACGAATGGATGATGTATGCGAATTACACACCAACCTATCGTGAGAACGGCATCCGGACTCATGTGCCGCGCGGATTCTATTCCAGCGAGTTTTACACGGACAAGACGATTCAATATATCTCCGAACAAACTGATGACGCTCCGTTCTTTGCCTATCTATCGTTTACGGCCGTGCACGACCCATTGCATCTTCCAGATGACTGGTTGAATCGTTATACCGGCAAATATTCCATGGGCTACAACGCTTTGCGGGAAGAGCGGCTGGCGCGTATGAAAAAACTCGGCATCGTTCCAGCTGGCACGAAGTTGGGACCATGGTTGCCAATGGTTCCCAAATGGGATGATTTAAGCGCTGAACAAAAGCAATTGGAAGCCCGACGGATGGAGCTCTACGCGGCGATGGTTTCTAACATCGACTTTCACATTGGGCGTCTTGTCGCCTATCTGAAAGAAACCGGCAAACTCGATGATACATTAATCATATTTTTCTCTGACAACGGTGCGAATGGCGCTGATATGCATATGTACCCTGGAACCGATGAGGCCTGGGTCGAAAGAAATTCGGATAACCGGTTTCCAAACTGGGGACGGCGCGGCTCACGAATCGCACAGGGTGCGGGCTGGGCACAGGCAAGTTCAACCCCGTTCAGACTGTTCAAAGCATTCATAGCTGAAGGCGGGATACGTTCGCCCCTTATCGCCAGCGGCCCACCGCTGGCCCGTAGCGGCAAAACACTGCATGCTATTGCTCACGTCATGGATATAGCGCCAACGCTTCTGGAAATAGCTGCAGCAACCTATCCCACTGCAAACGAAAGTGGTGTTCCGATACCGCAGCGAGGCAAGTCGTTGCTGCCACTACTGACGGCACAGGCGGATAGCACTCGTGGCGCAGATGATTTCCTGGCATGGGAGTTTTTTGACTGGCGTGCGGTTCGGACGGCAAAGTGGAAAGCCACGTGGATAGCGGAACCCTTCGGGACGGGTGACTGGCAGCTATTTGACATGATGTTAGATCCGGGCGAATCCATGAACCTGTCGGATCAATTTCCAGATGTGACTCAAGAACTCGCCCAAAAATGGCACAGGTATGCTGAAGATGTAGGAGTTGTTCCAAGCCAGGCGACAAACTGGCCCGACAACTAACTTTGAATGCTGTGGACTCAGTTTAAGCTTATTTAAGCTGATCATATACAAATGACAGCACTGTATGTCGTTGTAGTGTATTCAAGTGCCGGCTGGAAAATTCTGTGTGTTTTCTGGGTGTCCTTTCATTCTTTATTTACCAAGCCAAGAAAGTAAAAACCACCAAATATCAAGCGGTCAAAAATGGGGCAATCCACACCGGCCCAGTTTCATAATTCAGATTAACATCTATACTGGAACCATAACCAAACCGGAGACCAGCCCATGAATCGTATCGTCACCTTGACCGGCCTGTGCCTGTTTTTGTGCACCACGCTATTAGTTACTTCCCCGCTTCGGGCACAAGAAAAGCCCCAGTTGAGCGAGGAAATTCGCAAGGTTATGGATACCCAGGGCGCTACCGCAGCGAAGCAACGTTTCGCCGAAATTTATCCATCGCAAAAAGACAGTTATATCGTTGACATGCAGGCCATGATGCTTCTCGGGCAGGAGTACATGATGGCCGGTGATATGGAAAAGGGGATGCCGGTCATGGAGATGGGTGCAATGCTGACCCAGGAGATGACCAGCCAGATGTATTCGGCCAGCCCCCAGTCTTCTGAAATGATGGGGCAACTGGCGGAGCAGGAAAAAATAGCACAGGCGCAGCAGGAACAGCAACGCGCGGAGGAACAGGCCCAAAAAGAAAAGATCAGGGAGCAGGCCCGCGGCAAAGCCCGTGATGATATCGACCGCTTCAGCGGTTTGTGGGCACAGCCGGACAACCGCGACCCGCGCCGTTCTTTATGGGTGATGCGCACCTGTGACGGTTATCTTGCAACCGGTGCAACCTGGGGTGATGCCAGGCCGCTGATGATGCGCTCGGCGGCCGATACGGTGTTCAGCTACTCGGACTCTTTCCAGAGTTTCAGCTATGAGTTCAATGCGGACAAACTGGTGCATGACTGGAACGCACTGCCAGGCCCGCTGGTTCGCATCGGGCCGGTTCCGGACGAATATGGTGATTGTCTTGAACTGCAAATAGGGCGCTAGTACCCGATGCCGAAAACCAGATTGAGGGGGCATGCTGAACACAGTAAAAACCTGTT
>JAOUCZ010000015.1 GCA_029859505.1 Lysobacterales bacterium | reverse complement strand
CAGTGCAACGACTTCCATTCCATCCGGTACCGGATCCATTGCATGAGGTAGTAACTGCTCTGGAAAATCGTGATCGTCAATAGGCAATATGTAATCACCTTCTTTAACCTCGGTGCGACCGCTTTGGATCTCCAGAGTGGCGGGATCGCCCTGTTTAACCAGTCTTCCTACGGCAATATCCCAGAACTCATAACCAAGAACCGGTGGATTCTTGTGCCGCCATGACATGGTTGCGTTCCAGAAATCATCCGGATATTCATCTTCGGGCCGCCAGTGTTCACCCCACCTGTGGTTCTTTCCTCTTTGCATTACGCCGTTATCATCATAGTAGGTATGACGTAGCCGGACTATGGCAAATTCCTCACCGATGCGTCCGTCGATGCCTCGCACAAATGTAAGGTCTCTTTCCGTGGCCAGGTGCCGCCGACTTTCATTGGCAACAACATATGGCAGATCGGAAAAGGTGCCGGGCATCAAAACGCGGGCATTGGTAATAAAGTGTTTAATCGCATCCCACTCTATCGGTGGGATTGCTTCACGAGGTAGCTTGCGTACCTCGGGAGATAGGCGCACCGTCTGTTTTCCGCTATTGACCACCAATCGCGGTTGGCCGTCAATATAGACCAACGAAATGCGATCACCTGGATAGATCAGGTGAGGGTTTTCAATTTGTGGATTGGCATGCCAAATTGCTGGCCATTGCCAGGGTTGCTCCAGAAACTTCCCTGAGATGTCCCACAGGGTGTCACCCTTCACAACTACATATTCATCCGGGTGATCAGCGCGCACTGACACATCCTGTGCCACTGCAGTTCCTGCCAACATCGCCACCAGGATCAGGTGAAAAATTTTCTTAATCACATTCCTTTCCCCATATAGTAGGCATCCAGCCATCTTGACCGATGCGGTCATTATTCTTCACTAGCGAACATGGTTCGTCATTAGCTATCATAATTCCTGCGGTGAAAAAGTTCACCTAAATTATTTATCAGGCGAAGAAGCAAATGACAAAATTGAGTATTTTAGAGTTTCCCGACCCACGTTTAACCACCGTTGCAGCTGACGTGGAAAGCTTCGATGAGAGCTTGCAAAAACTGGTTCGGGACATGACAGAAACCATGTATGCAGCAAAAGGAATTGGTCTTGCTGCAACCCAGGTAAACGTCCACAAACGCTTGCTGGTACTGGATATCAGCGAAAATCAGGACCAGCCGCGCGTGTATATCAACCCTCAAATCCTGAGCAGTTCCGGTGAGCAGGAATATGAAGAGGGATGTTTGTCCGTACCAGGCATTTATGCCAACGTTAAACGTGCCGAAAACATTTTGATAAAAGCACAGGATTCAGACGGAATCGACTTCGAAGAAGAGCTCGAAGGACTGCATGCAGTGTGTGTTCAACATGAAATGGACCATCTGATCGGTCGTCTTTTCGTTGATTATTTGTCTCCATTGAAAAAAAATATGGTTAAAAAGAAGCTCGAAAAGCAGCGAAAAGTGGCCGCGAAAGAGGCTGAAGAACACTTGGCGATCTGATTGTGGGCAATCAGAATCCACCTTTACGTATCCTTTTTGCGGGTACACCTGAATTCGCTTTGCCGCCATTACAGGCTTTGATAGATGATGGTTGTGACATTGTTGCGGTTCTTACCCAGCCTGACCGGCCGGCAGGCCGGGGTAAACAGTTGCGCGCCAGTCCGGTTAAGCAACTGGCCCTGGAGAACGGGCTCAATGTACTGCAGCCGGAAAGTCTGAAGGACCCTGACTGGCAGGAAAAGCTCATCAATTTGCAACCGGATTTAATGGTTGTGGTGGCTTACGGTTTGATGATTCCGGCTCGTTTGCTGGACCAGCCATCATTCGAGTGTTGGAATATTCATGCTTCATTACTACCCCGCTGGCGAGGTGCTGCGCCTATCCAAAGGGCCATAGAAGCGGGCGATGAGCAAACGGGTGTTTGTATTATGCAGATGGAGGTGACGCTGGATACTGGTCCTGTTTATCAGTGCCTTTCGACACCAATTGGACCAATGGATACGGCGGGTAGCCTACACGACCGCCTTGCCGGCATGGGTGCACAGGCGCTGCGTGATTGCATCGAAAAGCTTGGCAGAGATGAGCTTCCCAAGGCAATTGTGCAGGACGAAGCAAAAGCCGTGTATGCCTCCAAATTAAGCAAGGCCGAAGCAGAGATGGACTGGAATCAGACTGCTGAGGTACTGCAGCGCAGGGTTCGGGCCTTCAACCCGTGGCCGGTAGCATGGTGTGAGATCGACGGCCAAAGATTACGTATCTGGAAAGCCGAAGTAGTGGATAATGGAGCCGACTGCAAGCCTGGCGTTTTGCTCACCGGGCAGCGATCGCTGATTATCGGTACGGCTGAAAAGTCGCTGAAAGTTCTGGAATTGCAACGCGCAGGCGGTCAGCGAGTGACAGCTGAGCAATTTCTGAATGCAAATAAACCCAGGGCCTGAAGACTCTTGTCGAAAAATAAGAAAAATTTACAAAACCCCCGCCTGGCAGCCATCAAGGCGCTCTCAGAGGTGCTGGATGACAGGCGGAACCTCGGAGATTGTGAAGCTCTATCGCGTCTCGAAGATGACCGGGACAAGGCATTTGCCCGGAACCTCACTTACGGTGTCTTGCGCTGGCTTGGTTCACTGGAATGGCTGGCTGCCAAGCTACTGGATAAACCACTCAAGAAACGCGAAGTGGCTGTACAGCGCCTGGTTTTACTCGGTCTGCAACAACTTTGGCACGATCATACCGCCAGCCATGCTGCAGTGAATGAAACAGCGGAATGTGCCCGTTTACTCGGTAAGCCATGGGCCGTGGGACTCATCAATGCTGTGTTGAGACGGTTTCAGCGTGAGCGGGAGTCTCTGCTGGGAAGGATGGAGCAAGCTGGAAAACAATTTGCACATCCGGATTGGTTATTACAGAAATTTAAGGATGACTGGCCCGTGCAATGGCAGGACATTGTCGAAGCCAATAACCTGCAGGCACCCCTGTGGTTGAGAATTAATCGCCTGAAGGCGGACGAGACAGCGTTACGAAACCGCTTGGAAACAGCAGGTTTTGAAGTCAGCGATCATGAATTTGCCCGTGATGCGATCCGTATCAGCCCGGCGGCAGCTGTCACAAAAATTCCGGGTTTCGAGGAAGGCTGGCTTTCCGTACAGGATCCGGCAGCACAGCTGGCAAGAGATTTACTGGCCCCGCAACCCGGAGACCGTATCCTTGATGCCTGTGCCGCACCGGGTGGTAAAACTGCCCACTTGTTGGAGAGTTGCCAGGGGATTGAGTTAACGGTGCTGGACAAACAGGAACAGCGTATCGGGCAAATAATGCAGAACCTGGATCGCCTTGGTCTGACGGCAGAAACCATCACCGCTGACGCTTCGGCCCCTGAGACCTGGTGGACGGGGAAAACCTTCCACAAGATCCTTCTGGATGCACCTTGCAGTGCGACCGGTGTCATCAGAAGACACCCGGAAATAAAATGGTTGCGCAACAATGGGCAGGTGGATGCCGTGGTTCAGACACAGGCAAACTTGTTGGATGCCTTATGGCCATTGCTTGAGCCCGGTGGTTTGCTCGTCTATGCCACCTGCTCAATATTGAAGTGTGAAAACAGTCACCAAATCCACCAGTTTCTGAAGCGGCGTAAGGACGCGGTGGCGGAAGTCCCTGCACTAGAATGTGGTGTGGACAGCCCGGAAGGACGTCAAATATTGCCTGGTGAAGCCGGGATGGACGGATTCTTTTATGCGGTTTTGCGCAAGTCTTTTTAGTATCTCGCTGTTTGCTCTTGGCGGTTGCGGTCAGCCGGAAGCGCTGGGTTATGCGTTTACCATTAACGACGTAGCGATAAGGCCCGCTTACCAGTCGCTGGATGTACGCTTTCAGCAGGAGTTGGAATTGAGCCCGCAGGCTCGCGAGGCTCTGGAGCATGGTGTAACGCTGAACATCAGGCTGGAAATGGAACTACGCAATGATAATGATCTGATCGTCACACACCGCGAGGCCAGACGTTTTCAACTTCGTTATCTACCTCTCAGTCAGCGTTACCAATTGACAGAAGAGGAGACCGGGGAGCTTAAGGCGTTTTCACGCTTGCGGCATATGCTTGCAGCCATGGATGATTCCAATGTCCAGTTATCAACAGGCCCTTTGCCACCGGGCAGTTATGAATTGCGTACCCGTATCAGCCTGGATGAAAGCCGTTTGCCTACCCCGATGCAATTACCCTCCTGGTTTTCATCCCAATGGCAACATGATTCGGAGTGGTCAGTATGGCCTTTCGAAGTAAGCGTGTAAGACGATTGGTACTGAGGGTGCTGCCGGTGACGGTGGCCCTGGTAGTCTTGCTTGTTTCATTGATTCTTGTCAGTAATGTTCAGCAGGAGGCCAACGGGGTTAATCAGCCATACGTATGGGTTTTGGTTTTGACTGTATTTGCGCTGCTGGTTGTGCTGGCTGCAATTTCTCATCGGGTCATCTCGCTGACAAAAAAAGTCAGGGAACATGCGCCCGGTGCAATGTTATCAGCCCGCTGGGTAAGGTACTTTTTGGTTTTATCGCTACCGCCTGCTTTGATTGTATATTTCTTCTCGGCCTATTTTCTGACCCGCACTGTAGACAGCTGGTTTGATGTAGGAGTCGAGGCGGCGTTGGCGGATTCACTGGAATTGGGTCAGCAATTTCTGGAAAACAGAACGCTGGAAGTTCGTAACCAGGTGCGTCGCCTTATTCGTGAAATTGACAATCCGGCCGAGGATGTCGATGCTGTGCGCAGATCATTACTGGCCAATGTCAGTGCCAGCGGACCACTGGAGCTTTCAGTCATGGAGGGTGATGGCCGGATGGTCGCCAGTGCTAACATCAATGTGCTTGCGGACCTGCCTGAACGGCCGGGTGATTATGCATTATTACAGGCTTTGGACCGGGGTGAGTATGCTGCGGCAGAACCGGTTGCCGATGGAATTTTGCGTATCCGTGTCATCCAGCGCCTGCCTTACGATGTACCGGGCAGGCAGGGATATTTGCTACAGGCAATATACCCCCTGCCGGAATCGGTTACTTCCCTGGCCAATAAGATTGAAAAGGAATATCACCGTTACCAGAACCTGAGTTTTCTGCGTGAACCGTTGAAACAAAGCTTCATTCTTATCCTGTCACTTGTATTGTTGTTGACCGTATTGCTGGCCATTCTTGCAGCGCTGAATGTAGCCCGAAAACTGGTAACACCCATCTCAAAACTGGCCCAGGCTACCCGTGAAATTGCTTCCGGCGACCTGACTCACGAGGTCCAGGTGGAGACCCGCGATGAACTGGGATTCCTTGTGCAATCTTTTAATGAAATGACCGAGGCGCTGACCAGCGCAAGCCAGGAAGCGGAGATCAGCAGGGGCCAGTTGCAATCGCAAAGTGAGTATCTCGAAACGGTTTTGGGCGGCCTGACATCCGGTGTCCTGACGGTGGGTGATGATCAAAAAGTGGTCACTGCCAATGCTGCCGCCGCCCAGATACTGGGTGTGCCAGACGGGTTCTTCGCCGGGAAGAGTCTGTCTGAACGTTCGGAGAAGGCACCGCTCCTGGCACCCCTGTTTGAGCTGATCTGGAGTCAGATCGGTCGCGGCACCGCCGAATGGCAGCGGGAGATACGTCTACGGGTACATGGACAAACACTGGTGTTGCTGGTGCGCGGGTCCCGACTGGGTAAAGAGATCAGCCATGAAGCTGGTTCGGTTATCGTTTTCGATGATGTCACCATATTGAACCAGGCGCAGCGTGAAGCGGCCTGGGCGGAAGTCGCTCGCCGTCTGGCACACGAGGTCAAAAACCCACTGACTCCGATCCGGCTGGCCGCAGAACGCCTGCGCATGAAACTCATGAGCAAGCTGGATGGGAAAGACGGCAAGATGCTGGACAGTGCCACCGGAACCATCGTTTCGCAGGTTGAGGCGTTGCGTGAACTGGTTGATGCCTTTGGTGATTACGCACAAGGCCCGAAACTAGTGCGTGTCCCCATTGTGCTTGATCAACTGATCAAGGATGTTGTGGCGTTATATCAACATGAAGATCAAAGGGTCGATTTTCGTCTGAAGCTGATTGCAGGCCCGCCGGGCTTGTCGGCGGACAGTGGGCAAATCCGGCAGTTACTGCATAACCTGGTAGTCAATTGCAGTGAGGCCGTTGCTAAAGATCAACGGGCCGAGGTTAGTATTCGCACCAGGCAGATCACACAGGCTGGCAAAAAATGGCTGGAACTGGAGGTAAGCGACCGGGGCCCGGGCTATCCTGCGATGGTGCTTGAAAATCCTTTTGAGCCATATGTAACGTACAAAACCAATGGCAGTGGCCTCGGTTTGGCTATTTGCCGTAAGATTGTCAGTGAGCATGACGGACGCATCACGATTCATAATCCCACCATTGGCGGTGCTTGTACCACGATAATTTTGCCGGTTGGCACGAGTTCCTGAAAATACCCCTGCGGTTAGCGCAATAACATCTTCACGGCGACGACTAAAAGAAACACCGCAAAAAACCGTTTGGCCAGTACCGGGGAACTTCGGTGGACGGCGGCAACGCCCAATGGCGCACCCAGTACACTGAATACCGCCACACCCGCCAGTGCCGGCAAATGTACATAGCCCAATGACGGGGTTGAAGAAACGCCGTCACCTAACAGAACAAATCCCAGTGTGCCCGCAATGGCAATCGGGTAACCGCAGGCGGCGGCTGTAGCAACGGCATTCTGTACCCGTTGACCGTGCCACAGCAGCCAGGGAACGGTCATGCTTCCGCCGCCAATGCCCAACAGACTGGAAATTGTGCCAATACCAAGCCCTGTTCCCGTAACGGGTAACCATCCTGGTAGCGGCCGGCTCCCGGCCTTGCGGGTTCCACGTAACATCTGCAGGCCGACAATGAGCGCAAAAGCCCCAAATACATTACCAAGCGTGTCGCTGCCAATGCGATCGGCTATGATGCTTCCAAGCAGCGCACCGGCCAGCAGGCCCGGAATCATCTGTCTGACCAGTGACCATAAGATGGCACCGCGTTTGTGATGCGCTAGCAAGGAACTCATTGATGTGAAAAGCATGGTGGCAAGGGAAGTAGCAACAGCCATCTGGACGGCCATATCTGCGGTGGCCGGATCACGGCTGAACAGCCAGCTTAGTGCAGGAACAAGAACAAGTCCGCCGCCGATGCCAAGGTAGCCTGCAAGGAAACCGGCAAAAATTCCTGTCAGTGCGTATTCAAGCCAAATCATCAGTGAATTTGGTCCCGGTTAAAAAATAAATTTAATATGTCTTGATGCGGAGACTGCCATTGCATAAATTGGTCCTCTCTATGAAATTGTCTTTGAAATATCTTTTGGACCTGACTTCGATTTGCGTATTTAAAGCAAGCATAACCCATGGCCTGGATTTTCGGCAGTACGTCTATCTTCTGACCTTTCTTGTGTTTGCTTTCAGCACACCGGTATTTGCCACCATAGGTAATACCGACGTTGAGCTGGAGCAATTCAAAACAGCTTGGGAAGCCGCAAAAAAGGGCGACCATGCCAGTTTTAACCAGATCAGAGACAGTCTCCAGGGCTATGTGCTGACGCCCTATTTGCAATATGAAGACTATCGCAACCGTCGCCGTGATGTACCGGTTGACGAAATGTCAGCCTTTTTGGAGACCTACAAAGACTGGGCGTTTTCGCGAGGATTACGTATTGCCTGGCTGAAGTCATTGGCAAAAGATAAACGCTGGGCAGACCTGGTGACGCATTCAGAGGGTGTCAACAACACCGAGCTCAGATGTCAGCGGGTTCGGGGTCAGATCATACTGAAGCAGACCGATGGTGTTTTGAACGAAGCCCAAAAGCTCTGGGCAGTGGGCAAGTCACAACCGGATGAGTGTGACCCGATTTTCGCCTGGCTGATGAAAAATGATGGCATACCGGAAAGTCTCGCCTGGGAGCGAGTCGGTCTGGCCATCGAGGCCGGTAACCGCAGTTTGACCCGTTACCTGGCGCGTTTTGTCAGCAAGGGTCAGCGCCGCTTTCTGGAGGACTGGTACAACATAAGCGGTCGCGGTTATTCCAACCTGGAGAAGGCGCGCAGATGGCCGGATACCGAGGTGACCCGAGGGATCACAGCCGCTTCCCTGCAGCAATTGAGTCGTAAAGATGCAGGTCTGGCGGCCAAAAAATTTGAAATCCTTGACGACCATTTTAAATGGGACGAATCACTAAGGGTCTCGTTACTGCGAAATATCGCCCTGTATTCAGCAGTTGGACTGGAAGATGAAACGACTGCCTATATGGTCCGGGTTCCGGTTCTTTTCCGTGACTCGCAGTTGCTTGAGTGGTGGGCGCGGTTTTCAATCAGCAAACAGGACTGGCCGGCAGTTGTCAGTGTCATCGAACAGATGCCCGAAGATACGCGCAATGACGATCGCTGGCGCTACTGGCTGGCGCAGGCCGGTTTGCGATCCGGTCAGTCCATGCCATCATCAGAGTTGTTACAAGGGCTATCATCCAAGGCAAATTATTATGGCTTTCTGGCCGCCGATGAACTCGATCTCACCTACAATATTTGCCCCCGGCAAGCCGGGGTTACCGAGATTGAAGTGGATCGGGTGGCACAGTTTGACGGTTTCGGGCGGGCACTGGAGCTCAGGAAAGCGGGGTTGGATAACTGGGCTCTCAGCGAATGGACGCTGACAACCGGTCGTCTCCCGGCATCGGACTTAAAAACCGCTGCCGCACTTGCGGTAAGGGAGAACTGGTACGACCGGGCGATTTTTGCGCTGGGTAACAGCGGCGATTTGAATATTTATGAATGGCGATTTCCACTGCTATGGGAGCCGGAGATTAAGCAGGCAGCTGCGGCCAACCAATTGGACCCGGCCTGGGTCTATGGCACCATACGATCTGAAAGCGCGATGGTGGAAACAGCACGCTCTTCAGCCAACGCGATGGGCCTGATGCAAGTTACGCCGGGTACCGGCAAGCTGGTGGCAAAAAAACATGGTCTGCCATGGAGCGGTATTGCCCAGTTAAGGACAGCGTCTGGCAACCTACCGATTGGCACGGCCTATATGCGTGACCTTTTAGAAGATTTCAGTGAAAACCCGGTTCTGGTTTCGGGTGCTTACAATGCTGGTCCGAATGCCGTTAAACGATGGTTGAAGACACGGCCAATGGATGAAGCCGTCAGTTGGGTGGAAACGTTACCCTACTTTGAAACCCGGGATTACATACCACGCGTGCTGGCATTCACCACCATCTATGACTGGCGTCTGGGCGGAACAGTAAAACGTATTTCAGCCAGAATGCCGAATATCAAATCCGGTAAAATAAGCGCAGATGGTTACACCGAAGTGGTGTGCAGGAACTAAGACTCAAGCAAGTGGTAATGAGGAAATGACATGCAAATTGTATTGATTGGTGCCAGCGGGTTTTTCGGGAGATATCTTCTACGCGCACTTACAGAAGAACAGCATCAATGTGTCGTACTCACCCGGGATGCCGTCCACCGTGGCAATCTGAATATGTTACCCGGTGTCAAGCTGGTCCAGGCTGATGTCTATGATCACGATGTCCTGGTTGAACAGTTTACCGGGGCTGATGCAGTGGTCAGCATGGCCGGTATCCTCAATGAAAGCGGAGGTGGTGGAAAGGGCTTTCACAAGGTTCATGTCGAACTGGTGGAAGGCATCATCAAGGCCTGTCAAAAAGCGGGTGTAACCCGGTTGCTTCACCTGAGCGCACTGAATGCTGGTAAAGGCCGTAGTCATTATCTGAAAACAAAGGGAGAGGCAGAGCAGTTGCTGCGCTCTGTTGATGATATCAATGTCACTATTTTCGAGCCTTCGGTCATTTTTGGTCGTGGCGATGAGTTTTTTAACCGCTTTGCCGGTATGTTGAAATTGAGTCCATTTATGCCGCTGGCATGTCCCAAAGCGCGTCTGCAGCCAGTCTTTGCAGGAGATGTCGCATCCGTAATGGCAGCGTCACTGGATGACCCGATGACCTGGGGCAACAGTTATGAGTTGGGTGGTCCGCAAGTATTCACACTGAAAGAACTGGTCAAGTGGACTGCAAAAACACTGGATAAGCGCAGCTATGTTATCGGTCTCCCCCGACCATTGTCAGCCGCCATGGCCATGACGATGAACCTGGTGCCCGGCAAGCCTTTTTCCTGGGACAACTATCTGTCACTGAAGACCGACAATACAAGCAGTCAAAACGGGTTTGCCTATTTTCATGTTGATCCCCTGGGCATAGACCTGGTCGTTCCGGCTTACCTGAACGGCTCGGCCCGACAACGCCGCCTGCAGGCCTTGCGGCGGCAACCGCGCCGTTGAAAACTCCAAAAACCTACCTGGTTGGTGGTGCCGTTCGCGATGCACTTTTAGGGCGGAAAGCAGCAGAGCGGGACTGGGTTGTGGTTGGAAGTACGCCGGAAGAAATGTTGAAGCAGGGCTTCAGACAGGTCGGTGCTTCCTTCCCGGTATTTCTGCACCCCAAAAACGGTGAGGAATATGCGCTGGCTCGAACCGAGAAAAAATCCGGCCATGGATACCATGGTTTCAGGGTGGATTTTCATCCCGGTGTCACACTTGAAGAAGATCTCCATCGACGTGACCTGACTATCAATGCCATCGCCCGTGATGAAAATGGTAACCTGGTAGACCCTTACGGTGGTCAGCGGGATCTGGAGCAAAAGGTCCTGCGGCATGTTTCCAGTGCTTTCGTAGAAGACCCCTTGCGTGTTTTGCGGGTCGCACGTTTTGCCGCACGTTTTGCCAGTTTGGGTTTTCGAGTGCATTCATCGACACTGGCCCTGATGCGGGAAATCACGGAGTCCGGCGAGCTTCAATACCTGGCGGCGGAACGTATCTGGCGTGAGGTTGAACGGGCAATGGAAGCGGAGAAACCATCGGAGTTTGTCAGTGTGCTACGAGAATGTGGTGCATTGGAAGTATTGCTGCCCGAGGTCAACTGTCTGTTTGGGGTGCCTCAACCTGAAAAATATCATCCAGAGATCGACACAGGAGTTCACCTGCTGATGTCCCTGGATATGGCAGCAGGCCTCAGTCCAGGTTCTGCCAGTGTCATCTTTGCCGTCTTATTGCACGATCTTGGCAAAGGCATTACGCCGCAACAGGAATGGCCATCACACAGGGGTCATGAATCTGAGGGAGTGCCGCTGGTAGATGCTGTTTGCGAACGTCTCAAGGCACCCAATGCCATGCATGATCTTGCACGCAAGGTTTGCCTGCTCCACCTAAGATGTCATCGCATACTCGAGGCCCGCCCTTTAACAAGTCTTCGTTTGCTGGAGAAGTTGGATGCATTCCGTCAACCGGAGATTTTGTCGGGTTTTGTAGCGGCCTGCGAGGCTGACTACCGTGGCCGCAAAGGCCTGCAGGACCGCCCGTACCCACAGGGGCAATATTTGCAACGTGCTTACCGGGCCAGCGCAGATATCCGTGCCAGAGATCTGGATTTAAAAGGCATCAGCGGTCCGGAAGTAGGCAAGCGTCTGCGTAAGGCCCGGATTGAAGCAATAGCCACTCTGGCACCGTAGGGTGGGTAACTCACAAGGTGAAAGCGGGAACCGCTTGAGAGGGCGGCCTGGGCCGTTACCCACGCGTCACCCCCGTCACCCCCAAGACTAATGGTGCGTTATAAATAACGCATCCAACGGGCAGGTGGTGAGTTTCGGGGTGTTTACAAGCGGTGGCAGAGATCAGAGATTGAGAAACCGATCAGGTCTTCGCTTAATTCCTCTTCAAGACCGCGACTCAGGGCCATCACTTGAAAGCGCTCACCCATTTCACCGGGCAGTGTCAGCCGGCGTATCTGGTTGTTCATACTGACACGCTCCACTTCCGGCAGACTCATGGATTCGCTAATCAACTGGTCTAATCCACAAGCCATTAAGAACATCACCTGGGTCGTATAACCGCTAACCTCAAGCCCGCACTCATCAGCGGCTTGGGCCAGCGCGGTGAAATCAACCGAGGCACTGATATCCGTCAGTCCAGGCCATGTGAAGGGGTCGTCATGGGCGCGGTGCCTGTAATGACAGATCAAGGTACCGTCCCGGCGTTGAGGCTGGTAGTAGTCCTTTCGTGTATAGCCGTAGTCAATAAACAGTGCCAGGCCTTTTTGCAGGCTGGAGGTTACAGTTTGCAACCAGGCGGGCAGGCTGGTGTTTACTTCGGAGCAATAGCCGCTTGCCGGATAGTGTGCCAGACCGGATAAGACGGCTTGTATCTGTGCCTGTGTTTTGTTCGAGAAATTTCCTTTATGCCAATCGAAACCGGCGGGGCCGTTGGCAACCTGCAATTGCCTCACGTCCTCTGACTCAACGCAAAACCGCTCAACCGTCAATGCATCGAGTACCTCATTGGCCAGGAAAACACCTTGCCAGTTCTCCTCAGGCGGTGCATCCAGCCAGCTGATTCTATCCATCCACTGCGGTACAAGCCGGCCCAGGGTTTCCTTCTGAACCTGGCGCAGATAGCCACTGCGTTCCAGTATCCGGTAGCGTGTTGGCGGATTACCTGATTCAAGGGTTTTAAGTAAATCCGCTGCGAGTATTCCGCTGCCGGCACCGGCCTCAATAATTTCGAACTGACCAAGTTCGGCGCTTACCTGTTCGATCTGTTTCGCCAGGCAGCGTGCAAAAACGTCACCCAGTTGCGGTGCAGTGACAAAGTCTCCACCCTCACCAAACTTCTGCAGGCCGGCGCTGTAATAGCCAAGGCCGGGTTCGTAGAGCGCCATTTCCATGTATTCTGAAAACGGAATGGGTCCTTTTCGATCAATGGTTTCACGTATGCGACTGGCCAGTTGCGTACTCAAGTGCTTGAGCTCTTCCGGTGGTTCGGGCAGGATGCTATTTGTATTTGCAGAGCACATAGGCGGGTAGTTTCAGTGAGTGAATCAACAATGTCCAGAGCCGGAGCGTTACCAGCGCAAGCACTTGTCACCGGGGCAGCCCGGCGTATTGGTGCCTGTATTGCAGAAACCTTGCACCAACGTGGCTGCGATGTCTTTCTGCATTACCATAGCAGCAGCGATTCCGTAGGCAGGTTGGCAGATAAACTAAACGCGCAACGGGCAGCAAGCGCGACCATTGTGCAGGCGGATCTTGGTAAAGCGGAAGATACCAACCGGCTCGTCGAGTTGATAAAGGCCCGTACCGGTCAACTGGATTTACTGGTCAACAATGCCTCGCGCTTTTTCCCGACTTCGGTTGGCAACACCAGCGCTGAGCAATGGGACGACCTGATGGACAGCAACCTTCGCGGTCCGTACTTCCTGACACAGGCACTGGTACCGGAACTGGCCTCCGCCGGGGGCAGTGTGGTGAACCTGTTGGATGTACATGCAGTGAAACCCATGCCCGGTCATGCGGTGTACTGCATGGCCAAGGCCGGTTTACAGATGATGACCCTCGCCCTGGCAAAGGAGCTGGGTCCGGAGATCCGCGTCAATGGCGTCGCTCCCGGTGCTATTCTCTGGCCTGAGAATGAAAATGACCCGGGTCACCAGCAGGGTATTCTGGAAAAGGTCGTTATGGGCCGCGCCGGACGGCCTGAAGACATCGCCTCGGCGGTTGCCTACCTGGGCCTGGATGCACCCTATGTCACCGGCCAGATTTTAGCCGTGGATGGTGGACGGAGCTTGAATGTCTAACCTCACTTGTAGTCGATTCGTGAGGTTTAGGTGTGCGTAGGGTGGGTTATTTGCAAGGTGAGACGGGCAACCCGTCGAGAGGGCGGCCTGGGCCGTAACCCATGCGTTGCTCCCGTTGCCAAGGGTTAATGGTGCGTTATAAATAACGCACCCTAAGCGAAGCCTTCCAGCAAACGCAAACAACTATCATCCATCCCTGATGCCTCCCAGATTTCGGACATGGACCGAAGTTCAGTGGGATGGATCAGTTCGGGCTCAAGATCAGCCAGCGGCTTGAGTACATGAGAGAACTTCAGAATCTCGGCGCGTGGTATCTCCAGGACAGGGGACAGTAGTACGAGGTCATCATATAACAGGATATCGATATCAAGTGAACGATCGGAAAATTTTTCCACATTCCGCTTGCGGCCAAAACGGTCCTCCAGATCACGCAGGTACTGACGAAGTTCCATGGGGTGTAATTCGGTTTCCACACGGGCGACCAGGTTAATGAAGTCATCACCATCAAAGCCCACACTATTGCTTGAATAGACCGGCGAAAGAGCAACATTCTCAAAGTCTTTTTCAAGCTCAAGGATGCCGGCTCGAATATGAGTCTCAGCAGAGACATTGGAGCCCAGGCCCAGCCAGGCAAAACTCATTGTGAGCACCTCAAGTGAATGGGCACTAGGTTTTTCCGCGTTCGATTATGACGCCAACGGCACTGGAACCGCGCACTGCGCCCGGTTTGCTTAATTTGAGCCGTAACCAGCTTACCGGGAACTCATCCAGCACGATGCGGGCGCAATGACCGGCCAGTGCTTCTACCAGTTGAAACTCACTTGCCTCCACAAACTGGATGAGGCGTTTTGAAACCGCCTTGTAATCCAGGGTGTCCACGATATCGTCACTTTCAGCCGCGCGGCTGATATCAAATGCCATTTGCAGGTCAATGCTGATGGTCTGGGTGATTTCACGTTCCCAGTCGAATATGCCTATCACGGTCTGGATACGTAAATCTTCGATAAATACACGGTCCATGGTCATGCAGAAAATGTCTCCATTTGGATCAGGAGCCTCCGGCCCCGATGGGTGGTAACTGGTCGATTGGCCAACGGGGGAAGGCCTGCAGTGCGGGTCCGGTGTGTTGGCCGGCCATCAGTCGCTGGCATCCGGCAAAGGCAATCATGGCGCCGTTATCGGTGCAGAATTCAAGACGCGGGTAGGTGACCTTCCAGCCATATTTTTCACCCGCTTTTTGTAATGTCTGCCGCAGCGACAGGTTGGCGCCTACGCCACCGGCGATCACCAGTTGTTGAGCACGTGTATGCTGCATCGCACGGCGGCACTTGATGAGCATGGTGTCAACCACGGCCTGTTGGAAACCTGCTGCGATATCAGCCTGGGTTTTAGAATCCTTATCACTTTTCAGCCACAGGTTACGCGTGTGGGTCTTTAAACCGCTGAAACTGAATTCCAGCCCGGGCCGGTCGGTCATCGGACGGGGAAATGAAAATCGTTCGGCATCACCTTGTTCGGCCAATTTTGCGAGCGCCGGGCCTCCGGGATACCCGAGGCCGAGCAACTTGGCGGTTTTATCAAATGCCTCTCCTGCCGAGTCATCCAGTGTTTCACCAAGAATCTGGTATTCACCGATCGCTCGTACCTCCACCAGCATGGAGTGACCACCGGAAACCAACAGTGCTACAAACGGTACAACTGGTTGTTCGGTTTCCAGCATCGGTGCCAACAGGTGACCCTCCATGTGGTTGACAGCCAATCCCGGCACACCGAGTGCCATGGCAATGCTGCGACCGGCTGCGGTGCCTACCAGCAGGGCGCCAATCAACCCCGGTCCGGCAGTATAGGCAACCGCGTCGATGTCATGACGTGTTAAGCCGGCCTTTTTGAGGCACTGGTTAATCAGTGGTAACAATTTTCGTACATGATCACGTGAGGCGATTTCCGGCACGACGCCGCCATATTCAGCGTGAATCTCAACCTGGCTGAACAGGGCATGCGCCAGCAGGCCGGCATCGCTGTCGTACAGCGCTACACCGGTTTCGTCACAGGATGTTTCGATGCCAAGTACTATCATGAAGCTTCACTAAAATATCAGATTGGGGAATTGTAAATCATGTGCGCACAATCTGCTGTAAGCACAGTGCGCTTACAGTGTGATTAAGCACAGACTCATCACAACAAATTCATTAATCCCGCGGTGTGCTGGGTTAACATAGCGTCTGGTTAATCAATCGGAGTCAGGTTTTGACAAAACCCCTTGGGGTTGTGGCCTCAGGCCATAAGGAAACCTCGAAAGCAGCCAAAATATTACTCGAAGAGGGCGGCAATGCGTTTGACGCCGCACTAGGGGCAATGTGTGCTGCCTGTGTTAGCGAGCCGATGTTGGCAAGTCTTGGTGGCGGTGGTTATTTGCTGGCGCAAACCGCTGCCGGTGATACAAAGGTATTCGACTTTTTCACACAGACACCTTCAGCCAAGGCAGGTGAGCTGGATTTTTACCCTATCCAGGCAGATTTCGGCACTACCACCCAGGAATTCCATATTGGCGTTGGATCAATTGCGGTGCCCGGGGTTGTGGCAGGTTTGTTCGCGGTCCATGAGGCGAATTGCCATTTACCTTTGAAGAAAATTATTGAGCCGGCTGTTCACCTCGCGCGTGAGGGCCTGCGGATCAATAAGTTGCAGAGCTATATCAACGAAATCCTGGGAGCGATCATTAACGCCACTCCCGAGGCGAGGGCATTCGCTACCCCCATGTTCGCTCCGGGCCGGTTGGCCGAAATTGGTGAGTTTATCCATAATCCAGACCTGGCGGACACCTTTGAGGCGTTGGCCGGGCATGGCCCGAGATGGTTTTATGAGGGTGATCCAGCCAGGCAGTTGGTGCGCGACTGTGAGCAGAAAGGCGGGTTGATCAGCGCCGTTGACCTGCGGTCTTATGAAGTTGTACTGCGAAAGCCCATTACCGTTGAGTCCCATGGTGCCAGGATCAGTGTTAATAGTCCGCCTTCACCGGGCGGGTGCCTGATTGCATTTGCATTGTCTTTAATAAGTAAGGTTCAGCTGGCGCAATATAAATGGGGCAGTCCGCAGCATGCCCTTGCTCTGGCTAACGTGATGCAGGCGTCCAGCCTGGTACGTAAACACCACGGTCTGGAAAGTGGGCTGGATGATGAAACCGCGGCCAGTATACTGTCAGGGGAAAACCTCTCAAACTGGAACAAGACCTTGCAGGCGGGCGGGCTTGCCACGCGCGGAACAACACAAATCAGTGTGGCCGATGCTGCGGGCAACCTGGCCAGCCTGACCTTGTCCAATGGAGAAGGGTCATCCTATGTATTACCGGGCAGCGGTATCATGATGAACAATATGCTGGGCGAAGAAGACCTGAACCCGGGTGGTTTTCACCGTGCGCCACCCGGTATCCGTCTTGCCTCAATGATGACACCAACAATTGCCAGCCTGGCTGACGGCGCACAGATAGCACTGGGCTCCGGAGGTTCTAACCGCATCCGCAGTGCGATACTCCAGGTGCTGACGAATGTGTTTGAGTTTGATATGAGTCTTGAGGGAGCGGTAAATGCGCCACGACTGCATCTTGAGCGTAGTCATTTGAATGTGGAGTCGGGTTTTTCCAGCGCTGCATTGGAGGGGCTGGAGGCAGAATGGCCGGGCATGAAACACTGGCCGGAAACCAACCTGTTCTTTGGCGGGGTACATGCAGTTGCACGCCTGCCCAATGGAGAGTTTCGTGCTGCCGGTGACCCGCGCAGGGGCGGTGCGGTCGCGATTGCAGGTTTTTAATGATTTTTCTTTGCATGAGTCAGTATTTAAAGGTTAAAATATCCGGCTACGCCCAGTGTGGGCTTAATTGAAGAAACCGGAGTAAAAATGCCAAGCGTAAAAGTTCGCGAAAACGAGCCTTTTGAATATGCATTACGTAGATTCAAGCGTTCGTGTGAGAAAGCAGGTGTACTGGCCGAAACACGTCGGCGTGAGTTCTATGAAAAGCCAACGCAGGAACGCAAGCGTAAATCTGCAGCAGCAGTAAAACGTGATCTGCGTCGCCTTGCTCGGGACAACGTCCGTCGTACACGGATGTATTGATCTTTTTGGTTTTCTCCGGCCCCGGGGCGCACGCTTCGGGTGGTTGATCTAAGCAACCAGTAGCCGGAAAACTTGTATCCAAGCAGCTCTATCCCAGCAGAAGTTCTCATTATGACGTTGCCCTTAAATACATTAAAATCTCAAATCCTGGAAGATGTTAAATCTGCGATGCGCGCGCGCGATCAAAAGCGCCTGACTGCATTACGTTTGATCACTGCTGCGATCAAACAGATCGAAGTTGATAAGCGTATCGAGATGGATGACCAGGCTGTGTTGGCGGTGTTGGACAAAATGGTCAAACAGCGTAGAGACTCGCTGGAGCAGTATCAGGCTGCTGGCAGAGACGATCTGGCAGCACAGGAAAAATTCGAGCTCGATTTGATTGCTGTCTATCTGCCTGAAGCACTGGGTGAGGATGAACTCGCAGAGTTGATTAAGCAGGCTGTTGTTGAAGCAGGTGCGAGCAGCATCCGTGATATGGGTGCCGTGATGAATATCCTCAGGGGACAGGTGCAGGGCCGCGCCGATATGAAGGCTGTTAGCGGCGCCGTAAAAGCACAACTCGGCGCCTGAGTATGTCCGTGGCCATCGGCCTTAAAACTTCGTTTCAAATACCCTCGTGGGCAAACTGCCCGTTAAATAGAAATTCGTGAGAGTAGTCTCTTGAGCGGTCTGATACCTGATTCCTTCATCGAAGAGCTACTGGCACGAAGCGATATCGTGGAATTGATAGAGCGTCGCGTTCCGCTTAAACGTAGCGGTAGCGAGTTTCAGGCATGTTGTCCTTTTCATGATGAGAAGACCCCGTCATTTACAGTCAGCCCCAGGAAACAGTTCTACCATTGCTTTGGTTGTGGAGCCCACGGTTCAGCCATTGGTTTTCTGATGCAGTATGAAGGTCTGGAATTTCTCGATGCTGTAGAGGATCTCGCCCGTACAGCCGGTCTGGAGGTGCCCAGGACCGGTAAGCAGCAACCGCGAATTGATACCGGCGTGTATGACATACTGCAAAGTTGTTCAAAGTTTTATGTTGAGCAATTGCGCCACCATCCCGAGGCCGTTGAATACCTCAAGGGGCGCGGACTATCAGGTGAAATCTGCCGTGACTTTGAAATTGGTTTCGCACCTGCCGGCTGGGATGGGGTGATAAAGCAACTGGGCACCGATAACCATCACCTGGATCTGCTGAAGCAGGCCGGTATGCTTAGCGAGGGCAATAGCGGCCAGTATGATAAATTTCGTAACCGCATCATGTTCCCTATCCATGACCGCCGTGGACGCGTCATTGCATTTGGCGGGCGGGCCCTGTCGGATGACGGCCCCAAATATCTAAACTCACCGGAAACGGCTTTATACCATAAGGGCAGGGAGCTCTACGGGCTTTACCTTGCACGCAAGCGAACCAGCCGCCTCGACAACATCATTGTTGTGGAGGGCTATATGGATGTGGTCGCACTCGCACAATTCGGTTTCAAGAACGTGGTGGCGACATCGGGTACCGCGACAACCGATTCGCAGGTGGAATTGCTGTTTCGTGCCGCCGATACCATTGTCTATTGTTTTGATGGAGATAAGGCAGGGCGTAAGGCCGCCTGGCGGGCGTTGGAAGCGACCCTGCCGAAACTGAAGGAAGGTCTGCAGGCAAAGTTCCTGTTTCTGCCCGATGGTGAAGATCCCGACAGCATGGTGCGTAAACATGGCGAGACCGCATTCGCCCAACAGATCGAGGGCGCAAGTCCATTGTCAGAGTTTTTCTTTGACCACTTTACCGCCATGACGGACCTTGGCAGCCTGGACGGTCGGGCGAAATTTGTAGAGCAAGCCCGACCCTATCTGGAGGCACTCCCAGCCGGGGGATTCAGAGATATGATGTATTCCCAGTTAGAATCCAGGTCTTTTCACAAACTAAACAGGCACGTACAAAGCCCGGTAATAGCATCAGCAACCAGTGATGAGCGGGGCAAACCGATACAAACACGCACCCCTTTGCGTGTCCTAATGGCGCACCTGGTACAAAATCCATCACTGGTTAAGCAGCTTGAAAATGTTAATGAATTCAATGGGCCCGGAAATGCTGAGATACAGGGAATAGAAATCTTCAGAGAACTTGTTGATTTCTGCAATCAACGCCCTAATATCACAACGGCGCAGTTAATTGAGCTTTGGCACGGACATCCGGCCATGCCTCACCTGGAAAAACTGGCTGTCTGGCATCTTCCGGGTGATGAAGACAAGCAGCTCCAGGAGTTCACAGATGCGGCAAATCGCATCCGCTTGAGCTGGGTGGAAATTTTGTTGTCCCGGATTAGTAATATTATGTTGCAACGGGAAGAGTACAGGGCCTTACAGGATCGTCAGCTGGCGCTTAAGAAGCAACTTGAAGGCAAACAGGATTAAATTATCGAACTCTCTGGAAATCCGGGTCGCCAGAGTCAATTTCATCGACTATAGTTAATTATCGCGAAGCAAAAATTTATGAACCAAAATCAGCAATCGCAACTAAAAGATTTAATCACCAAGGGTAAAGAGCAGGGCTTCCTGACATACGCTCAGGTTAACGACCACCTGCCCGATGATATCGTCGACCCGGAACAGATCGAAGATATCATCAATATGATTAATGATATGGGTATCTCGGTGTATGAAAAGGCACCTGATGCCGATACCCTTATTTTGAATGATGATGCAGCAAGCTCATCTGATGATGATTCAGCGGTTGAAGAGGCCGCCGCAGCACTTGCAGCTGTTGAGACCGAGATCGGGCGCACAACGGACCCTGTACGTATGTATATGCGTGAAATGGGTACGGTTGAGTTGTTAACCCGTGAGGGTGAAATTGTCATTGCCAAGCGCATTGAAGATGGATTGAAGCAGGTGCATATCGCCCTGTCGCGTTTTCCTAACACCCACACAACCTTGTTGAACGGCTATATCCTCCACCAGGAGGGAAGGCAGCGTTTAACCGAGGTGATGCTCGACTTCGTTGATCCGAATGCCGAAGAGAAACCTATTCCGGTTGCTAAAAAGCCTGCAGACGTGATTAAAAGAAACGCCGCCCTCGCCGGTAAGGGTAAGGGTAAGGAAGAAGAAGTTGAAGAGGAAGAAGAGGAAGAAGTAGATGAAGGTCCAACAGGGCCGGATCTTGAGGAAGTAGCTGCTTTCTTTGAAAAACTCGGCACCTTGCATGCAGAATTCGGCAAACTGTGTGAAAAGCACGGTCCAGGTGCACCCGAGGCACAAGAACGGCTGGATGTGATGGCTGATATGTTTTTGCATCTTAAACTGCCGGCTAAAATGGTGGATCACCTGGTTGACCGCCTGCGCTATGCCGTATCGCGCACCCGCGAGCACGAAAGGGCCATCCTGCAAATGGTTGTCAGACAGGCCAAGATGCCCAAGCTGGCCTTCATCAAGAGCTTTCATGAGAACGAGGCGGACCCCAAGTGGATCGATTCAGTTCTGACAGGCAAACAGAAATGGGTTTCGGCAGTGGCCGAATACAAGGATGATATCCTGGAAGTACAGAATAGGCTTGAGCGCCGGGCAGTGGCTAACCGCATCACCATAGCCGAGCTCAAGGATATTAACCGCGCCATGTCGATTGGCGAGGCCAAGGCACGTCGTGCCAAGAAAGAAATGGTAGAAGCCAACCTCAGGCTGGTGATCTCCATTGCCAAGAAATACACCAACCGTGGTTTGCAGTTCCTTGATCTGATCCAGGAAGGCAATATCGGTTTGATGAAGGCGGTAGATAAGTTTGAATACCGTCGCGGTTACAAATTTTCCACCTATGCAACCTGGTGGATTCGCCAGGCCATCACGCGTTCAATCGCTGATCAGGCCCGCACCATCCGTATACCGGTTCATATGATTGAGACCATCAATAAGCTCAATCGTATTTCCCGCCAGATGCTGCAGGAAATTGGTCGCGAGCCGACACCTGAGGAACTCTCTATTCGCATGGAGATGCCCGAAGACAAGGTTCGCAAGGTGCTGAAGATTGCCAAAGAGCCAATCTCCATGGAAACACCTATCGGTGATGACGAAGATTCACACCTGGGCGATTTCATCGAGGATGCCAATATCGCATCACCGGTTGAATCTGCTACCGGCACCGGCCTGACCGGTACGGTACAGGGTGTTCTTGCCGGCCTGACGCCACGTGAGGCGAAAGTCCTTCGTATGCGGTTTGGTATTGATATGAATACTGACCATACGCTGGAAGAGGTTGGTAAGCAGTTTGATGTTACTCGTGAGAGGATTCGTCAAATTGAGGCGAAAGCCCTGCGGAAGTTACGTCATCCGACGCGGTCGGAGCAGCTTCGTAGTTTTCTTGATTTGGAGTAGCGTGCGCTACTCGTAATGCACCGATAAGCTGCCCCTTCGGGGCGGGTTTTTGCCTTTCAGGCTGACTTTGGTTTCGCGCCTTATGCGCGAGTAACTTTTCTTTGCTTGCACAAAGAAAAGTAACCAAAAGAAAGTGCACCCTATCAGATGGTCGCTACGCGACTTCCTTCATCACTCGTTGCTTTGTGTCACCCCTCGACACAGCGCTTCCTGCGCTGAGTCTCTGTGAATTGGCCATCCTTGGCCAACTCTGACAGTCGCGCCTCATTCCTCTGCATCTTCAAAGGGACCGGAAGAGCAGAGCAAGAGCGGGGGAGGGGGATGATCTCGCATGGATCACTTTTCAGAAACCACAGCTTTCTTATTACGCACTTAGCCGAGGATGGGCGGTACCTTACTTCAGGACCTTACGAGACAGGAGTCGAGGATGAGCGCCACAGGACGTGCTTGAGCGCGTCCTGAAGTAAGGTACCGCGCAGCCTTGGCGCCCACACGGATCAGGAGTTAAGCCTCTGTTGTCGCTGCTTCCCATAGAGCACACAGGTATCCATACAGTGCTTTTGCTTCAATTAGCGATTTTGGATCAAAATCGGTTCTATCCAGAATTGTTGCGTCATCTATCTGCCACTCGGTTGCCAGTGCCGCATAGTCCATTACCTGCAGGCCGTTGGCGGCGTATTCCCAGTCGATCAGGTATAAGCGCTCAGGGGTGCCTACGAAGTTTGCTGTTACCGGGTCGTGGTGGCAGATGCCGGTTGGGGTGTTGCTGTTGAGGAGTGCATCCAGGGTTTGTTGGATTGGTTTGCGTTGTTTGATTAAGTCGGGGTTGGCGGGTTGGTTTTTGGCTTCTATGAGTTGCCAATAGTGTTCGATGTGGCTGTGGTAGTTGATGCTTGATGCTTTTATGTTCAGTTGATGACAACTTTTCAGTAGATTGAACGCCTGATCAACAATCACCGCGTTGATTTGTGGTTTTGGCGGCAGGTCGTTGTTGATGTGAGTGCTGATTAGGTACCTGTTTTCAGGGTCAATAAAAACAAGGGGAGGTGCTATGCCCTTTTTGGCTGCGGCCTTCCAGATATTGATTTCATCGCTTCGGTTAGCACCGGGTAACAAAGAGTCGCTGCCGTTGATTCGTAAAACCAGGTTGCCAATCTCTGATTCAAGCAGGAAGCTTTGGTTGCTTAGTCCACCGGTTAACGCTCCGATAAGCATTGGTTTGGAGCTTAGTTCTTTGCTCCATTGATGCCAGTGACTTAATGCGGCTTCAGGCAGCAACGACTTGCCTATTGGTCCGAAAATGATCGCGCCACTTGATGTAACCAATGACAGCGATAATGACATAGGCGACAAACAGCAGGGCGGTCAGGTGCAGACCCCTGTCGATATAAAGTGGAATTGAAACCGTGTCGATTACTATCCAGTAGAGCCAGTTTTGCAGGTACTTACGGGTAACCAGGTAGGTGGTGATCACGCTGGCCCAGGTGGTGAATGAATCAACATAGGGCCACACTGCTGAGCTGTGTTCACCCAGAAGATAGCCGGAAGCTGCAGTGAGGACTGCTATTGCGGTGATCACCAGCACATGTTGTCTGGTTGTCATGGACTGGACATCAAGCGCATGCGGCTTCCCATCGTCATTGCTGCCGCCACGAGTCCATTGCTGCCAGCCATAGACCGCCATTGCCATGTAGTAGACGTTCAGTGCTGACTCCATCAGCAGGCTGACATCCCAGAACAGAACGGTGTAAATCGCCGTACTCAGCAGCGCAAAAAGCCAGCAAAAGATGTTCTCCTTAACAGCCAGTAACAGGTAGGCAATGGCAAAAATAACCGCCACTGCCTCCCACGGAGACATGGATTGAGCCGAGAACCATGACTGTAGCCAGTCAATCATAGGCAGTTTGAATTCCTAGAAAAACTCATATCTCAGATCTAAACCGTAAACACGGGGCTCGCCAAGTTGGTAGTAGGCCTCTGTTTCATAGAGTTTACGCGGGTCATTTCCAAAGCCACCAAAACCACGGGTCTGTACGTCCTGGTCGGTGAGGTTACGCCCCCAGACAGCGATACTCCAGCGTTCGGTTTCATAGGCCAGTCGCATATTCAGCAGGGTGTAGCCATCCAGTTTTTCATTATGGTTGGCGGAAGCATAGGCGCTACTCTTACCTTCGATATCTATCTGTGCGAACCAGTTTTGCGCAAAAAAGAACTGTGCACCGAGTACGTACTGGGTCTGCGGTGCGTGTGCCTGATCGCGGCCGCTCAGGTCGTAGGGAATGCCGTTTTCAGGATCGGCATCCGCGTGTGAGTAGCTCAGGTAGTCTTTGTATTCAGTGTCGAGCCACCCAAGGCTACCGAACAGGTTAATACTGTCAGTCACCTGCCAGTTGGTCTCGATTTCCAGCCCTTTATTGGTACCGCCGGACGCGTTTTGCAAACTGTCGATGAAGTTGCAGGGACAGGCCGACGAGACCGGATCCATGGGTATAACGATAGACTGTTTAACCTGCATGTCGCTCCTGTCCTGGTAGAACAGGGCGGCACTCAGCGTCAACGTATCATCCAGAAAGCTACCCTTCAGGCCGAGTTCGTAATTCCACATGGTCTCGGAGCCAAACACCAGGTTTTCAGGTGGAATGAAAATACCTTCTTCTTCAAGATCCGGTATTTTGCTGGCCAGCGCGGAGTTGTAGCCGCCGGCCTTGTAGCCACGAGATATCAGACCATAAAGCAGGGTGCCTGAATCGGTGAGGTACTCCAGCGCAACCTTTCCACCCCAGAAGCTCTCGTCATCCGAGGAGCGGCTATCGCCTTCGACATTATCATCATAATCCCAGTCACGTGACTCATATCGCAACCCGGTGACGAATGTCCACGATTGGGCAAATGGTAAGTCGACCTGCCCGTAGGCAGCCAGGTTTTTGGTGCCGTAGTCGCTATTGAAATCGCCGCTGGCGTAGGTGTATTCACGCAACAGGGATTGATCCTGGTCGCGGTAGTAAACACCAGCCACCCATGCGGCTTCATCGGCCCCATTGCTGGAAACCAGGCGGAGATCGGCGGAGGTATTGCTGTTGTTGCGGATATAGTTGTCTGTTGACGAGTACCACCAATCAAAACCCCAGATGTCGGAAGCGCAGTCGGTGCCATCGCAAATCCCGGTATTGCTCCAATCCTCGTCATAGCCATATTCGGTATCGGCGTCTACATGGCTCAGCAACGCTTCCAATGAGAGCGAATCGTTTAGCTGCCATGTCCCTCCAAGCGCTGCCGCCGTGCTTTCTAGCCGGTCATGGCCGGGTTCATCCGAGTAAGTCTTGCGGGTGTTGTCCAGTGAAAAGGCGTCATAGCCGTTATCTACATCACTGTACAGCAGTGTGAAATCGAGGGAGAAGGCATCACTGACTTCCCAGTTGAATTTTCCACGTGCGGTGAACTCGTCTATGTCGTTGGTCGAGCGATTGAGAAAGACGTTGTCGATATAACCATCATTCTTGTTGCCCTGCACGGCCAGGCGAAAGCCCGTGTTCTGTGATATCGGCCCACCCACAGCAGCGCTGGCCGTGAGACGGGAATAGTTACCAACAGTCAGGCTGGCGTATCCATCCATTTCATCCGCCGGCCCGTTCGAAACCATGTTGATCAGGCCGGCCAATGCATTAGCACCAAATAAAGTGCCCTGCGGGCCGCGCAAAATTTCAACCTGCTGCATATCCAGCGTGCTGGCTGCGCCACCAATGCCGGTGAAATCCATGCCATCGATGATCAGGCCCACCGAGGGATTGACCGGCTCGACAAATTGGCTGCGTTCACCGATACCGCGAATCAGAACAAATCGTCCTCGCGACGCGCCGGAAGACAGGTTCACATTCGGGGCAAGATTCAGCAACTGCTCCAGGTGCACTGCGCCGCGTCGGGTGATGGCTTGCTGATCAAAAACAGTCACGCTGGTGGGTAGTTCCAAAACAGAGACAGGACGGTACTCGGCTGTGACGATGATTTCTTCGAGCGTACCCTCGGCGTCGTCAATTTCCTGCGCGTGGATGCAAACGGATGCAAGTCCCGTCGTCACCAGTAACAACAAAATGCTTATTTTCTTAAACACAAAAAGCCTCCCAGGGGCCTGTCGGTTTAATGCGACAGGCTCCTCTATGTGGAGACCCGGAAGGTGGAGAGATTGAACAGTAAACTGAGCCCTATCCCTACGCCGGTATGATCCGGATCAGGTTCAAAGGGTCTATCCGGTTCGTTCCCGGACATCTCAGGCCATTTGGCCGCCCCTCAGGCATTCCCGTGGGAATGTGCGGTTATTTTAACTGAACGAAGACAGGAATACCTTATTGTTCCGTCAGAACCGCTACAATAAACACTCCTGAATGTCCCTAAAAAAGGTTGAATCAAAATGTCTGATTCCGGGTTCCCCTCAAGCGCGCGAGTCGTCATTGTCGGTGGCGGCATCATTGGCTGTTCAGTGGCCTATCACCTGGCCGATATGGGCTGTAAGGACGTTGTGCTGCTGGAGCAAAGCCAGCTAACAGCGGGCACCACGTGGCATGCCGCAGGCTTGATGACGACCTATGGTTCGACTTCAGAAACTTCGATTCAGATGCGCCGGTACTCGCGTGAGCTTTATGCGGGTTTAGAGCAGGAAACAGGCCAGGCAACCGGCTTTAAGGCCTGCGGTTTTATCGAGGTTGCCTCGGATGCAGACCGTCTTGAAGAACAGCGCCGGGTCGCCGCTTTTAACCGCTTGCATGGTATTGACGTAGTAGAAATCTCACCATCTGAGATTCTTGATCTATTCCCGCTCGCGAAAGTTGACGACATTCTGGCAGGCTTTTACACCGCAAGCGATGGCCGGATTAACCCCGTTGATGTCACCATGGCGCTGGCAAAAGGGGCCAGATTGAGGGGCGTAAAAATTATTCAGAACACCATGGTCAAGGGTGTGCTCAGCCATCGCGGAACAGTGAAGGGCGTGCAAACTGACAAAGGTGATATCGAGGCCGAGATCGTTATTAACTGTGCCGGTATGTGGGCCCGGCAGTTTGGTGAACTTAGTGGTGTGCACATCCCCAACCAGGCCGCCGAGCATTACTACCTGATCACCGATGATATGGAAGGTGCAGTGAAAGACCTGCCCATATTGGAAGACCCGTCCTGTCACGCCTATTACCGTGAAGAAACCGGCGGAATGATGATCGGCCTGTTTGAGCCGGATTGCGCACCCTGGCGGGTGGGAGGCATACCCGATGATTTTTCATTTGGCGAGATACCGCCGGACTGGGACAGGATGACACCCTTCCTTGAGCGTGCGATGAACCGGGTGCCGGTCTCAATGGATGTCGGTATCAGGAAGTTTTTCTGCGGACCGGAAAGCTTTACCCCCGATTTGAACCCGATTGTCGGCGAGGCGCCGGAACTCAGAAATTACTGGGTGGCAGCCGGATTGAACTCTGTAGGCATCATCACCGGTGGCGGTCTCGGCAGGGTGCTGGCGCACTGGATACTCAATGGCACGGCAGATGTTGATATCACCGCTATGAATATCGACCGATTCCACCCCTATCAATGTAACCCCCAATATCGTAGAAGCCGCGCCCTGGAATCGCTTGGCTTGGTGTACAAATGTCACTATCCAACGCGCTCTCCGCAAACAGCCCGTGGTGCTAAAAAATCACCATTTCATGACCGGTTAGCCGCAAATGGCGCCTATTTCAGGGATGTTAGCGGCTGGGAGTCGCCTGACTGGTATGCACCTGAGGGCCACAAACCTGAAGTTGAAAAACTCTCCTGGGGCCGGCAAAACTGGTTCCCCTGGTGGGCCGCTGAACACAGGGCATGCCGCGAAGGCGTGATTGCCATGGATATGTCATTCATGGCCAAGTTCCTGGTGCAGGGCAGGGATGCCGGCAAGTTTCTGAACTATGTTTCAGCCAATGAAGTGGATGGTGAGGCGGGAAAAATCACCTACACCCAATGGCTGAATCACAGCGGCAAACTCGAAGCGGATTTGACCGTAATCAAGTTCGATGATGAAAAGTACATGGTGGTGTCATCGGATACCGCGCACCGGCATACGGAGACCTGGCTGAAGAGAAATATTGGTGATGATCAACATGTATTTGTGACCGATGTTACGTCTGCCTACGGACAGTTGAATATCCAGGGGCCTAAGTCGAGAGAGCTACTCCAGTCACTGACTGCAGCAGATCTCTCCAATGAAGCATTTCCATTTCGCAGTGTAAAGGAAATTGATATCGGACTTGCGAGGGTGATGTGTGTGCGGATTACCTATCTTGGTGAATTAGGCTATGAGCTGAATATTCCAGCTGAGCAGGCGACGCATGTTTATGACTTGATAGTGGAGAAGGGCAAGGAGTTTGGCCTGCGTCATGCCGGGCTTAAAGCGCTTGCCAGTTTACGTATGGAAAAGGGCTATCGGGATTACGGGCATGATATTGATAATACGGATGATCCGTATGAGGTGGGGTTGGGCTTTGCGGTGAATCTGAACAAGGAATGTGATTTTATTGGCAAGGCAGAGTGTGTGAGGAAGAAAGCTGCGGCGCCTTATTCAAGGCGATTGGTGCAAGTGCTGGTAAAAGACCCGCAGCCGATGATGTTCCATGCCGAGATCGTTCGCCGCAACGGTGTAGCAGTCGGCGATATCCGGGCGGCCTCATATGGCCACACACTCGGCGGCGCCGTGGGTCTCGCGATGGTTGAAGGCGAGGTGGTGAACAAAGCCTGGCTTGATGAGGGGGTGTGGGAGGTTGAGATAGCCGGGGAAATTTATCCAGCGACCGTTTCTTTCAGACCGATGTATGATCCCGGTATGGAGAGGGTTCGGGCCTAGTGACGCCTGGTCGCGGTACCCCATTACGCATTTATTACTTAGGAGCTTCAATGAAACACGTTAACTACTTTGCACTGCTGGCCCTTATCGTTGGTGTATGCATACTGCCAACTGCCTGGGCTGCAACACTAGTGGTCGCCAACAAGGCGGAGGCCACCGCATCGCTGATCAACCTGCAAAACGGCGCAGTAGTCGCCACGCTACCCACCGGTGAAGGACCGCATGAAGTCGGTATTTCGCCCGATGGACAGTTTGCCATGGTCACCAATTACGGCCGGCGCGGAAACCCCGGCGATAGCCTCACACTGATCGATATAGCATCTGCAAGCGTGGTGAAAACCATTGACCTCGGTGAATACAGCAGGCCCCATGGTGTCGAGTGGATCGATAAAGACCAGGTTGCTGTAACCGTGGAAGGCAACCAGGCACTGATCGTGGTCAATGTGGAGCAAGCCAGTGTAAGCAAGGTGATAAAAACAGATCAGGAGATATCCCACATGGTGGCGCTGGACCCGGCAAGGCAGCGAGCATATACGACCAACATGGGCTCGTCCTCGTTGACCGTGATTGATCTTGAATCTGCAAAACGGCTGATGAATGTCAACACGGGAAAAGGTGCCGAAGGGCTTGCCGTAGCTGCCGGGGAAGGGCACATCTGGGTGACCAACCGTGACGAAGACACCATCACCGTGCTTGATGGCGATGGCCTGGAACCGCTGAAAATCATTTCCTCGAAGGGCTTCCCGATCCGCGCCACGGCCACATCAAAGGGCCAGGTGCTGGTTACACGGGCCAGGGCGGGTGACCTGGTGATCTACGATGCCGCCAGTTTTGATGAGATCCGTACAGTAGCGTTTGACATCAATAGCATGGGTTCCGAAGACCGTCTCTTTGCGGATCGTTTCGGTGAAAGCTCGGTCCCCATCGGTGTGGTTGTTGATAATAATGGTGGTCACGCCTTCGTCGCACATGCCAACGCCGATGTCATCACCGAGATCGACCTTGCAAGTGGCGATATCTTACGTCTGCTGCGTGCTGGCAAGGAGCCGGATGGGATGGGATACTCCACGGTTAACGCCAAGCTGCATTGATAAACGTAGGCTTTGCGAAGCAGCAATCGATTGCATCGGCGCGCCCGGGCGGCGACACTGGTACCTTGTTTCTCAGCATGGATTTCTCAAGTGGAACTCATAGTATTTGACCTCGATGGCACGCTGTTGAATCAGGACTCCGCTATCACGGATTACACGAGTGAAACACTCAAGCTGCTCGCCGAACACGAAATTGCCTACACCGTCGCTACCGGCCGCACGCTGCATGGCGCGCGGGCCATCCTGGAGGGGCACCAGTTCCTGTTGCCCCAGGCTTATAAAAACGGCGTCATGATCTGGCATCCGGAACAAGGGCAATATTCTAGCGGGGCCATGCTGACGGTGGATGAGCTTGGCCATATCGTCCATGCCTGTATCCAGCAGGGTGTAACTCCCTTTGTTTTTACCCTGGAGGAAGACCAGGAGAATATTGTCTACCATCCAGCGCTGCAATCAGCCATCGAGCAAAGACTGATCTACAACCTGGAAATTGAAGACAACATCTCGTCACGCGCCCTTGACGTACTGCCCGCTGACGCCGCCATCACCCATGTCAACGCCATCGGCTCGAGCGAAGCGATCAAGGCTGTGCTGAACAATGTCAAAGACGAACCAAACCTGGTGGCCTATTCCGGCATTGCATGGGAAGGCCGGCAATGGCGCTGGCTTGATGTGCACCATAGCGATGCAAGCAAAGGCGGCGCCATCAAGATCATGAAAGAACTGCTGGGCATAGAGCGTGTCGTCTGTTTTGGTGATAACGACAACGACCTGAGCATGTTCGAGGTGGCCGACGAGAGTTACGCGCCAGCCAACGCCAACGATGCCATCAAAGCCGCCGCCACGGCGGTTATCGGGCACCACGATGAGGAGGGTATTGCGCGGTTCTTGCGGGAACGTTTCAGACTGGAGCCGGGCTGAGCAAACCCGCGTCGCGGGGTCAGGCAGCGATGGTGGAAAACACGAAGCTCGTTCAACGATGCGATGGCCCTTCGCTCATGGAAAAATTTTACTTTTTTACTATACTTATTAATGCTATCCCTTCGCCAGGCTGATCTTAAAAGTCTGCAAACAACAACCGATAGTCCTCCGATTCGATAGTGGCCTGTGCCGGGTGGCCTCACCTTGCCCGGCGAAATACATGGGAGGTTGTTGACATGAACAACAAACGATTCTTTTTCTGCATTTTTACTACATTGACCCTTGCGTTCTTCACCATGTCTGCAGTTGCGGGCGACAATCCCAGGGAGCGACCTTTCAAAGGCACGCTTTATGGTGAAGCCACTTGGTCAATTGATGAAAACTGTGCTGAAGTCGGGCTAAGAACGCATGCCGTCACCCAGGGTGACATGAGTCACCTTGGTGAGACCCTGTATGAAAGCGATCACTGCACGAGTATGGTCGGGATCGGACAAGGTTCTTTGGTGGCAGCTAACGGTGACGAACTGTACTTCAACTACATCACTCCGACGGTTGCGTTTGGTCCGGAGATCA
Organism: Lysobacterales bacterium; assembly: GCA_029859505.1. GTDB lineage: Bacteria > Pseudomonadota > Gammaproteobacteria > Xanthomonadales > SZUA-36 > SZUA-36. The sequence goes on along the minus strand of JAOUCZ010000015.1, from coordinate 1,056 downwards.
TCGTCCAGGAGGGACCATTCTTCATCACCGGAGGAACCGGACGTTTTGCAGGCGCCATGGGCGAGGTACTTGGCACAATCTATATCACCAACGAGGGAATGGCTGATCCCGATTGGCCGTTAGAGATGATTTTTGACGGATTCCTGGTTTACTGATATTTAGTCGATCTGCCTATATTAACCGGCTCTGTTGTTGAGTTAGTCTTAACGGCCATTCGGCCAGCTTCGATTTACTTCAGCAACAGGGCCGCTTTGATGAAGGCTGCCGAGGGTTAGAGTGAAAAATCGATGAACAAAACCATTTCACCAGGCAACTCGTTAAAGTTCGAATCAAAGAATGATCTTGCTTTTATTGTGAGTTTTCACAATGAAGTAAGAAGACACTTTCAGAAGGAAGCTTCCCGGATAAATGGGGAACTGGAGGAGGGTGTCTCATTATCTGAGCAGGAAAAAGCTGACCTTGAGACCAGGAAAGACCTCTTCAGCAGCACATTCGAATACAATCTGAGGATCAATACGTTTCTGATGATGGTCAGTCATCTTGAAGAGTGGCTTTTCCATACCTGGAAGCAACACGCACCAACGACTGAACTGCTCGAAGCGAAGGGCAGTATTGGAAGGTTTAAGCCGGTTTTGAAAGAAGTCGGAATGGATCTTTCCCGCTCAAGGCCCTGGATGTTCGTAAAGGGCTGTCAGGACATCAGAAGCTGCCTTCTTCATGCCAATGGCAGGGTGAGTCTGAATCGAAATCCGGACAGGATTCGTAACTTTGTTGCTCAGCATGATGACGAAATTAAGATTGAAGATGACCGGTTGATTTTAACGGGGGAGTTTCTGAAAAACTTTCAAAAGGCGGTTGAACAGTTGATTGAAGCTGGTGGTTTACTGAAAGATTAACTTGGGTACGTTGACTATTGGGCTATCAACTGTAGCCCTGGCGCTTGGAATCAAGTGTTACCTATGTAACCGGTATACACTTCCAAAAAATGGTGGGCCCAGTAGGACTTGAACCTACGACCGATCGATTATGAGTCGGATTATATGACTCATAACTATT
>JAOUCZ010000334.1 GCA_029859505.1 Lysobacterales bacterium | reverse complement strand
TGAAAGCGTCCAAACTTTAGAAAAAGGGACAGGGCTCGGGCTGGCAATTTCAAAGTCTCTGGTAGGGATGATGGACGGTGAGATCCTGGTCGAGAGCAAAATGGGGTCAGGCTCTCTATTCAAAGTCAATTTACCCCTCGGTTTGATTAACAGCGGGAGGGATTTGCGAGACAATGTTCGCCACGCTGAAATCATTGGTTTGCAAACTGACCAGCCGGTCCCACGCAACCTCGTGGTTGATGACAACCTTGAAAACAGGAAGCTTCTAAGCTCGCTGCTCTCTCGTATAGGCTGCAGTGTCAGCGAATCAACCAACGGCAAAGAGGCGATCGAGACCTTTAAGAATTGGAGTCCTCATATAATCTGGATGGACATAAGGATGCCGGATATGGATGGCATTGAAGCCACCCGGAGGATTCGGTCATTACCCGGAGGTGAGTCGGTCAGGATCGTGGCGGTCACCGCCGGTCTTTTAGAACAGCAGTACCAGGATATGCTGGAGGCTGGTTGCGATGAGATCATCTATAAGCCATTCCGGGACCAGGAAATCCTCGACTCCCTGGCGAGTCAGCTGGGGATAAAGTACCGGTTGGGTCGCCCGGATGTATTGCCCGAACAAGCAAAGGGCACCGTGCTAAATGTCGAGATGCTGGGTGCGCTGCCCGGGAATCTGCGTCAGGACCTGGGTGAAGCAGTTTTGGTGCTGGACATGCAGGCCCTGGAAGATGTCATTCAACGTATTCATGTCATTGCGCCCACAACGGCAAAACATCTGCAGTCGCTCGTCGATAGGTTCGATATGGCTCACATCCGAAAAATCCTGGACGAGGTCGGTGAGTTTGAAGTACCCGAACCCATGAGCGACGCAAGTTGATTTATAATTAGCCCTGTGAATTCAGCAAACCTCACTGGCAACATCCTCATAGTCGACGATGAGACCCCAAACCTTCAGTTGCTTCGCGAGATACTTTCAGGGGCCGGCCACCAGGTCCGTCCAGCAAAGGTGCCGCAGCTTGCGATTGAGTCGGCCCGGGCTCAACCCCCGGACCTGATTCTCCTGGATATTATAATGCCTGAAATGAATGGCTTCGAAGTCTGCAGGTGCCTGAAGGAAGACGCACATACCCGCGATATCCCGATTATTTTTGTTAGTGCACTACAGGATGTGGCGGAAAAGGTGCGTGGGTTCAAGATGGGTGGGGTGGACTTTATAACCAAGCCATTCGAGGAGTCTGAAGTTCTCGCCCGTGTGAATAACCATCTTGCCCTGCACAAATTGACGATGCAATTGGAAGACCGTGTAGCCCAGCGAACAAAGCAACTCGCTTCCAGTAACCAGGCCCTTAAGATCGAAATAGAGGAGCGAGTCCAGGCTGAGAAGGCACGCCAGCAGTACCATGACCGGTTAAGGGCGCTGGCATACGATTTGACCATCACTGAGGAGCGGGAACGACGCCGTATCGCCGAGGAACTGCACGACGGCCCTGTCCAGGTCCTTGCCTTTGCCCGCATGCGATTATCCTCGGCGAGGAAAGAGCCGGATGCTGCCAAGAGGGACCGGGCCCTTGACGAGGTATCGGAAAGTCTGCGACAGGCCACCCTTGCCAGCAGCATGCTCGTGTCGGACCTGAGCTCTCCTGCCTTGCAGGAGCTGGGCCTCGCGGAGGCAATTTCCGACTGGGCGGGAGTTTTTATGAAGAGCCAGTTTGGTATCAAGACCTCCGTGATCAATCGGCTGGAACAGGCAGACACAAACCTGCTGGATGACCCGATTCGCGCGATTTTATTCCGTAACATACGCGAAATCCTGGTCAACGTCATTAAGCACTCACAGGCCAGTCATGTGGACGTTTTTATCGAGCGGAACGACGATAAGCTGGTAGTGACCGTTCGTGATGACGGAAGGGGCTGTGACTTCAATGAGGCAAACCAGGACGTTAATAAAGATAGTGGCTTCGGCCTGTTCAGCATTCGCGAGCGCATGGCTGATCTCGGTGGCGCACTGGAGACCGAGTCCCAAGCGGGTGAGGGCTATACAGCCAGGCTGGTTATGCCGTTATGACCCGGCCACTCAACCGTATCGGGACCAGTGTTGCAGATAAGACTCGAGGAGCAAACCCGAATGAGTAAACCAAGCGTTTTGCTGGCCGATGATCATGCCCTCGTCCGGGCCGGGATACGGAGCATCCTGGAGAAGGAATTCGATATAGTAGGAGAGGTCGAAGATGGCATAGAGTTGGTCCAGGCTGCGATAAAGCTACAACACCTCGATGTGATCGTGGTCGATATCAGCATGCCCAACCTGAATGGCCTCGAGGCGATCAAACTGCTCCAGAAGAGAGGTGTCCAGGCGAAGATCATCGTGTTGACCATGCATGCCGGCGTCGACTTCGCTGTACAGGCCCTGCGACTCGGTGTATCGGGCTATGTGCTCAAAGTTGACGCCTCGGAGGATCTTGCCAGGGCCGTCAGTGAAGCTCTGGCCGGTAGGCTGTACATTTCCCCTGGTATTGCCGAGGATGTCATGACGCTTCTGACGGAATCCCCGGACAAGCTGTCTGAGATAACCTCCCCGTGGGACAACCTGACCAGCCGGGAGCGTGAGGTCCTGCAGTTGATTGCCGAGGGCCGTACTATGCCGGAAATTGCCGGGATACTGCACATCTCCAGCCGTACCGTCGAGCGGCACAGGTACAGCCTGATGGACAAGCTGAAGCTTCGCACCACGGCTGAGTTGACCCAGTACGCCATCAGGCACGGCCTGATCCCACCACTCTGACCTTCGGCTAAAAGTGTGTTCTATACAATCTTTAGGGAATTCTACCTATTCCCATGTGAGTGCGACATTGGTGATAATGACACAATCATAACTACACTTTCCGGCCTTTTGGACCCCAATGTCAAGCATGCCTCAAGTCCTATTGATAGACAGCCACGAAGACTTCCGACAGGAGGTTCGACGATTTCTGGAACCTGAATTCGAAGTTGTCGGGATGGTTTCGGAATGGAGGGCGGCGCGGGAAGTGATGAGACAGCTACGCCCTGATGTGGTGGTGATTGACATGCTGATGCCATTCATGGGGGGTGTTGAGGCAGCCACCCGCCTTTTGCAGTGCTCCAGCAGTGTAAATGTTGTTTTCCTTTCCTCTCATTATTCTCAATCCCTCATCCAGAAGGTGCTCTCGGCGGGTGCATTGGGCTACGTTTACAAGGCTTCCGCGGTCGAGGACCTCGGCCAGGCAATTTGGGCTGCCATCAAGGGCAGGGTCTTCATCTCACCTTCGCCTGCTTCCGCTTACAGTTCACTCCCTGCACACCATTAGGGTGGCGTAATCACTGTTATGTATCAGCACTTTCTACCAGTATTAAAACTCGCGTTTCCAACCCGGTCCCGGATCCTTCAGGTCTCTGACTCCCAATATCACGGACAGGCACGTTTATGGACACGGATTCATGAATTCATTAGTCTGGAAACCATTCTCATAGATGAACCAAAATATCCTAAAGGAGGAGCGTATGCGTAA
>JAOUCZ010000332.1 GCA_029859505.1 Lysobacterales bacterium | reverse complement strand
CGCAAGGTGTGTAAATTACCGTTCTCATCAGAGGCCGTTGTAAAGTCCGTTTCACCTGTCTGGATTTGAACCGTTTCGGGCAGGTTAATGCCCAGCGACGAAGCCGAAGTCCAGCCGTCCCTGTCACCACTCAAACTGGCATAGAATCCGGAACCCGGTTGATTCAGACGCGGGTCCCCGGGCTCTTCAGAAAATACCAGGACACCGTCTTCGTTCGCTTCAGCCGCTGCAAGCACCAGGTAAACGAACGATTCCATACGTGCCTGCAAGCCAGCTTCGCTGCTCCTGTGAAAAGCAGAATCCAAGGCCATGCCGACCAGCCCCAAAGAAATCGTCAGCAATAATATCGCCAATATAATCAGGCGGAACCGCAGCGAAAAAGGCCTTTTCTGCCCGGCGATCATACTCACGATGGCGACTTGCAGATTGCCATTAATCAGGCCGGGCCAGACGGCTTGTTAAGACGGTAACCCCTGCCTCTCAAGGTTTCTATAGGGTTCATTAGCCCCCCGGGGTCAATCTTTCTGCGCAAACGACCTACAAAAACTTCGATAACATTGCTATCGCGATCGGCATCCTCCTCATAAATATGTTCAGCCAATACGGTTTTTGTCACGACCTTATCGGGGTGCATCAGCAAGTACTCAAACACCTTGTACTCGTATGTGGTCAGCTCGATCTCGTCTTCGCCCTTGAATACACGCTGGCTGACCAGGTCAATCTTCAAGGGCCCCAGCTCGATCTGAGGCTGCGCATGACCGGCTGAGCGGCGTAACAGGGCACCGACACGGGCTTTAAGCTCTTCCGGGTGAAAAGGCTTGGTGAGGTAATCATCCGCCCCGGCTTCGAGACCTTCCACCTTATCCTGCCAATCGGCGCGTGCTGTCAGTATCAGAATAGGAAACTGGCGTTCCTGTTCACGGAGTTTTCGTATCACATCCAGCCCAGGGATGCCTGGCAAACCCAGATCGATGATAGCCAGATCGAGAGGATACTCCTGGCCAAAAAACAGACCTTCGACACCATCACCGCTGACATCGACGGCATAACCGGCCTCTCGCAATATCTCTGCAAGTGAGGTTTGCAATCCGCTATCGTCTTCTACTACTAATATGCGCATGATGGCCCTTTGCTAGCGTTTTTTTCCTTTTTTGCTGTTGTCACGAATTCTCACGGTTTTAACCACACCATCTTTGGTCAGCAATTTGATCTCGTGGACACGGCTACCACCCTTCTCTACCGTTCTTGCTGACAAAACCTTGGCATCATTCTGTCGCGCTGCCTGCTGGGCGGCCTCGTTCAGGCTGATAGCATGGGTCGTGACCGGCATCAGAAATACCAGCAGAATCAGGCACAGTTTTTGTAGTTTTCTTGGTCTCATTAAGTTCCAGGTCATTCCCGGCAGAATCCTAAAATATGTGAATTATTCTAACTCAAGCAGGTGAATCTCGGCTGAATAACTTCAGAGTGACCTGGAGTGCCTGCCAGTCTGAATATTTCCATGCATCAATATAGGCCCATCGTCGAAACTGTGGGCTTCACTCCTCTCGAATTCCGCCCGATGAAGACGCCAGGATTCTAATAACCAAAATCCCGGTGAATATCGAAATAGCGTCAGAACGGTATCAGACTCAGCTTGCCTGAATGAACTCTCACTTCGTCAATCTCGCCTTCAAAGTTGGTTTGACCAGCGACCGCAGATGTTACCGGCACACCTGTATCCCGTCCGGTATCCATGGTCTCGCCCAAACCTGCCGGGATTGAAATCGTTCGTTCAACCCGCCCTTGCGCGATGATGTCGCCATTTCCAAGAATCGTCATTGTGCCGCCTTTGGCGATACCACCACCATCATATTTAAATCTGAATTCCAACTGGAAAGACCCTGCACCAAAACGCCTTTCAGACCTCACGATAAATTGATCTTCCGGTCTTTGTGAAAACGCGTGATAGGCCACCGGTCGCCCTTGTCCAGATAGAAGCTCCAGCCACCAAACCAACTACCCATTGCAAGAATAACGCCATTGGCGGAAGCAGATTCCGTTGATAAATCGGCTGTAATTGTGAAATCCCTGGCAAATAGAGGTGGAGCAACTGCCCAGGTTGCCGAAACCTGCTTGCCCCGGAAGACAGACTCCTTGCCCGTATTCCAATACCTCAAAAAACGCTCCCACACGCGCGCGGCACCGCGCCGGTCGTCGAGTGGTAGTACGTTGTTGTTTTTTGCTGTCTCCCACCAGAGTTGTTTCATTGCATCAAGCCTTTCAGGGAATTGTTCGGCAAGATCCGTGGCCTGACTATAGTCTTTGTCGAGCTCATACAGCTCCCAGCTGTAGTCCGATAATGGATCACCACCGCTGTAATCCTGCTGCCACGGCAACACGACAGGCCGTGTGTTGGCCAGCCATCCTTGCTGATAGATTGCGCGGTTTGCGTACAGTTCGAAATATTGGGTCTGCCGCCCATGAGCTTGTGGGTTCTTAAATGATTCCCGCATACTGATACCGTCAATGCGCTGTTGAACGATTCCGTCTACGACCTCCGGCGGTTCAATGCCTGCGGCATCCAATGCTGTGGGCATGATATCAATCACATGGTGATACTGATCCCTGACTTCACCTGTTGCAGCAATACCTGCTGGCCAGGACACAATCAGGCCGTTGCGTGTTCCACCCAAATGGGACCCCACTGACTTAGTCCATTGAAAGGGACTATTCATGGCCCATGCCCAACCCGCCGGGTAGTTCTGGTATGACTCGGGGCCACCCATCGCGGCCAGTCTGGATAACACCCAGTTTTCCGGCTCTTCAACCTGGTTGGCCATATCACCAATTTCGTTCAGGTGACCATCCAGACCGCCCTCTGCGCTGCCGCCGTTATCACCTTGGACAAACATGATAAGCGTATTGTCAAAATCTCCACTCTGCCTGAGTTCATCGATGACGCGACCGATCTGTTGATCCTGAAACGCCAGCGTTGCGGCAAATACCTCCATATAGGCGGCCGCAATTTGCTTTTGAGTTGCGGTCAGTGAGTCCCAGGCTTGCAGTTCTGATGGCCGGGGTGTCAGTTTTGCAGAATCGGGTATCACACCCTGGGCTTTTTGCCTTGTGTGACTCTCCTCGCGCACAATATCCCAGCCCTGATTAAACCGGCCCTTGAATTTGTCAATCCACTCCTGCGGAGCCTGGTGTGGCGAATGCGTTGTTCCAGGCGCGTACCAGATCATCCAGGGCTTATCAGGACCTGCCACGGCCTGATTACGCAGCCACCGGATCGCATCATCTGCCAAGGCCTTGTCGAGGATAAAGTTATCAGACCTCAGCTGTGGCTCGACCGCCTGGATACCGCGAAACAGGTTGGGGTGAAATTGGTCAGTATCCCCGCCGATGAAGCCATAGAAATACTCAAATCCCAAGCCTGTCGGCCATAGATGGAAGGGCCCTGCTGCACTGGAATGTTCGTCCGGGACATTATGGTGCTTTCCAAGAAATGCAGTGTTGTAACCATTGCCGGTGAGGATACGACCAATCGTTGCGGCGCTTCTGGGAATAGCACTTGA
>JAOUCZ010000331.1 GCA_029859505.1 Lysobacterales bacterium | reverse complement strand
TTCCCGGGCCTTGCTCGCAGTTGCAGTTAAGCATGGTCAGATACTTGACCGTCCGGAACCAGAGGTTCGTTTTGAAGAATTTAGTGAAAGCACCCTGATTTTCAAAATTCTCTATTGGGTTGATGCCACAAAAACCCAGCGTGAACGATTGGACAGTGATTTGCGATTTATGGTGGATAAAGCATTGAATGAGGCCGGTATCACAATGGCTTTCCCACAACGAGATATTCATTTTGATTCTTCACAGCCGTTGCAGGTTGAAGTCGCTTCGGCCCCGGTTCAGCCAGAAACTGAAAACACCAAAAGGCCATAACTAAGGATGTCAAACAAGATCAAAACTGTTTACAGCAGCCATAACTATGTCCAGGTTGGGCAGGGGGTAAACTAATGTCACATTCTGATGATCCTATACCTTTCAGAATAGTGAAGGACGCAGAGCACAGGAAGGTTCCTCTCAAGTTTCATCCTTCGCGACCGGTTCAAATGCAGAATCCTGATGGGTATATTTCACCCGGGGGGATACTGGGGGCCATTGGCGGGACACCACTTGTCCAGCTTCAAAAAATCTTTGAACCTGCACATTTTAATTGTTTTGCAAAACTGGAAGGATTGAACCCGGGTGGCAGTTCCAAGGACCGGCCAAGTGTCGCTATTATCGAAGGAGCTTTGCAGACGGGTGAGATCAATTCCGACACACTCATAGTTGAAGCCAGTTCAGGAAATACCGGCATCGGTCTGGCACAGGTTTGTGCCTATCATGGACTTCGTTTCCGTTGTCTGGTCGATCCCAAGGTGACTAAGCAGAATCTTGACATCCTTGCAGCCTATGGAGCTGACATTGAGATGATCGAAGAGCCGGATGTGGAAACCGGTGAGTATCTACCGACAAAACTGAAGCGAATTGATGAAATACTCAGCAAGGTCGAGAATAGCTTCTGGGTTAACCAGTATTCAAGTCTCGAAAATGCCTCTGCCCATTACCGCTCAACCATCAAGGAAATACTCCGTGATCTGGATGGGCGAATGCTGGACTACCTGTTTATCGCAACCGCCACCTGCGGCACGATCAAGGGTTGCCTTGACTACCTGAAAGATCATGGTTATCCCACCCGCGTAATTGCTGTCGATGCACTGGGCAGCCAGATATTCTCAAACCACAGACACGACCGCCTGGTTCCTGGTCTTGGTTCTGCTATCTGTCCAAAGCTGACCCCGACAGAAGGTATTCACAAGTACATGCACGTTACAGATATTGATTGTGTTGTAGGCTGTCGACGCCTGGCACGGACAGAAGCTATCCTGGCAGGTGGCTCATCCGGTGGTGTTATCAGTGCAATTGACCGTATGAGTGATGAAATTCCGGAAAATGCAACGGTGGTTGCGCTGTTACCCGACAAGGGAGAGCGATATCTCGATACAATTTATTCCGACGATTGGGTTCGGGACAACCTCGGCGATATTGCACATCGCTGGTCGAAAGCAGTAAAGGAGTTTTAAGTTGCTCAATAACGACATTCTGGTCATTGGGGCCAGCGAAGTAGAGGCAGCACTTGAGGGGCGCGAAAAAGGTGTTCTCGACGCTGTAAAGAGCGCCTACGAGACACATTCCCGTGGTGCCAGCTCGCTTCCACATTCAAGCTTTCTGCGTTTTCCCGATAGTGACAAGGACAGGATTATCTGCCTGCCGGCCTATCTAGGTGATGATTATCAGCTCGCTGGCGTTAAGTGGATTGCATCCATGCCGGACAATGTCGCCAGGGGCATGGAGAGAGCGTCGGCTGTCATGATATTGAACGATCGTCTCACAGGACGGCCAAGAGCAGTTGTTGAGGGGTCGATCATCAGCAAGCAACGCACCGCAGCATCAGCGGCACTGGCATCCAGGGTGCTGGCGAATGGCGAACCCAATGCGATTGGCTTCGTCGGTTGTGGCCCGATCAATCTCGCAGTTGCACAGTTTCTTACGGTTGTCTGGCCCAATGTCAACCGGTTTATCGCATTCGATCTTGACCCTGTACGTGCTGAAAGTTTTGGAGAGAGGTTGCTTGCAAACAATCCTGCTACCACATTCAGTGTTGCCCAAAGCCTGGATGAATTGCTGAGTGAATGTCAGATGGTTGCATTCGGGACAACGGCGATATCACCTTATATCGAAAACCTTGATGCATGTCCCCCAGGTGCAACCATACTTCATGTATCGCTACGCGACCTGAGTGCCGACTCGATTCTGTCAAATCACAACATCGTCGATGATCTTGATCACGTTAACAGGGCGGCAACCTCTATTCATCTTGCATCGCAACAGGTGGGGCATACAGATTTCGTCCATAGTTCATTAGGTGATATTCTGCTCGGCAATATTGAGCTTCCCGAACGTGATCACCGCAAGCTGATTTTTTCGCCTTTCGGATTGGGTGTGCTCGACCTCGCAGTTGCAGATTTGGTGATGCGTGCGCTTACAGAAAGTGGTGGTGGTACCCAGGTCGGGTCATTTCTGCCCGAGGCCTGATGTGACGGGGTCAACTGGATACTGAGTGAGTGGCCTGTGTAGTTGGTTTCTGGCCGAAGTCACAGGTGAGTTTTAGATAGTTACGTATTGACTGGAACCCGTTTCAGATCAGTGGTCTTAGAGTTTAAACTGGAGGCAAGTCTATGATTCGAATGCATAAATATACTTTAGAATCTATTCGTTCTTATGCTTTATTGGGCATAAACTTATTCTGTGTGTTCCTGCTGGTCGCATCGACGACCGCATTCGCGCAGATCAAACCAGCGAAGGAATCTTTATCTTTGTCGGATTTATACCCCGGCAAGGCATATTCACCCTACGCCAAGCGTTCATTTCCCAGCAATGTTTACTGGGGGGAGACGCACCTGCACACGGGTTTGTCACTGGATGCCGGACTGTTTGGAGCCACCCTTGGCCATGAGGAAGCCTATCGCTTCGCTCTCGGCGAAGAGGTGATGGCCTCCAGTGGTCAGCCTGTCAAACTGGGTCGGCCGCTCGACTGGCTCGTGATTGCGGATCATTCCGACATGATGGGTATTGCCTTTGATATACAAAATGGGGCACCCAATATCATGGCGGTTCCCAAGGGCAAGGAGTGGGCTGAAGGGTTTCAAAAGGGTGGCGAGGCTGCCGGTGAAGCTGCCTTCGATCTGATCACACATTTTTCACAGATGAAAATTCCACCCGAGTTGCTGGAGCAATACTCTCCGGGTTCTACCATCTATGACAATGTCTGGGAAGATATCACCAAAACCGCCGACCGTTTCAACGATCCTGGCCACTTCACCGCCCTGATTGGTTACGAATGGACATCGGTCCCCAAGGGTTACAACCTGCACCGAAACGTTATCCTGCGTGATGACGGAAGCTATGCCCGACAGGTAATACCGCTGACCACACAGCCACCGTTGGGTACCCAGGACCCTCTGGACCTCTACCAGTGGTTGGCAGATTACGAGGCTAAAACGGGCGGCACCGCTCTTGCAATATCCCATAATGGCAACCTTTCAAATGGCTGGATGTTTCCCATGGAGGGGACTTACGCGGGTGGCAAAGT
>JAOUCZ010000090.1 GCA_029859505.1 Lysobacterales bacterium | reverse complement strand
ATTGCAGGCAATTGATCAACAACAAACTGCAATTAGCTGATTGGGTGCATGGCGCGCTTATCTCATATTCAGAGAAATAACGATGCGCGGTTTTGAGCCGCTATAAGCACTGACCGAGTGCTCAAGTGAGCTCGAAAAGAGTAACAGGCATCCAGCTTCGGGCTTGAACTGATGGCTTGGAATTGCGCTTTCCGGTTGTTGGTAAAACTGCATGAGTCCACCATCTGCTTCACCGGATGAACCCGCATCAACATAATACGCGCCGGACACTCTTCCAGCATGATTGTGTCGCGACCCGGTCAAACCGGCCTTGCTGACGATGCTCCACATTGCCGTGGTTGAGATCACCAGGTCCGGATCAGGTGAACGGAATACTTTGTTAGCGGTTTCCTCTGCAAACCTCACGAGCTCTTGCAAGTCACTGTTATCGCTTTTGTGTAGCTGCGCTTGCGATAACCATTTGTTGTTAAAGTAGGAAACGCCACTGGTGTTGTTGGAACCACGATCAGATATGTCCCGTGACATCTTGAGTAGAAAGTTCCGAAGACGCTTGTTGATGTTCTGATGATCAGGTATCTGGAACTTCGCCATGGGAAGTCTGCTGGGGTTATTTGCGGACTTATTCATGACGCCATTTTACCTCCTGATAAGTCACCATTTAAGGTTTCAATTTACAAAGCGTTGAAATGTCTTACCGTTTTGGTTGTGCTCGAATAATTTGATTACACCCCGCCCGCCAGTCGACCGCCCAATTGTCGCAAAAGTGTTGCACCATCGCCTTTCCAGGAAGCCCCGTGCATACATGCGAGGACTTGTGGAGCAGTGATCGCAAGCTTCTCTGCAAGTTCATGGACAAGCCTGGTCTGGGAAAAATAGTCCAACCCTCCACGCATTTGTTCACTGGGTTCAAGAATGTCGCTGGTGGTTAACGGTTCATGTTCATGTCCGCCCTGGGTAAACAGGTCACCACAAAACAGTGTTTTGGTTGTCTTCTCAAACAGGTGGCCACACCCCCAGGCATGGGGGAAGTGGGGTGTATCAATCCAACGGACCACATGTGTTCCAAGTGAGAGTTCTTCGCCATCGGCCAGAGCGTGTGCCGGTCTTATCGCAATGTCATCCACGCTAACCATCTTGGCGATTTTGCTGCAAAGCGGTTCAGCATTTGGTGCCATTTCCAGAAAGTTATTAAGCGAACCGCACTCGTCGGCCTCGTAATGTGAAAATCCAATATACCGCAAGCTGTTGACAGGAATGAGCGCGTTAATGGCTTCCTGGACAAGGGGCAGCATTTTGCGCGGACCCGTGTGATAGAGCAACGGGGCTTCATCCACGACCAGAAACTGGTTAAACGTAAATCCACCGGGTATGGTTTCGGGTGGTACCGGTGTGCTGATGCGATAAATGCTCTCAGCGATTTCATTGATTGTTGTGCCGCTTTGCTTATTTGTTTCCATGGTGGTCATTCTCCTAATAAGGATTGATCAGGCAGAGTGCCTGTCAACATCGATGATGGACTGAAGGGTTTCGACCAACTCCTGTGTAGCCCTTTCAGGTGAAAGCTGCCCCGATAAACGCATTGCGCGATAAGTAAGGAAGTCAAGCAGTCCCCTGATCAATGAAGACTTTGATGAACCGGCAGGCGTGATGATGCCGGCAATCGCATCGGCCAGCCCTTCGTAGCCACTCATTTCTGTATCCAGGGTAGGGGAGTTCTTGCGTTCGTGTGCACTGAGCCAGGCGTACCCAAACATGGCCTCGTGTATTCGACAGAGCTCAAAAACGCATTCGGTAACACTATCCGCCGGGTCAGCTATTTCTCGCAGATAGGTCAGGTCAGGCATTATCAATGTCTCGGCAAATGTGCGCGTGCAGTTTTGGAAAAGATCTTCCTTGTTCGGAAAATGTTTGCGCAGGGTGGCCATGGAGCAATCTGCCTCAAGTGCCAGCGGGCCATATTCTGTAATTCCCTGCCAATGAAGCTTCATTGCAGCCTGCAAAATCTTCTCGCGGGTCTGCCTGGCTGCATTCTTACGTCTGCTGGAGTCGTACTGTTTTATCATCGATAAACCTGATTAAAATAAATAACTATAGTCTATATTAAATAACTATAGCATATAATTGAATAATTCACAGATCGAACCAATAACGCAGTCATGGTTTACGGCCAACTTGGTATCGCGGCATTGTGGGGATTTTTCATCGCCAGTTCCCTGCTGCTCTTCCCGGTTTGGCTGGTGCGACGCCTGCGTGGAAAAATCACCCCCGGTGCAGCGATCAGGATTCGCCTCTGGCCCTTGCTGGCACTCCACGGCGGCCATGGTGTTGCACGTAATCCTGGCACTTTATTTCTTAAGTTTTGGCGTCATCGGTTTGATGACCTGGGCCTGACCTCAAGAAACCAGGACTTTTCAGCGAAACAGCAGTACTGGTATTTTGCAGCTTCGGATCATGGCCGTTGTTGTGGAACCAATAATGAGGTTGCGTATGTGTGAATGTCCATAGGCACCCATCACTAACAGGTCGAATTGACGGGATTTAATTGTTTCGCAAATAACTGCTTCGGGTTGTCCGGCCTGTAGGGTGGTTCCCACGGTATAGCCCGCATCACGAAGTAACATCGCTGCACTTTCGAGCTTTTGATTTGCCTTGGAAGAAGCGTCGGCAACACTCAACAGGTGGCACTCGATATCATTGAATGACCGGTTTTTGGCGAGGTAATTAACGGCTTTCAAGGCACTAGCGCCGCCATCAAAGGCGATTAAAGCGCGTTTGACGGACAGGAAATCTCTGGATGCCACAAGGATGGGCTTGTGACTGGAACGAACCACGCGTTCAAAATTTGAGCCCAGGTGCATCTCGTCCGTTTCGGTGCCCTCGCCACGTTTGCCAATAACGATAAGGCCTGCATCTTTTTCGAATGTCTGAATCGCTTCGATTATGCCGTCGTTACGCAGCAGGGTGTGGACTTCCTCGATGCCCGACGCAAGCAGAATATCCCTGGCGTCTTCGAGGATGGCGCGGCCGCGTTTGTGTCCGAGCCTGGCCATCTGACCGTCGAATTCGGCGAGCTCCTCAAGCAAGGCTGTTCTTGCACCCAATCCAATACTGCCGCTGAGATCCACAGGTGCTTCGGATTCATCACGACGACCAAGAACATGCACAAGATCAACCGATCCACCCACTTTTGCCGCTATCCAGGCTGCGTATTCACAAACACTCTTTGAATAAATCGAGTCATCTAAAAACGCGATTAGTTTAATCATTGTGTTATTCCTTAGTGGCCCAACAATCGGTCCAGGGCTCCTGGCTCATCATGAATAGCCAGCTTGCCCATAATGGTTTCACTGGCTTCGTTCAGTCCTATGATCTCTGTCTCGGCGCCTTCGCGCCTGAATTTCAATACCACCATATCCAGTGCGGCGACACTGGATATATCCCAGATATGTGCATGGCTGACATCGATTATGACCTTTTCCAGCGCCTCTTTAAAATCAAATGCGGCGGTGAAGTTCTCTGCCGAGGCAAAAAATAACTGTCCCTCAACCAGGTAGGTACGGGCAGTATCGTCTTCTGACAGTGTTGATGTAACCCGAAATATCTGGGAAATTTTCCAGGCGAAAAAGATACCGGAGAAAAGCACACCGACGAATACACCGATGGCGAGGTTGTGTGTTGCGACAACCACGATAACCGTTGATAGCATGACGATTGAGGAACTCCGAGGGTGGAGCTTCAGGTTTTTGATCGATGACCAGCTAAATGTTCCTATCGATACCATAATCATGATCGCAACCAGCGCCGCCATGGGAATCTGTTTTACCCAATCGCCGAGAAAAACGATCATCAGCAGTAAAAATACACCGGCACAAAAAGTGGACAGTCTGCCACGACCGCCGGATTTCACATTGATCATGGATTGACCAATCATGGCACAGCCTGCCATACCGCCAATGAAGCCGGTTGCCGTATTGGCAATACCCTGGCCAATACATTCACGATTTTTGTCACTTTTTGTATCGGTGAGTTCATCAACAATGGTTGCTGTCATCAGGGATTCAAGCAGGCCAACAGCAGCTACGGCGGCAGAGTAGGGCAGGACGATCAAAAATGTGTCGAGGTTAAGCGGGATATCAGGGATCAGGAAAACAGGCAGCGTTGACGGCAGTTCACCCATATCGCCCACGGTGCGTATTTCCAGTCCCATAAGAATGGAAATGACCGTCAAAATAATGATACAGATGAGAGGAGAAGGCACCATTTTCGTGACTAAAGGCAGCAAATAGATGATGGCAAGACCACCCGCAAGCATCACATAGGTCAGCCAGGGCACATTGATCAGTTCTGGTAGCTGGGCCATGAATATCAATATCGCCAGGGCATTTACAAACCCCGTCATCACCGATTTTGATATGAATCTCATCAGGTAACCCACACGCAAAAAGCCTGCAGTAATTTGTAAAAGCCCTGCGAGCACCGTTGCGGCCAACAGGTATTGCAGACCGTGATCCTTCACCAGTGTCACCATCAACACAGCAGTCGCTGCAGTCGCCGCAGAGATCATTCCGGGGCGACCACCGGTGATTGCGACAACCACCGCGATGGAGAAAGACGCATACAGTCCAACTTTGGGGTCAACGCCTGCAATAATGGAAAAAGCGATCGCTTCAGGAATTAGCGCCAGGGCGACCACAAGGCCAGCCAGGACATCACCACGAATGTTGCCAAACCATTCGGTTCGTAATCGGGAAATCATTAAAGTATTCAAGAAATTTACTCGGTAAATGGGGAAGGTGATCTTTGAAACAGGTCCGGATCTCAGCTTGATATGATACTTGAAAAAGCATCACCGAAACCGGTCAATCGCAAGGCTTTGAGAGAGCTATGGTTAATCAGGTTGCTTATGAGCTGAAAAAAGAACCTGTTGCAGCAACACATGCATGTCAACTTGAGAGCTTGGAATTTATGTGCAAACCCGCCAACCCCCGAATACACTCTTCAACAGATCGGTGGTGCGTTTGGCCGGATTGTTACGTATCGCTGCCTCTATTGATATCATTACGCTTACCTGCTTTGTGGAAACTTTTGGTTTGGGAATTTCAGCCTCTGAACCGGGAACATAAAAATGAAGAAACTCACACCATCAAAACCATGAGCCTACCTACACCACTCATCGGAATTCTCGGTGGCATGGGGCCGCAAGCCGGTCTGGATATGGCTGAAAAACTCATTGCGATGACAAGGGCCAAATGCGATCAGGACCACCTGCCATTTGTTTTGTTTTCATTGCCGGAGTGCATATCCGACCGCACTGATTTCCTGCTAGGCAAGACCGATACCAACCCGGCACAGGCCATTGCGGAACAGTTAGAAAAGATGGCTGATATAGGTGTCACCATCGCTGTCATGGCCTGCAACACTGCCCATGCGAGACCCGTATTTGACGTGGCACTTGAAATACTATGGGAAAAAAAAGTAGAGCTCCAGGTTCTTCACTTAATCGATGAAACCATTGCTCACATCAAAAACCGGCATCCACAAGCCAGGCGTGTTGGTTTACTGGCTACACAGGGCACTTACAAAACGCGCCTATATGACCAGGCGTTGGAGGCGGAAGGCTTGCAATGTGTTATCCCTGAAGAGCAAGTAAGGATCAATGATATTCATGCGGCACTATACGACCCGTCTTTTGGTATCAAGACATGTGATGGCCCGGCTACTGCGCAAGCGGTGGCGAGGGTTCGTGCTGCCATTGAACATGTGATTCAATTGGGAGCAGAGGGCGTCATTCTTGGGTGTACAGAACTGCCCCTGGCCGTCAAAGAAGACAGGATTGGTGGAATACCGATACTCGATCCGGCAAAAATCATGGCAGAAAAACTAGTCATGGAGATCAGTCCAGCCAAACTTGTTCGGACGAGCTAAGTGATAATGAGTAGTGTTTTGTAGAGACTACGAGGCGGTCTCGCCCTTTCTTTCCTTTTTCAGGTCTTTCATAAGCTTCAGGCCTTTCTTGCGTTGCGCAGAAATCACTTTCAGGCGTGACTCAATATTGTGCTGGGTTTCTTCGTCTTCAGTTTTTTCGAGAGAAAGCTCCAGGTCTGTTTTTTCGGTCCGCAGGGCTTTTAAGACCTTCTTGAGTGATTTATATTTTTCAAGTTGTACCTTACGTTCTTCATCAAGAATTCCAGATAGCTTGTCTAGTAGTTGTTTGATTCTCACAGGAACATCTTCCTTCAGTGGGTTACTTCAGTTTCAGCAGCTTCGGCAATCTCTGCAATTTCGTGTTCATCAAGTGCAATGCTTCTCATGGCACTCTGGTCGTCGCGGTCGGCAGTTGAGAAAAGGACAATGGCGGCCTCAATCAGATCCCAGCATGTTTCCTTGCAGTAGGACATGTCATTCATCAACGAGGTAGCCATTTGCACGTCAATCAGGTTTTTTCTGATTAACTTGTCCAGACCATTGCTGATCTTCTCAGATTTTTCCTCGACCTCCAGCTTTAGCTGGTCAAAATCCAGGCTTCCAACTGACGAATCCGATTCGTTCACTTTTCGGCTAATGTCGATTTGTCTGAGCACACGTACGACCAACAGCCGTAATTTGTAGTATTCTTTTGAGACGTAAGTATTATCCGATATTAAAAACCGGTTTAGGTTTTTTTGCAGATGTTTTACGCCCTTTACTGCTTCTACAATGTGTTGGCCTGCCCTTCGATAGGAGTTTAACTCCTCCTTTAGCTGGCCTTTTGAATACCCCCCCCGGGCGTGAATGATAAACTCGACGATTGCACCATAAAGCGCCTTGATCTTGCGTTCGTAAATGTCATCAATGTCCTTGTCGATGATTTCCGTGGACTTTTTGACCACTTGCTTGGGTTTCAGGTCTGAATGAAATGCTTCCCGGTGTATGCTCAGACCATTGGCGATGACCCCCACGGAAATATCATATAAGCGAGTGGTTTCATTTTTCACTGCTTCTACTGCCGCATCCGCAACTTCAAGCAGTGCCGGGTTCAGGTACTTGGGACGCTCTATTTCCGGTTCCTCAATGGGCATCAGTTTTTCAAGCATTTTTACCAGCAGTTTCAATAGTGGCAACATCACCAGGATACCGATCAAATTGAACAAGGTGTGAAACACCGCCAGTTGCAGGGTGTAGTTATCCTCTGAAATACCCACATGAGCGCTTATCCATGCCACTGCGACTATCAAATGGTAAATGGCAAAAATGGCAATAAGACCTGTTGTGACATTGAAGCACAGGTGAGCGACAGCGAGGCGTTTGCCTTCGATCCCGGAACCCAGTGCTCCGATTATCGCGGTAATAGTCGTGCCCACGTTTGAGCCGATTGCAAGGGCCAGTGCGTTTTCATAGCTTACCTGTTGTGTTGCAAGCGCTGCCAATGTCAGCACCAGGGTTGCATGACTCGATTGCATGATGACAGTGGCCAAAATGCCTATGCCCGCAAATGCAAATACGCCCTTGTATCCAGTCATGGCATAGTCTGCGAGGTTGATTCCCTGACCAATGGTGTCAAAACCCTCTTTCATATAGTGAATACCGAGAAAGAGAAAACCGAGTCCAGCTAAAACGTATCCTGTGCCTTTCAGGTTTTTTGCACTTTGCATCATCAATATGACGCCAAAGACCAGCATCGGCATTGCATATGAAGAAAGGTTTACTTTAAGACCGAAACCAGCGACCAACCATGCACCTGTGGTTGTGCCTAGGTTGGCGCCAAAAATAATACCAATGGCAGATGTCAGTTCGAGCAGACCGGCGCTGAGAAATGAAATGGTTATGACTGAGACCAGCGAACTCGATTGCATGATCGAAGTCGTTACCACGCCAAAGGCCATGCTCTTTGCCGTGTTACTGGTAGATTTGCGCAGAATTCTTTCCAGTGTGCCACCGGTGAAAGTCTTGAACCCTTCTTCCAGTGCGATCATGCCAAATAGAAATACGGCAACACCTGCGGTGATCGTTTTGAATTCTTCGCTCAACCAGAATCCATAACCGAGCAGGATAAAAATTATGGGAAGAAGGAGTTTGCGGAGCATACTATGAGGTCAGGGTTTCGTTGATTAAACTCATTGGTCTGACCTTTGTGTAGTTAATCGATGGTCTTAAATGAAACCGTTTGTTTACTGTAATTCAACAGCGATAAGTGTACTAAAAGCCATCCCGGTTAGCTAACAGGTAACTCAAGTTTGACTAAAGTTTGCTATTTGGCCTTATCTTTTATTTGTTTCAGCTTCAAACTTAAAATCCTATATAGTGCGTCTTGATCCAGACGGTATTTTGGAATGGAAAAACCCTTCCAATAAGCGAATATTGGTCAAGGAACCCTTCAATGAATCGATTACATAATCTCTATTATTTAATTTTCCTGGTTCTATTACTTGGGGCTTCTTCATGCTTGCAGGCTCAGAATCTTCCGGGCAAAGAATGGAAGGTTTATAAGGTTGCCGTACTTAAATACATGCAGGAGACCTGTACATTTTGTCCCGGCGGTGACACAGAAATTGAAGACCGTAGCCGGTGGCTACCCTTTGTGGCAGGGGAGGATCTCATCAAGTCGGGTGGTTTCATTGGTGGTTTTGTACACACCGCAGCACAATTTGACGATATGGAAGTTGTCGGCCTTAATTCTCCGGACGATGTGTTCGGAGGCTCTTCCAGAAGTTGGGAAAGTAAAGAGAGTTTCGAACATTTCATGAAGATCATTCTTGATGATCTCAGGTCACAAATGCCGGTCCAGGGCGTCTATCTTTCTCTACATGGGGCAATGGCCGTGAGAGATATCCCCCGTCCTGAAGCGGAGATTGCAAAGCGGGTACGGGCATTGGTGGGACCCGATGTTCCCATTGCAGGTTCTTTTGATTTACACGGTAATGAGGATGAACAGTTTCTTGAATGGGCCAATGCGGCTTTCGTCACCAAGCGTTACCCCCATTACGATGCTTTCCACCAGGGAAGCCGCACTGCAACTTTTCTCTACCGCTCAATGAAAGGCCAGTATCAATCAACAACAGCAACACGGAAGCCCCCGGTTATAACGGCCACAGTTCTGCAATGGACGGGTCAGTCACCATCGATGATGATCATGGAGCGTGCCAGGCGTTGGGAGGCCAGAAAGAAGGATGCATACGTGAGTGTCTTTTATGGCTTTCCCTGGTCTGACGTACCGGATGTGGGTGCGACGGTACATGTGATGACCAACAATGATCCTGAATTGGCAGGGGCCATTGCCGATGATATGGCAGAATTTATCTGGCGGGTGCGGGAGGATTTTGCGGGCGGAACCTTCCCCATGCCGGATGAGGCTGTAGCACAGACAGTCTCCGCCATCGAGCGAGGTGCCGTTCCTGTCGTACTGGGCGATTATTCTGATCGACCGGGGGATGCAACCTGGATTTTGAAAGCGCTTATCGCAAAGGACGTGAGCAAAGTCCTGTATGCCGCATTGCGTGATGAGAATGCCCTCGCGGCATTGAAAGCTGCCAATGCACAACCCGGTGATGATTTCGACAGGGAAGTCGGCGGGTTCACCGGCGATCAGGCGGGTACGCCGGTTCGTGTTAGCGGCAAGGTGAAGTACTTCGGAGAAGGCTGGGGTTATGACGAAATCGCGATTATAGAATATGGAAACAACAATTTACTGTACATCGTGCCGACCTATGTACAGATCAGGACATTAGACCCGCTTCGTTTCGCAGGTATCGACCCCGATGATTATGATGTGTTTGTGGTTAAATCCCGGGTGCACTTCAGAAGGGGCTTTGATGAAACGGGCTACGCCAAAACGATTCTTGTTGTGGATGCCCCTGGCGCATGGTTTGGAACCACACGGCTAAATGCTCTTGAATATGAACATGCCCCGATAAGTACCCTGTTTCCATTTCAGAAATAAGTTGAGAACCAGCGTTTTTCCTGAACCCCGGTACATTCACTTTATTCAACTGCAAAACTACAACCGAAGATTTCTTCGGTTGTAGTAAATCATGGGATTAGAGTAATAGACTGGCGTGACATCTTTACTCCGTCAACCTGTTAAAAAAGAAGGGAGGGATCTCGGAAGGAAACCCTTCACTGTCCGTCGGCCCATCCAATTCACCGTGAGTCAGTAATGGTTCGTCACCGCGATCATCTACATAGAACAGGATTTTGACTTCCTGTCCGCTATCGAGATCATTCAAAATAAACCGGTTGGCAATAACTTCTTCTCCATCCAGTAATGCCATGGATTTATCAACACGCTGCATATCCAGTGTCATAGTCTGTTGTGAAAATGCACCCGTGCAGTCGGGGTTGCTGTAGCGGTCAATTTTCAGGGTAACGGTGGTTTCAGTGAAGGTGAACAGTTCGTTACCATGGGAGTCTGAATTTTCCAGGTTCACACAGCCTTCGAAAAGCCATTCACCACGAATGTCCACCCAGGTATTGGTGTGGCTGACAACATTGGTGTTGGCCGTGGCCAGAAACTGCTCACACATCTGGTCGGGTGCAATTCGTTGCAATGGAATTTCACCGCTCAGGCCAAGCGTGTCGACCTGGTATGTCCAACGGGCCGCCCCGCAGGATAAAAACTCCAGTTGTGCGCTACCCACCGCATTGGTTTCCACCAAACTGGCTTCATCAAACAAACCGTTCTCTGTTTGATAAATCGTGAGTTCCACACTATCGCCGTTAATATCACCGGTGGCCAGGTACCAGTCTCGTGCACCTCCTTCCACAGGGTAGGTGAACCAATAGGCTGCCAACAGGTTGTTAAGCGGCAGTATGTCGATTACAAAACCCTGCCCCGAAGTGGAAGGTTCGTACCAACTGCCACTGACGCCGTAGTTGATCAACATGGGTGACTCCATGGCTTCAGCGTTGGCAGGGGAGCAAACCAAGGACAAGCTGCATAAGCTCAATAGGGCTGTGGGCATCAACTTTTTAATAATGTTCATTTCCTTTCATCTCTCTATATAGTTAATTCAGGCCGCATCATGCCTGTAAGCACCTCCGGCAACCTGAAACCAGCGGTAATCTTTGGTGAAGGTTTGGTGAAGCCGTACTATCCGTGTACAATTCAGGCTGTTTTACGCCGCCCTATACCCACCCCTGGAAAGCACTTTGAACACAGGCCAAGTCATACCGGAACGCTACAGAATCGGAGATTTGGAACTGGATACCGGTACGGTGAGCGTACATCGCTCGACCATCGAAATTGACCTGCCAAAGCTATCCTTTGAGCTGCTGTTGTGCCTTGCCCGGCACGCCCCAAACGTGGTGGATACCGATACCCTGATGGAGGAAGTCTGGAGCAGGGTGGTGGTCGGTGAGGAAACCGTCAAGCAACGCGTGAAGCTATTGCGCAAAGCTCTGGGTGACAGCAGTGCAACACCGAAATATGTTGCCTCGGTGCGGGGTCGCGGCTACCGGTTGATTGCGGCGGTGGAGCCCTTGACTGAATCCGCCACCGCCAATCCACCCACACATAGTCGTTATCGTCTGGCTATTGGTACTGCCATTGCAATCATTGTTTTAGTTGCGGGAGGATTGATAACCCGCCTGGAGTGGTCAGATAGGTCGGCAGTGACGCAGACTGTTGACAAAAGCACCACAGTCAGAAGAGTCGCCGTATTGCCGTTCGATAATTTCAGTGGCAGGCAGGAGGACGAATACCTGGCCGAGGGAGTCACGGAGGACATTATTTCGGCACTGGCCCAGGTTGATGGCCTGAGTGTGATCGCCCGCACCACGTCCATGCGTTACAAAGACTCCGGGTTGCGTGTGGTCGATATTGCCCGGGAACTCAACGTTGGCACCGTGATGGAAGGCAGTGTCCAGCGTTTCGGGGACAATTTGAAAGTTACCGTGCAGATGATTGACGCTGCCAGCGAGGAACATCACTGGGCGAAATCCTATGAGATCAACCTGGCCAGGCTTCCTGAAATGCAGCTTGGTGTCGCCGAGAGTGTGGCGACATCGCTCCAGGCAACGATTTCGAAAGCGGGCATCGAGTCCCTGCAACGAAGTTCGACAGATGTTGCTGCAGCCTATGACGCCTATTTGAAAGGTCGTGCTTTTTATCGTCGCTGGACCCGCCAGGATAATGAGACGGCGCTGGCGTTTTACCAAAAAGCCATTGAACTCGACCCCGAGTTTGCCTTGGCAATTGCCGGTAGTGCAAACGGTTACGCATTGCGCGCATCAAATTATGGAATGGGTGAGGAATGGGCCGAAATGGCCACCCAGAAGGCAGAGTTGGCTCTATCAATCGACCCCGTATTGCCGGAGGCATATAAGGCACTGGGACGAAGCGGTACGCTACCAG
>JAOUCZ010000089.1 GCA_029859505.1 Lysobacterales bacterium | reverse complement strand
TGGCCAGTGCCAATAAATCACTTGCCCGCTTTGACTTGGCAGGTATCGCACCGGCCATGCGTGGTATGCCACAAATCGAAGTCACCTTTGATATTGATGCGAATGCCATCATGCATGTAAGTGCGACGGACAAGGCGACCGGCAAGGAACAGAAAATTGTCATCAAGTCCGGTTCTGGTCTGAGTGATTCTGAGATCGACGAGATGGTACGCGATGCCGAGGCGCACGCCGAGGAGGATCGTAAATTCCACGAAACGGTTACCGCTCGTAACAGTGCTGATGCAATGGTTCATTCCACCCGTTCAACCCTGAAAGAAATGGGTGACAAGATCGGCGAAGAGGATCGCAAGGGTATCGAAGAAGCGATTGAAGGTGTCGAGGAAGCCATGAAGCTGGATGACAAGGATGCCATCGAAGCTGCGACCAGCAAACTGACCGAAGCAGCCCAGGTTATTTACCAGGCGGCAGCGGCCGAAGCAGAAGCAGCGGGTGCAGCAGAAGATGCAGGTCCCCAGGCGGAAGCAGCAGCCGACGATGTCGTTGATGCCGAGTTTGAAGAGGTTGATGATAGTAAGGAAGCTGACAAGTAAAGTCTGTTTGCAAATTATCGTTTTAAGAAAGCCCCGGTCTTGCCGGGGCTTTTTTTGTGTTCAGGAAATCTCTTGACATCACCGGTGCCTAAGCTAGACTGCGTTAACACTCATTGAGACCGGCTGAGGGACAGGCCCTTTGACGCCGGGGCAACCTTCGGGACTAACCATCCCGTAATAGGTGCTAACTCCTGCGGGGTCCTTCCGGACTACCGAAAAATGAGCGAACTGGCAGCACATAAACATGTGATGGGCCTTTTCCCCGTCAACGGCTTCGCCGGAGTTTCCAATGAGGTTTGCAATTAACCTCAAATATGGAAACAAGGCGATCATCATGAAATATCAAAAAATTACCAATACGGTTCGTGCGGGCATTGATACTGACGGGCAGCATGGTGCAGTGATGCCGCCGGTATATTTGTCTTCCAACTTCAGTTTTGAGGGTCTTGGCGGTAAGCGCGAGTACGACTACTCACGTAGCGGTAACCCAACCCGTGACGTACTGGCAGGGGCAATTACCCGGCTTGAAGTCGGGCATGGCGCTGTTGTGACCAATACAGGAATGTCCGCGGTGGTGCTGGTGACACATCTTCTCAAACCGGAAGACACCATCGTTGCACCACATAATTGTTACGGGGGTTGTTACCGCGCATTTTCATCTTTGTCGGGTGCAGGGCGGTTTAAAACTCAATTTGCGGATTTCACGGATACGGATGCGGTTCGCCGCACCTGTTTAACCCACCGTCCCAGAATTATCTGGGTCGAAACACCGAGCAATCCCTTGCTGCGAATCACAGATATACGGGCGATGGCGACTATTGCACGTGAATGCGGGGCGTTACTGGTGGTGGACAACACTTTCCTGACACCGTTACTGCAACAGCCACTCTCACTCGGGGCGGATATCGTCGTTCACTCCACTACCAAGTACATCAATGGACACAGCGATGTGGTAGGTGGGGCGGTTGTGGCTAAAACACCCGCCTTACTGGAAAAGCTTGCCTGGTGGGCTAACTGTGTAGGGTCAACTGCTTCACCCTGGGATTGCAGCCAGACAATGCGTGGTCTGCGTACCCTGCATGCCAGGCTGCGCTGTCACGAGGAGAATGCCCAGGCTGTCGTCAGGGTTCTCAATGCCCATGGTGCCGTGGGCCGTGTTCACTATCCTGGTTTGACCAATCATCCGGACCATCATCTTGCCCTGGCCCAACAGTCCGGGTTTGGTGCAATTATCAGTTTTGAGCTGAAGGGTGGCGAACCGGAGGTTCGGGCTTTCCTGGATGGTACGAAACTATTTACGCTTGCTGAATCTTTGGGCGGTGTGGAAAGCCTGGTTTGTCACCCGGCGAGTATGACGCATGCGGCCATGACACGTGAGGCTCAACATGAGGCAGGAATCAGAGGCACGCTATTACGCTTATCAGTTGGAATTGAGCACACGCCAGATCTCATTAGTGATGTTTCGGCCGCTCTCGCTGATGCCAGTCGGGCCGGACTTGGTGTGGTGAGTTTTGGCTAAATGCCGGGGTTGTTTTTGTTCTGAATCGGATTGAGCATGCCTCGATCTTGAGGTTTCTAGCCAAAAACGTAAAGACTTTAGCCGTGTTGGGGTAGTTTTGCTTGAATTGCCACTGATTCGACCGCAAATCAGTGGCAGGTAAAAACTACAATTAAACAGACCTTTTTATTATGGCTAAACGTGATTATTACGAAGTGCTTGGAGTTCAGCGGAATGTTGATGACGCTGAGCTCAAGAAGGCTTACCGCAAGCTTGCAATGAAATTTCATCCTGACCGCAATCCGGATGATAATGATGCCCAAGAGCACTTTAAAGAGGCCCAGGAAGCCTACGATGTGCTTAAGGATCCGAAGCGGCGCTCAGCCTACGACCAGTTTGGTCATGCTGCAACCGGCCCTGGTGCACGCGGACCGGCGGGCTTCGACGGAGATGTCGGTGATGTTTTCGGAGATATCTTCGGAGATATTTTTGGCGGCAGGGGCGGGCGCGGTGGTGCACGGCAGCAGCAACGTGGGTCTGACCTGAGGTTTGCAATAGAGCTTGACCTGGAAGAAGCTGTTACCGGTATTACGCGTGAGATTCGCATTCCAACCCTGGGTGAATGCAAAAAGTGTGACGGAAGCGGCGCCGAAGACGGTGACAAAACCTCCTGCACGACCTGTGGTGGTGTTGGCCAGGTGCGTATGCAGCAGGGTATTTTCTCGGTTCAGCAAACCTGTCCTGCCTGTAAGGGTATGGGGCAGGTCATCAAGAATCCTTGTCCATCCTGTCACGGGCAGGGTCGGGTACGTGAGACCAAAACCCTGTCGGTTAAAATTCCTTCCGGTGTGGATACCGGTGACAGAATACGGCTGGCGGGAGAAGGTGAGGCCGGTATGACCGGGGCTCCGGCGGGTGACCTGTATGTTGAAGTCAGGGTACGAGCACACCGCCTGTTTGAACGTGACGGTGATGACCTTTATTGCGAAGTCCCAATTCACTTTACCACTGCCGCCATCGGCGGTGAGCTGGAAATACCCACTTTAAACGGTCAGGTCAAATTGAAGATACCTGCGGAAACCCAGACAGGGCGAATGTTCCGCTTGAAGGGTAAAGGCGTTAAGTCAGTGCGCAGCCACCGCCAGGGTGACCTGATGTGCAAGGTGGTGATTGAAACACCTGTCAGGCTTTCCAAGGCACAGAAATCATTGTTGAAACAGTTTCAGGAGACCTACGAAACCAGTAAAACCGACCATAATCCAAAGTCGAGTTCATGGTTGGGGGGAGTGAAAGAGTTTTTTGACCGGATGACTTCATGATCCGAACAGTAGTGCACGGGGCGGGTCGTATGGCACGTAGTGTTCTGGCTCAGTTGTCTGGCTATGACAAACTGGAACCAGTAGCCCTGGTTTCTCGAACGCTGCCGGATGATTGCCCCGGTATTGACTGGTTTGCTTCCCTGGAAGAGCTGCAAAGCGACGCCGACCTGCTGATTGATTTTACATTGCCGGGTGGCGCCCGGGCCGCGGCCCGCTGGTGTGCGGCCAATAACGTAGCGTTAGTTAGCGGAACAACCGGATTGGTTGACAAGGATATTGAAGCACTTAAAAGTGCATCCCGGGAAGTACCTGTTTTGTGGGCGCCTAATCTTAGTCACG
Source organism: Lysobacterales bacterium (assembly GCA_029859505.1). Taxonomy (GTDB): domain Bacteria; phylum Pseudomonadota; class Gammaproteobacteria; order Xanthomonadales; family SZUA-36; genus SZUA-36. The sequence continues at coordinate 8,589 of JAOUCZ010000089.1, read as the reverse complement.
GCGTTGCTTTGGTTACGGCACTGGTGCGTCAGGCGGCCGCTGCTCTGGGCGTTGGCGCGGAAATTTCGATCAACGATGTACATCACCGGCACAAGCTCGATGCGCCATCAGGCACCGCACTGGCCCTTGCAGGTGCGGCCCTGGAAGGTCGCTTGTTGGGTTCGCAGTCGCGACTGGATGGGGAAGGTTCAAGCCCTGGTACTGAAGATGGAGATGTGGCGTTTTCAAGTGTGCGTGAAGGTGAGGTTATCGGCGAACATACCATCAGTTTTACCATGCCCAACGAATTGATAGAAATCACTCACAAGGCGCTTGATCGTACTGTATTTGCAAAGGGTGCGCTCAAAGCCGGTGAATGGTTGGTCGGGCAGAAACCTGGCTACTATTCGACCAGTGACTGGCTTGGGTTGGACTAAAGGGGTTTACAGAACCGGTAGTCGGTGTTGGGTTGGCCTCACACGTATATGTGCTCAACTGCGATATACCGTTCATCTACATACACTGTGCAAACTTGACACACGCCGCTCCTGCGCATCCCTGCGCCCGCGGCATACCGTTCATCCTGAACATAATATTGTTAGACAGGTGTTGTTCGTTCCAGTAAAATTCTGACGCTTAGAACGACATTTGCGGCTTCGATCCGAAAATGTTGGAAAATGCTGTTTTACTAATTAATCTAAGCGGGAATCGCTGTCTACGGCATTCCCGTTTTGTGCATCCGGAGACAGGAACTTGACACAGCAGGCGTTGCTGGCACTCGAAGACGGAAGTTTGTTTTACGGTCAAAGCATTGGTGCTGAAGGCACCACGACCGGCGAGGTAGTATTCAATACCTCGATGACTGGCTATCAGGAAATTTTGACTGACCCATCCTATTCGAAACAAATCGTCACCTTGACGTTTCCCCATATTGGCAATACCGGATGCAATCCGGTTGATGAAGAGTCGTCACAACCGGCGGCATCCGGACTAATCGTACGGGATGCACCGATGTTGTGTAGTAACTGGCGCAGTGAAGAATCATTGCAGCACTACCTGCAGCGTCTCGGGATTGTAGCCATAGCCGGTATCGATACACGTCGATTGACGAGGATACTGAGAGAAAAGGGTGCCCAGGGCGGTTGTATTATTGCCGGTGACCAACCTGATAAAGAGCTTGCCTTGAAAACTGCGCGAAGTTTTCCCGGTATGAAAGGGCAGGACCTTGCGAGGGTTGTGACCACCCCGGAGCTGTATGAGTGGAGTCAGGGCAGTTATGACCTCGATTCAACTGACTGGAAAACGACTGCTTCGCTACGCCACGTGGTTGCCTATGATTTCGGTATCAAGCGAAATATCCTGCGTATGCTGAGTGACCGGGGTTGCCGTGTAACCGTGGTTCCGGCCACCACACCCGCGAGTGAAGTACTTGCGATGCAACCCGATGGTGTGTTTTTGTCCAATGGCCCGGGTGACCCTGAGCCATGTGACTATGCCATCGAGGCCATACAGGAAATTTTGCAAACCAATTTGCCCGTTTTTGGAATCTGCCTGGGTGTTCAGTTACTTGGTCTTGCTGCCGGGGCCCGTACCGTCAAGATGAAGTTTGGGCATCATGGCGCCAATCACCCGGTCCAGGATCTTGATACAAAACTGGTTTTGATAACCAGTCAGAATCACGGTTTCGCATTGGATGAAGAAAACTTACCGGAAAATATCAGGGCAACACACCGGTCACTGTTTGATGGCAGCCTGCAGGGCATCGAACTGAACAACGGGCGTGCCTTTGGCTTTCAGGGTCACCCCGAAGCAAGTCCCGGTCCGCACGATGTTGCACCCTTATTCGATCGTTTCATAAGCCTGATGAGCCGCGAAGACTGATTACCTATGCCAAAAAGAACTGACATAAAAACCATATTGATCATTGGGGCCGGTCCGATTGTGATTGGCCAGGCTTGTGAATTCGACTATTCCGGAGCCCAGGCCTGCAAGGCATTGCGCGAAGAGGGTTACAGGGTGGTGCTGGTGAATTCCAACCCGGCCACCATCATGACAGACCCGGATATGGCGGATGCTATTTATATCGAGCCGGTCGAGTGGCGAACGGTTGCGAGCATTATCGAAAAAGAGCGCCCGGATGCCCTGTTGCCTACCATGGGTGGTCAGACAGCTTTGAACTGTTCGTTGGATCTGGTGCGCAAAGGTGTGCTTGAAAAATTCAATGTGGAAATGATCGGCGCAACACGTGAAGCCATTGATATGGCCGAGGACAGGGATCTGTTCCGAAAGGCAATGGCGGATATCGGTCTGGAAACGCCCCGCGCTGAACTTGTCCATAGTCTTGATGAGGCCCTTGGCAGGCTGGAAAGAATCGGTTTCCCCACCATTCTCCGTCCCTCATTCACGATGGGTGGCTCAGGTGGTGGTATCGCCTATAACCGGGAAGAATTTGTCGATATCGTCAAACGCGGTCTCGAGCAGTCACCGACCACCGAAGTCTTGATGGAAGTTTCCGTACTGGGCTGGAAAGAATATGAAATGGAGGTGGTGCGCGATCACACCGATAACTGCATCATTATCTGCTCGATTGAAAATTTGGACCCGATGGGAATTCATACGGGTGATTCAATTACGGTTGCTCCTGCACTAACTCTGACTGATAAGGAATACCAGTTCCTGCGCGATGCGTCGATAGCAGTGCTGCGTAAGATTGGCGTGGATACCGGTGGCTCCAACGTACAATTTGCGGTTAACCCGGAAAACGGTAGGGTCATCATTATCGAGATGAATCCGCGTGTCTCACGGTCGTCAGCACTGGCGTCCAAGGCCACAGGGTTTCCCATTGCCAAGGTTGCTGCCAAACTGGCGGTTGGTTTTACTCTGGACGAGCTGCGAAATGAGATTACCGGTGGTGCAACACCCGCCTCGTTTGAGCCTGCCATCGATTACGTGGTAACCAAGATTCCACGGTTTGCATTTGAAAAATTTCCGGCTGCCGATGACCGCCTGACCACCCAGATGAAATCAGTAGGGGAGGCGATGTCCATCGGCCGGACTTTCCAGGAGTCCTTGCAAAAGGCCCTGCGTAGCCTTGAGACTGGCCGTGATGGTCTTAACCCGATTCTACTGACCAAGGACCCCTATGATCGTACAGCAGAACTAAAGCGCGAGTTGCGTGAGGCAGGTGCTGAAAGGTTGTTCTATGTCGCCGATGCGTTCCGGGAAGGCTGGAGTGCGGAAAGAATTCATAAACTCACGAAGATTGATCCATGGTTCCTCGCCCAGATAGAAGACCTGATTCTCAGTGAAACAGAAGTTGGGCAACAGGGTCTGGAGGCGCTTGACAAGCAACGTTTGTTTGGTCTTAAGCAAAAGGGTTTTTCCGATGCCAGACTGGCGGCGCTGGTGGGTGTGTCTGAGACTGTATTACGTGAGCATCGCCATGGTTTGGGTGTGCGGCCGGTTTATAAACGTGTCGATACCTGTGCGGCAGAGTTCGCAACCACTACCGCTTACCTCTATTCCACCTACGAGGAAGAGTGTGAATCTGAACCGACGGATAACACCAAGATCATGGTGCTGGGTGGCGGTCCGAACCGCATCGGCCAGGGAATTGAGTTTGATTATTGCTGTGTTCACGCCGCACTGGCGCTTCGTGATGATGGTTATGAAACCATCATGGTTAATTGTAATCCGGAGACGGTTTCAACCGATTACGATACCTCTGACAGGCTCTACTTTGAGCCGCTGACATTGGAAGATGTACTGGAGATTGTGCATCGCGAAAATCCGAAAGGTGTGATCGTTCAGTATGGTGGTCAGACGCCGCTAAACCTTGCACGTCCGCTGGAAGCGGCCGGCGTGCCGATTATCGGTACCTCTCCTGATTCGATAGACCTTGCCGAGGATCGCGAACGCTTTCAACAGATGTTGAACAAGCTGGGTTTGCGCCAGCCTCCCAACCGCACTGCAACAAGTGTTGATGAGGCGGTGGTGCTGGCCGCTGAAATTGGCTACCCGCTGGTAGTGAGGCCGTCCTATGTGCTCGGCGGTCGTGCCATGGATGTTGTGCATGGTGAAAAAGATTTGCGCCGTTATATGCGCGATGCCGTCAAGGTATCAAATGATTCCCCGGTTCTGCTGGACCGTTTCCTGGATCACGCTATTGAAGTGGATATTGATGCCATCTGTGACGGCAAGGATGTGCTGATCGGCGGCATCATGGAGCATATCGAACAAGCCGGTGTGCACTCTGGTGATTCTGCCTGTTCCATCCCACCGCACAGTCTGTCCGTGGAAATCCAGGACGAGATGCGTCGGCAAATGAAGATGATGGGGCTTGAGCTTGGCGTGGTAGGTTTGATGAATGCCCAGTTTGCCCTGCGCCGTGATGAGATTTATATCCTGGAGGTTAACCCGCGCGCCTCACGCACTGTGCCGTTTGTTTCCAAGGCAACGGGTCGGCCGCTGGCATCAGTTGCCGCGCTGTGCATGGCAGGTAAAACACTGAAAGAACAAGGTGTTACAGAAGAAATAATACCTGAATTCTATTCTGTTAAAGAAGCAGTTTTGCCGTTTTTGAAATTCCCTGGCGTCGATCCCATATTGGGGCCGGAAATGCGCTCGACCGGTGAAGTGATGGGTGTCGGTCGTAGTTTTGGTCAAGCCTGTGCACGCGCAATGAAAGGTGCCAAGTATGGAATTCCAAGACCCGGAAATGCTTTTCTGAGTGTCAGGGATGCGGATAAAGAACCACTGCTGCCTATTGCGCAGGAGTTGGTGGAAAGAGGTTATTCACTGATTGCAACAAGTGGAACCTCCAGGTATTTGCGTGAGAAAGGCTTTATATGTGAACCTATCAACAAGGTGGATGAGGGTCGCCCGCATATCGTCGATGCCATTAAAAATGGCGAAATCGAATTTATTGTCAATACGACCGAAGGCAGTATGGCGATTTCGGATTCTTTCTCCATTCGTCGAGAAGCGCTGCAATACAAGGTAAGCTATACGACAACCATTGCCCGTGGTTGGGCCACATTACAGGCCATTGACCACGAATTTAATCCGGAGGTTCGAACTCTTCAGGAGTTACACAGTGCCCACACGGGTACGAAATAGATCCTCTGACAGGAACGTTTTATGAAAAGAACACCATTAACACTTCAAGGTGCCGAACGACTGCGGGCCGAAGCGGCACACCTGAAAAAGGTCGTCAGACCACAGATTATTGCTGCGATTGCAGAGGCGAGAGCGCACGGCGATTTAAAGGAAAACGCGGAATACCACGCAGCCAGGGAACAACAAAGTTTTACCGAGGGCAGGATTCGCCATCTGGAATCTGAACTTTCGGGTGCACAGGTCATTGATATCACGAAGCTTAACCCGGGCGGAAAAGTTGTATTTGGCGCGACAGTGACATTGTATGATGAGGACAAGGACAAGGAGATAACCTATCAGGTTGTCGGTGACCTTGAGTCGGACATCAAAGAGTCACGTATCGCAATTACATCACCCATAGCCAGGGCGATGATCGGCAAAGAAGAGGGCGATGAGATCGTAGTCAACGCGCCTGGTGGTGAGTTGGTTTACGAAATCGTTAAAGTCGAATATGTTTAAGGATAATGGTTTTGCTTGTCCGCCGTAGGGTAGGGCAGCGGCAAACCGGGTCCGTATCACACACACTGTCGGATTCGCTGCATCCGGTCGTCCGCCGCATTCTGCTGGCGCGCGGTATCACTAATGAGGCATCTCTTGATCTGAAACTGGGTCGCTTGCACAAGCCAGCGGCGCTCTCTGGCATCCAGCAGGCCGCAGAAATACTCGCTGATGCGGTGGTGTCAGGGCAAAGCATATTGATCGTAGGTGATTTTGATGCCGATGGTGCAACCGGTACGGCACTTGCCGTGCGCGCCTTGCACCTGATGGCCGCGACCCGTGTGGATTTCCGTGTTCCCAACCGTTTTGAGTTCGGTTACGGACTTAGTGTCGGGCTGGTGGAGACACTGGCAGGCGATCCGCCGGACGTATTGGTCACAGTAGACTCCGGCATCAGTTCAAACGACGGTGTAAAACGGGCGCGCGAACTTGGTTGCAAGGTGATTGTCACCGACCACCATTTACCCGGGAATACTTTGCCGGATGCAGATGCGATCGTTAACCCCAACTGTCCCGGTGATCAGTTTCCGAGTAAAAGTCTCGCTGGTGTGGGTGTGGTGTTTTACCTGATGAGCGTTCTCAGGAGTGCACTGCGTGAGCGCAACTGGTTCACGTTGCCGCGCGGGGAACCAAACCTGGCACGACTGCTGGACCTGGTAGCCCTGGGAACCGTGGCCGACCTTGTTTCTCTGGATGAAAATAACCGTATCCTGGTGCGCCAGGGAATCGACCGCATCCGGCAGGGTCTTTGCAGTCCCGGTTTGCTGGCGTTACTCAGACTGGGCGGCAGGGATTACCGCCACCTGGTCGCTTCCGACCTGGCATTCGCCGTCGCGCCACGCCTCAATGCAGCAGGAAGGCTCGAGGACATGGGTGTTGGTATTCAGTGTTTACTGACAGAAGACCGCGAGGAGGCAATGGAGTTGGCGACCGAGCTGGATACATTGAACCAGGACCGGCGCGCACGGCAGAAACAAATGCAACAGCAGGCTTTTGACCAATTGGGGCAACTGCTGAGCAGCCTTGAGGGTACCGAGTTACCAGCAGGATTATGTCTCTATGACAGTGCCTGGCATCAGGGTATCGTGGGCCTGGTAGCATCAAGGATCAAGGATGCCGTTCATCGGCCGGTATTGGCTTTTGCTCCTGAGGCAGAAGGCTCTGATGTTCTCAAAGGTTCGGCACGCTCTGTGGCCGGTTTACATATTCGGGACGTATTGGCGCGTATCGACACACTGCATCCGGAAATGATTCCGGCTTTTGGAGGTCATGCCATGGCGGCAGGTCTGACGTTAACTGCAGACCAGTTGGAACCGTTCAAGCAGGCGCTGAACGAATCCATAGAATTCTTCCTGAAAGGCAGGACACTGAACAATGAAATACTCACCGATGGCGAATTATCCGCCGGTGACATGACACTTCCTTTCGCCGAACTTATCCGTAGCCTGGGCCCGTGGGGTCAGCATTTTCCTGAGCCACTGTTCGAGGGTCGTTTCGTGGTTAGAGAAAGCAGGGTGGTGGGCGGCAGTCATTTAAAAATGGTGCTAAAGCCCGTCGATGGCACTGGAAGTATTGATGCGATAGCATTTAGTCGTCTGCCGGAGGACCTGCCTGATACAGACACTGTCAGGCTGGTCTACAAACTGGATGTCAACCATTTCCGGGGCCACAAAACCTGTCAGCTGATGGTGGATCAGATCCTGGCAGCGACAGACTAAAAATTCGACAGGCTTGTAAACCTGCCTTGGTGTAAAATGCACCGCTTCAAAGCTAAGGTTAAATGTGTGGAAACCAATCAAATCAGCAACCAACTCCAGGACCTGCAGCAACGCTCTGATGCGTTGAGGGGGTATCTTTGACTATGCGGGTAATAAAGATCGGCTTGAAGAAGTAAACCGGGAGCTGGAAAACCCCGATGTATGGAACGTACCAGCCACGGCGCAGGCGCTGGGTCGTGAACGTGCGCAGTTGGAGATGATCGTAGAAACACTGGATCGTGTTGCAATAGGTCTCGAAGAAAATACCGAAATGCTGGAAATGGCAATCGAAGAGCAGGATGAAGATATCGTGAGCTCGGTGATATCTGAAATCAATACGATCGAGAGTGAAGTTCACAAGCTGGAATTCCAACGTATGTTCAGGGGTGAGGTGGACGCCAACCACTGTTATCTCGAAATTCAGTCGGGATCGGGTGGCACCGAGGCCCAGGACTGGGCTGAAATGTTGTTACGCATGTATCTTCGCTGGATAGAGCGGCGGGGCTGGAAGGGTGAGCTGGTAGAAGCCTCTGCCGGCGATGTAGCCGGTATTAAAAGTGCCACCATCCATGTCAAGGGTGACTATGCTTATGGATGGTGCAAGACGGAAATTGGCGTTCACAGACTGGTAAGAAAGTCACCTTTTGACTCGGGCAACCGCCGTCATACATCATTCGCTGCCGTGTTTGTTTCACCGGAGGTGGATGACGATATCGATATTGATATCAACCCCTCCGATTTACGTATCGATGTTTACCGGGCATCGGGCGCCGGTGGCCAGCATGTCAACCGGACAGAGTCCGCGGTCCGTATTACCCATCTGCCGACCAATACCGTGGTGCAGTGTCAGAACGACCGTTCACAGCACAAGAACAAGGATCACGCGATGAAGCAGTTGCGTGCGAAACTGTATGAGCTTGAGCTTATGAAGCGAAATGCCGAAAGCCAGCAACTGGAGGATTCGAAATCTGATATTGGCTGGGGTAGTCAAATACGTTCCTATGTGCTGGATCAATCCCGTATCAAGGATCTGCGTACCAACGTGGAAACAGGCAATACCCAGGCCGTGCTCGATGGCGATCTGGATCAATTTGTAGAGGCATCCCTGAAGCAGGGCTTGTCTGAAGAGTAATCAGCAACAGGAATAAAAGCGTGAGCAAAAAGAACCAAAATAATACAGGCGGTGATAGCGTACTGG
>JAOUCZ010000330.1 GCA_029859505.1 Lysobacterales bacterium | reverse complement strand
CGCGTACTCATCAATTCAAAGCCACCGGAAATCCTGATGGAGAAATCATCTTTACCACGGAACAGCAAAAGGGTCTTGTCGCTACCCGGGATAGGCGCTTCGCCGAGTTGGGTCCAGTGACGCATAGTATGTCCAAATTGAAAACCAGCTCTCTTATAAGCTCTGCCGTGCTCCCTGTCCATCGAATAAAGTGATCTGATAACGACTTCCGCCTACTTGTGCGTTAACCTATGCATATGCGACCTGTAAAACCCAAAAGAAAACCGTCCAATCCCCGTACAAGCCAGCCAAAGGCTCAACTGGGTGAATGCGCCCTGTTGAAGGCCGTCACCGTGACCAAAACCGGGGCATTCATGGATTGTGGCCTTGAGAGAGATCTGTTGGTTCCTATCAGTCAACAACTCACGCCAATGGTTGAGGGCCAGTCCTACGTGGTCTACCTGTTTCTGGACCCACAGCAAAACGTTATTGGCACTACCAAGCTTCATAATTTTCTTGATGAACGCGCCAAAAACATGGCGCCCGGCGAGCAGGTAGACCTGTTGATAGTGAATGAGAGCGACATGGGGTTCAAAGCTGTGATCAACGGCACCCATCTTGGTTTGCTTTACAAGGGTGAGGTCTTCAAGCCGCTAAAACCCGGTGTCAAAACCAAGGGGTATATCAAGGCGATACGGGATGACAGGAAAATTGACCTGACACTGCAGAAGCAAGACCAGCATGCGCGCGATGATTTAAGCGATCGCATCGTGTCCTTTCTCGTAGCCAATGGGGGTACTTCCACCCTGACCGACTACAGCCCGCCCGAGGAAATCTACAAACAGTTCGGTGTAAGCAAAAAAAATTATAAAAGGGCACTGGGAAAACTGTATAAACAGCGCCGGATCAGCCTGGCGAAAGATCAGGTCACGTTGCTAAAGGCCTAAGCTCGCAACCATCCAAAAGATAAAAACATTGGATTCAGATCAAACAGCAAGTGGTGCGGCGTCAAACAAAAAACGTCTGCTGAGCCTGGATTTTTTCAGGGGTATCACCATCGCCGCCATGATTCTGGTCAATAATCCCGGCAGCTGGGCGCATGTCTATCCGCCGCTATTACATGCAAAGTGGCATGGCTGGACCGCAACTGACCTCATATTTCCCTTTTTTCTCTTTATAGTAGGTGTTTCCATCACGCTGGCCTTTTCAGCAAAAAAAGAAAATCACCTGCCGTCAAGACAGCTCCATGAGAAAATTGTCCGTCGCACACTGATACTTTTTGCCCTTGGGTTATTCCTTTCCGGATTTCCATTTTATGATTTCTCAAGTATTCGTATTCCAGGTGTTTTACAACGAATCGCAGTTTGTTACTTCTTCGCAAGCCTGATCTTTCTGCATGGAAGCGTGAAGTCACAGGTCGCCTGGACAGTTGGATTACTGCTGATTTACTGGGCAGCCATGCAATGGTTTCCCGTTCCGGGCGTCGGCGCCGGATCATATGAAAAAGGTGCCAATTTTTCAGCATGGGTCGATAGTCTTTTTCTCCAGGGGCATATGTGGTCTGTGACAAAGAGCTGGGATCCGGAGGGTATTTTCAGCACAGTTCCAGCCATATCAACAACCCTGATCGGCGTACTGACCGGACATTTGTTACTGAGTGAGAAGGCGGGTGTGAAAAAGGTATCATTGATGCTCGGAGCTGGATGTGTCGCTATTGCAATCGGCTCAGTTTGGCAGTTCTGGCTGCCCATCAACAAGAGTCTCTGGACCAGTTCTTATGCACTTTTCACAGGTGGTATGGCAATGGTGGTATTTGGGGTTTCGTATTATCTGATTGATATCAAAGGCTGGCGCAGGGGTACGGGGCCGTTTTGTGTCTATGGTATGAATGCAATTACCGTATTTGTTCTTTCGGGAATGGTCGGAAGATTGCTTTATGAAGCTAAATGGGAATCTGGTGACAGTTTAATTACCTTGAAGGAATGGCTGCTGAATATGTTATTTCTACCCTGGCTCAGCCCAATTAATGCCTCACTTGTTTATGCTTTGGTTTTTGTTTTCTTATCCTATATTTTAATGTACTATTTATATATTAAACAGATATTTATAAAGATATAATAATGTATTTTATTAAATACAATCGGCTATAAAACTGTAAAGTCTTACCCCTAAACAAGCTGGCAGCCATCTATCCAAACTGATATCAATTTCCCGTCCGTGAAATCTATCTGACCTTCATCGGTCGATGTGACCATAACAAAGGAAGCCGGTTGGTCTTTACATAAACGCGCTGAACCGGGCTTTCCGTCTGCTGGCTCCACCCACAATGAATCAAGCACCCTGCTCTCCGGCAAACCCCCAAGACCCAGCGCTTCCATACTTGCATTAATCGAGTTTGACCTGGCAATTGGCGGCGGCCCTGAAAGCATGATCGTTGGCAACTTCGAAGCATTAATCAGCACTTCAATCCGTGGCAAACCCCGCATAGCATAAGTCGCTGCATGTGCAAGCGCGGCCACATAATCCGCTTCAGTGGCTTCCCAGTAAATGGTGCCCACACCCATTTGTGCCAGGCGGGACAAATTGCCCTGATCCATCCAGTGTTTCTCCGACAGGCCCTTAACACCCACTTCAAAAGCCGCCAACAACACCTTTCCATCCGCATTAACACTGGTTCCAGCACCATGGCCGGATGCATCGCCGAGCAGGATTATCTGCGAGGGCGTAAGGGCCTGGTCGGAATTTTCAACAGCTTGCCGCCCGCTACGCAGGATATTAAACGCGAGATCACTGCGGAATGCTTCCATGATTCCCGGCTGCATTACAAACCCACCCCTGACGACAAAGTCTGACCATGAATCGGTCTGATTCTCAGGCATGTCCTCGTAGACCTCTGGGTCATAGGTTGCTAGATCATCATCGGCAAGACCCAGGAGAACCGTCAGAATCGCAACAAAATTCAGCCGGGTTAAATCGCTGACCTCAAAACCGGCAGGAAAGCCACCCGTTTCGATCAACACCACCGGTGTACCCCATGCTGTGATATTGTCGCCAAAGGCCCTGGGGCTCCATTCTTCATCGTATCGGGCTATTCCGCCGGGTATAAAACGAGTAAGGGCTTCAACGATGGCAGTACAAGCCCGCTTGGTGCGTAACCTGCCTCGCGTCAATGTGTTTTCCGCATCACCCGAAACTGACAATACGGAACAAGTGGCGAGACGGCCCGTATCACCTACCGTTGTCATACGATTCTGGTCGTGCAGGTTCAGGCCCAGCATGGGTTGATACTCATCACGTATTCGCTTGAGCAACCTGCCCTCAGGTGTGACCAGTTGCAAAGCATCCCGGTTGATATCAATGCCCTGAGCATTACGCCGTTCCCAGGCTTCAGCACCATCCGGGTTGAGCATTGGAATGACTAACAGCGTGTAGTTTTCAAGAATCGAGCGAATCGCCGCCTGATCTGAGTTCGAAAGCAGGTAATCGACAATATCAAGCAACGCCGGTGTGGCTGAAGGTTCATCACCGTGCATCTGGGACCAAAACATGATCCTGTCGTCACCAACACCCAGTGTGAGCATTTGAATGGAGCGGCCC
>JAOUCZ010000088.1 GCA_029859505.1 Lysobacterales bacterium | reverse complement strand
TCTCTTTCCAAGCGGGATGGTTTGCCTGTGTACTAGGTGCGGCCAATGGCATGCCATGGCTGGGGGCATTGCTTGTCTGCCTGATTGTGGCGGTACATATCAAAATGGCTGATCGCCCACGGGTCGAGCTGCAGCTACTCTTGCTTTGTGTAATATTGGGCCTGATTTTTGATAGTTTTCTCGTCAGTAGCGGCTGGGTAGTTTATCCCAGTGGCGTACAGATAGCCGGCGTCGCGCCCTATTGGATACTGGCCATGTGGGCACTGTTTTCGACCACAATCAATTTATCCATGGCCTGGTTAAAAAGCAACCTTGTTCTGGCGTCCGTGATGGGTGCAGTTTTCGGACCACTGAGTTATATCGCAGGTCAGCGCCTGGGTGCGATCGAATTGATTGATTATCGCTCCAGTCTGATCGCGCTGGCGGTCATCTGGGCGGTAGCGATGCCTATAATTACCTTTGTAGCAGGTCGTTATGATCGTGACCGCGCACCCGTGCTTGTGCCCCTGCAAAGACTAAGCGAGAGTGAGTGATGATTGATTGGACGGCATTCCTTTGGTCCGGTGTTCTATTATTGCTCGTCGCGGTGGTTTTCTGGTTGCTTAGCCTGTGGCGCAATGATGTCAGCATTGTTGATTCACTGTGGTCCCTGATGTTTCTGCTGGTGGCATTGGCATATGCCGCAATGAGTGCGGATGGTGGTCCGCGTGAAGCGTTGGTGCTCGCATTGGTTGCTATCTGGGCGCTACGCCTATCTGCCTATATAAGTTGGCGTAATCATGGTCAACCAGAAGATTACCGCTACCAGGAAATTCGAGCCAATAACGAGCCGGGTTTTCGTTATAAAAGCTTCTATATCGTATTCGTTCTTCAAGCTGCACTGGCCTGGGTCATCAGTCTGCCGCTGGCAGGGGGAATTAGCGGTCAGTCAGACATCGGTTTTCTGGATTATGCGGGCGTCGCCCTGTTCCTGGTTGGTTTGTTTTTTGAGGCTGTAGGTGATCTGCAGTTATCACGCTTCAGGAAGGATCCCGGTAACGCCGGGAAGGTTCTGGAAAAAGGTCTTTGGCGCTACACGCGGCACCCTAACTATTTTGGAAATTTTACGCTTTGGTGGGGGTTCTATCTTATTGCGCTTTCAGCGGGTGCCTGGTGGACAGTGGTTTCCCCATTGCTGATGACCTTTCTGCTTTTGAAGGTCTCCGGTGTGGCGTTGCTTGAAAAAGATATCGGGGAGCGCAGGCCGCGTTACCAGCAATACATTCGTCGAACCAACGCTTTCTTTCCTGGATTTCCACGTAATTGAAACTGGAGCTTATGAACCCATGTTGAACAAAATAGCATTGATGATTGCGTCTTTGGTCTTCTACGCATCTGTGGCTGCAGCTGACCAGGAGTGGCGTTTTCAGGTGTACCTGGATGACAAGAAGATTGGCACGCACGATTTCGTTCTGCAGCAACTGGACAAGCAGCGTAAACTTAAGAGTGAGGCAAACTTTGAGTATCGACTGATGTTCGTCAAGTTGTATGGGTATGAACATGAAAACACTGAAACGTGGGTCGGTGATTGTCTGACCGGAATCGAATCCAAAACAGACGCCAATGGCAAGCCCTTCAAGGTTAGTGGTTCCCTGCAGGGAGATCGATTCCTGTTAAGAGGCACTGCCGGTGAAGCGGAGTTGCCGTCCTGCAGTATGAGTTTCGCCTATTGGAATCCGGTCTTTCTTCAGCAGGAGCGACTGATCAATGTTCAGAATGGAGAGGTACATGATATTGAAGTGAGTGAGCCGGAACTGGTGCAGATAGAGGTTCGCGGTGTTATGCAGCCCGCCTATCGATACTTGCTGGATGCCGGTGAATTGAAAATTGAGCTTTGGTACTCGGAAGACAACGAGTGGCTGGCATTGGAAACCGACGCGCGTGGTGGACGTCGCCTGCGTTATCAATTACTTTGAAACACTGGAGCGCGGACTTTGACTACTCTACTTCGGGCAATTTCTCTAACGGCCCTTATTTTTACCCTATCGGCCTGTAGCAATATGGAGCCACTGCAAACGGTCGATCGGGTCGATATAGATGCCTTCATGGGTGACTGGTACGTGATTGCCAATATTCCCACGACAATAGAGAAGGGCGCCCATAACGCCATTGAAAACTATCGTCTTGATGATGATGGCAGCATTGCGACCACCTTTACCTTTCATGACGGTGGTTTCGGTGGTGAATTCAAGACATACAAACCACGTGGCTTTGTAAGCAAGGAATCCAACGCCATTTGGGGTATGCAATTCATTTGGCCGATCAAGGCCGATTATCGGATTATTTACCTTAACGAAGATTATTCAGTCACTGTCATCGGCCGCAACAAACGCGACTATGTCTGGATCATGGCCAGGGAGCCAGCCATTTCTGATTCGGAATATACAAATATTCTTGGCATGCTGGAATCGGTTGGTTATGAGCTCAGCAAAATTCAGTTGGTGCCCCAGAAATGGTGACCGCGATTCGAAATTGGTGCCGGCGAAACCGGAAGGGTTTCAATTTGACTCAATACATGTTTCAGGCCGTGTCAGCGCCGGCGCTGGTGAAGGTGGTATCAGTGGAACTCAGGGAGTCTGGTCGGCTTCCATCATCAGGAAAGGAACGGTTCAAATGAAGATCGCAGTTATTGGAACAGGTATTGCCGGCAATGTAGCGGCTTACCACCTTGCTCGCGAACATGACGTCACTGTGTTTGAGGCAGACAATCGTATTGGTGGTCATACCAATACCGTTCGCGTGGAGCATGGCGGACAGGAATATTCTATTGATACCGGGTTTATCGTATTCAATGAGCGTACCTATCCTAATTTCATCGCGTTGCTGGACGAGTTGGGTGTTGCCTGGCAGGACAGTGACATGGGTTTTAGTGTGCAGCATGAGAAAACCGGACTTGAGTACAGTGGGTCTACTCTTAATAGTCTTTTCGCACAGCGTAGCAACTTATTTCGGCCATCGTTTCACAGGATGATTCGTGAAATTTTACGATTCAACCGGGAGTCGCCTCGTCTGCTTGAAGCGAACGCTTCATCGGTATCGCTGAAAGATTACCTAAGCAACGAGAAATATTCACAGGAATTTGTGGATCATTTTATTATTCCCATGGGCGCGGCAATCTGGTCAGCCAACCCGGAAGTGATGGGTCAGATGCCTGCTGAATTCTTTGTTCGATTTTTTCAGAATCATGGAATGTTAAGTGTCAATGACCGGCCGGTCTGGCGTGTCATAAAGGGTGGTTCAAACAGTTATGTGGAAAAACTGGTGGCCGGTCATCGTGACCGTATCAGGTTGAATGCGCCTGTAGAGTTTGTCCGACGTTTTCCGGAGTATGTCGAGGTGAAAGTTACGGGTCATGAAGTTGAGCGTTTCGACCAGGTTTTTATGGCCTGTCATGGTGACCAGGCCCTGCAGTTACTGGCTGACCCGAGTTTGAATGAAGAGCAGGTGCTTGGGCAATTCAAATACCAGCCAAATGAGGCCATCTTGCATACGGATGACTCCCTGATGCCCAGGCGTCGTCGTGCCTGGGCTGCGTGGAACTATCATATTCCCGCTTATTCCCAGGAGCGGGTTGCTGTTAGCTATAACATGAACATCCTGCAAGGTATTGAGGCGCCAGCAACTTTTTGTGTCACGCTCAACCACACATACGCGATTCGGTCTGAAAAGATCATTCAGCGTTTCCAATACAGTCATCCGGTCTTTACCCTGGAATCGATAGAGGCACAAAAACGGCATGCTGATGTTAACGGCATCTATCGAACCTACTACTGTGGAGCGTATTGGCGAAACGGTTTTCATGAGGACGGCGTGGTGAGCGCATTGACTGCACTGGACCACTTCAAGGAGCGGCTAAGTAATGAACAGCGCGATTTTCGAAGGGCAGGTTAGGCATCGTCGTATGCAGCCAACCGGTCACGCGTTCGTGTACCGGATGTTCATGATGTATCTCGATCTGTCGGAACTGGACAAGGTTTTCAAGAACCGATGGCTGTGGTCTACACGCAGATTTGCCCTGGCGCGGTTTCGCCGTGAGCATCACCTGGGTGACGCTTCGGTCCCTTTGGACAGGGCTGTACGAGACCTGGTGAAAAGTGAAACTGGCAGCAGTCCGGGTGGCCCTATCCGGTTATTAACCAATCTGAGCTATTTCGGTTACTGCTTTAATCCCGTGAGTTTTTACTACTGTTATGACGAAGAGGATCAACAGTTAGAAGCCATTGTCGCCGAGGTAAATAACACACCCTGGGGTGAGCGGTATTGCTATGTGTTGAGCGAAAAAATGAACCAGGGAAGGGCAAAAAACAAACGTTATTCACCGGCAAAGAAAATGCATGTTTCACCATTCATGCCCATGGACATCGACTATGACTGGCGCTTTTCCAGTCCCGCAGAGCGCTTGAGTGTGCATATGGAAAACTCTCGTAAAGGCAGCAAGATATTTGATGCCACGTTGGAGTTTAAGCGTTCCGAAATCAATGCTGGTTCGCTGGCACGGGTACTGCTGTTCTATCCGCTTATGACCCTGAAAATAATTTTCGCTATTCACTGGCAAGCGCTTCGGTTGTGGATGAAGCGTGTTCCAGTCCACGATCACCCTGCTAAAACCATCACTATTGAAAGGAAAAAGATATGAAGTCCGTAAGCCTTGCTTCTGATGACCATCTCAGATCGACACGGAAACCCGGTATTCTGGATGAATTTGCCCGCCGAATGGTGTTTAAGCAGTTGCGATGTATGGAGGTCGGCAGCCTGAGTCTGGTTGAAGGAGAGCGCAGCTTCACTTTTGGTGAGACGGAGCAGGCAGCGGAGCTTTCTGCAAAGATCGAGGTGATAGACGGAGCCTTTTACAGTGATATCGCGTTTGGCGGTTCTGTAGGGGCAGGCGAAGCATATATGCGCGGAGCATGGCAGTGTGATGATCTGGTCAGCCTGGTTCGTATCCTGTTGCGTAACCGTGATGTACTGGACAATATGGAGACCGGTACGGCCTGGTTAACACGTTCCCTGCAGCGTCTCTTTCATTGGCTAAATCGTAATACCCGTGAGGGTGCCAGGCGTAATATTTCGGCTCATTATGATCTGGGCAATGATTTCTTCTCTTTGTGGCTGGACGAATCGATGATGTATTCGTCAGCCATGTTTGAGTATGAAGGGCAAAGCCTGGCCGACGCACAGCGGCACCGTCTCGATGTGGTCTGTGAAAAGCTCGGGCTTGGACCGGATGATCATGTTATCGAGATCGGAACCGGTTGGGGTGGTTTTGCGATTCATGCTGCAAAAAAATACGGTTGCCGTGTTACCACAACTACCATATCCCGTCAGCAATATGAGATGGCCTGGCAGCGTGTTAACGAAGCGGGTTTGCAGGGAAAAATTGAACTGTTGCTGGAAGACTATCGGGATCTTGAGGGCAGCTTTGACAAGCTGGTCTCTATCGAGATGATAGAAGCTATCGGCAGCGATCAATACGATACCTATTTTAGTCAGTGCAGTCGGCTCTTGAAGCCGGGTGGCCGCATGCTCATACAGGCCATTACCATTGCAGATGATCAATATGCTTACGCTCAGAGAAATGTTGATTTCATCCAGCGCTATATTTTCCCCGGCAGTTGTCTGCCGAGTTTGGCTGTTATGAAGGAAACCATCATGAAGGTCAGCAATATGCAGGTGAAGGATGTAGAGGATATCGGTCGCGATTATGCCTTGACCCTGAATCACTGGCGGCGCAATTTCTTTACCCATATTAATGAGGTTATGGAACTCGGTTACCCGGATGAGTTTATCTGGATGTGGGAGTATTACCTTTGTTATTGCGAAGGGGGGTTTCTGGAGCAGGCGATAAGTGATGTTCACCTGCTGGCGGAAAAGCCGTTATAGATAGGCCTGTCTACTTAGATATTTAAAAATGGTCTGTGCTTTGTAGAGCTCTTCTGACCACTCTAATTTGGAAGCAATGCCCCTCAAGCAGGGGCATTGTTTTATGCGCCATTTGCTGTGCCTTGGTCAAAACATTAAATATTGAATTTTAAGTTAGAGGCAAAATTCAACGAAACTTATACAGAGTTTTTAAAAAAGATAAAATAGTAGTTGCAAAACTTATACGAAACTTATATATTAATTACCAAGGTTGTTAAGGAATTCACTTTTAAAGCTTCTGACACAGACTTCAAGCAAATTTAATTGACTATTTATCGAGGAGACAAACATGTACAAAACATTTACAAAGAGCAAATTGACCGTTATCGCAGCCGTCGCTTCAACAAGCTTGTTGCTGGCTGGAAGTGTATTGGCCGGCCCTGGCAAAAATAATGACAAGGTAGTGCCTGGAAAGCCCGGAATGGATAACATTGTCGAAATTGCTGCGGACAATGGCAATTTTTCCTACCTGCTTGGAGCAGTAGGCTGTCTTACCGATGAGGAGACAGGCTATAACCCGGTTGTTGATCTTCTTACCGGAAGTGATGACTACACATTGTTTGCGCCGATTGACCAGGCGTTTATTGATCTGCAGCTTGCCTTGAACGACCTGTGGAACCTGGGTCTGACAGAAACTGCTCCGGAAATCTCTTGTGCGGTAGATACACTCTATGGTGAAGGCACACTTTTAACGATTCTTGCTTATCACGTAACCGAGGGCCGTCGCTTCTCAAACAGCGTGTTTAACAAGAACAATTCCAAGGATATTGAGATGTTGGGTGGCGGTTACATCACTTCCACGACCATGCCGTCCCCCAGGCTGATTACCAATATTTATCAAATGGTTGGTCCTGTTGTAGGTGATGACCTGATGCCCTTGATTAATATCAAGGCTAGCAATGGAGTGATCCACGTGATTGACACCGTGATGCTTCCGATCGATCCAACACCACCAGAAGATTGATAATCTGGCTTTAGGAATGTAACCGCCTCCTCCGGGAGGCGGTTTTCGTTTATATGATATTAATAAAGTCAGTTTGTTCACAGGCAAAAATTCTTCGAGCGGGGTTAGCAATTATATTTCCTGTTTAAAGTGTACCCGGGTAAAGGTCTTGGGTAACATGTGAGCTGCCAGGTTCGCACTTGAGGAGTTGTCGGAAGAATGAACGCATACGGTATTCGATGTGAGAATGATGTAAAGATTGCGGAAGTGCTTCTCGATGACGTGTTGGTCAGAAAGACCATGGAAAATCTGGATCGAATGACAGAAAAAGGCCCGATGGGTGTCCGCAGGCGATTGCTATCTTCTTCGGTTCGTTTGAGCCGCAATATGTCTCCTTCTGTGCATAAGATGGCAGACCATTGCGTGGAAACCCTGGGCGTTGACATCCCATTGGAGCTCTACGCTTACGCCAGTCCCCAATTCAACGCGGCTTGTTTTAAACCCGAAGACGGACGTTTATTTGTCATTTTCTCGTCCAGCCTATTGGAAGCATTTGATGAGAACGAACTGATGTTTGTGATGGGGCATGAACTTGGTCACCATGTCTATCAACACCACGATATCCCGGTTGGTTACATCGCCAACGGTCAGCAAAGGGTGCCCGCCAGCCTGGCACTGCAGTTATTTGCCTGGACCCGTTATGCGGAAATATCTGCTGACCGTGCCGGTGCTTTCTGCGCCAATGAGCTTGGCGCAGTAGCCCAGGCGCTTTTCAAACTGGCCTCTGGCCTCACCAGTGAAAAGGTAGTCAGCTTCAATCTAGTCGAGTTTCTACATCAAATGGACGAAATGCAGGCATTTGATGCAGAACCGGGGCAGGGCCCTCCTGTTGAGGACTGGTTTTCAACTCACCCCTTCAGTCCCCTTAGAGTAAAAGCGCTTCAACTTTTCCATCAATCCGGTTTGATGCAGGATGGTGGAATTGGAAAGGCGGAACTGGAGATCGGCGTGCAAGGCCTGATGGGTATGATGGAACCCAACTACCTGGAGGGGCGAACCGAAGTTGCCAAGATAATGGGTCAGCTATTCATTGCCGGTGCAATTGCCGTGGCTAATGCGCGCAATGGAATTGGTGAACAGGAAATAGTAGTGCTCAAGGAGTTTATGGGCGAGGGCTTTTCACTGGATGTCCTGAACATTGACAAGCTGATTGATACGTTGCCCAAGCGCATCAAGTCTGTTAAGGAACACGCCAGTATTACCCAGCGCATGCAGGTGGTGCGGGACCTGAGCGTCGTAGCACGGGCGGAGGGCAAAATTACCGATAACGAGTTGCTGGTTCTATACGCCATTGCCGATGGGCTGGAAATACCGAGATCACTGGTAACGCACATTCTGGATGGTGACGCCGGGCTGGACTAGTGACCCGGGTGTAAGGACAGGTATCGCTCTGCTTCTTCAGCGTTACGGATCACGGTTACGATCGCAGGATCCGGCTCAAGGTCACGGGTTGCTGCTCCCTTATCCGGATAATCCACTTGGGATATGACATAACGCATGGCTGCCTTGCGGGCTACGCCCTTTCTGTTTCCATCGATTACAACCCATGGACACGATGGTGTAGCGGTCGTGCAGAACATCTTCGATTTGTACTTTGTGTAGGCTTCCCATTTTTGCTGTGCAACCGCATCAACCGTACTCATTTTCCACATATGTAATGGATTTGTCTGGCGATTTTTCAACCGCTTCTTCTGTTCCTCGCGGTCAATGGAAAACCAGAACTTGATGACCTTGATACCATCCTTGACGAGGGTTTCCTCCAGGGTCACGATGTAATCCATGAACTCCTGGTGCTTTTCGTTATTACAGAACCCCATCACGGGTTCCACCACTGCACGGTTGTACCAGGACCGGTCGAAAAATACGATCTCGCCCGGATCAGGAAGGTGCTTGATGTAACGCTGTAAGAACCACTGCCCCTGCTCGACCTCGGTGGGTTTGGTAAGGGCGACGATACGGTAGTGCCGGGGATTGAGAAAGCGGACAAAACGCATGATCCCGCCACCCTTGCCAGCAGTGTCACGTCCTTCAAATATGATTAGCAACCGTCCAGACGTGTCTGTCATATTGGTTTGCAGGTGGACTAACTCGGTTTGAAGTGCAATATATTCAGGATCTGTTTCAAGTGAATGCAGCGCCATAATGTAAACCGTCCTTATATACCTGCCATAAGAATGTCTGTGTTCAATTTTAACTCATTACATGCTTGTTTCCATCATGGTTTAAGATCAAATGGTAAGTGCGAATTTACTTTTCAGGGCGTCAAAGCAGCCAGATTTGTTGCAGTTGAAAAATCAACTGCTACCATAGCCCTTCGGCAAATTTGTACCTCAGATATACGACCGGTGCAAATACGGGCTTCAATGAGGCCAGCCAATGTGTCGGTGTTGATGAATGTCCGGCCACGAATAATAAGCAAAAAGCAGGAGATCGCAGTTGACCGATAAGAAAGGATTAGACCCCAAAGCCTACACAATATTGGCCGATGGTGAAGAGTACAAGCCCTATGTAGCTGCCAGTGAAAGCCCGGCCGAATTCACCATAAAGAGTATCGGTCTTGGTATCTTGTTTGGCATTATATTTGGTGCCGCCAATGCATACCTGGGTTTGCGTGCCGGATTAACCATCAGCACCTCCATACCTGTTGCGGTGATGACGGTGGCCGTATTCCGGGCACTGCAGAAAACCGGTATTCACGGCACTATTCTTGAAGCGAATATTGCCCAGACCACGGGTTCAGCATCGAGTTCGCTGGCTAGCGGTATCATATTTACATTACCGGCACTGTTCATGTGGAATATGGCACCCGGTCTTTTACAGATGACGGTTTTGGCCATGTCGGGTGGCCTGTTGGGTGTGTTATTCATGATACCGCTGAGGCGTTACCTGATCGAACGCGAACATGGCAAGTTGCCATACCCTGAGGGAATGGCTTGCGCGGAGGTCCTGGTAGCCAATGAGGTGGGTGGCAATCGGGCTAAAAATATCTTCGTTGGTATTGGCATGGGAGCGCTTTTCAAGTTCCTGACGTCCTGGTTGCACCTGATTCCCGGTCACGCAACACTGACCATCCCGTTTATCAAAAAAGCCCAGGTGGGGTTTGATCTTTCGGCAGCCCTGTTTGGTGTTGGCTATATTCTTGGCCGGCGCGTGGCATTGATCATGGTTGGAGGGGGGCTTCTATCTGCATTGATTATCATCCCGGGTATCGCCTATTGGGGAGACGCCCGTGAAATCCCCCTGTTCCCTGAAACACTTCATCTGATCAGGGATATGCCGACCGGTCAGATATGGTCGCGTTATGTGCGTTACATTGGTGCGGGTGCGGTGGCCGCCGCCGGCATCATTACCCTGATACGCAGTTTGCCGGTGATGTTACACAGCTTCAAGGCCAGTGCCAGTCAGCTTACCAGGGTGGCCGGTGATGGTGCACCCGCACAACTGCCGCGTACCCGACAGGACCTGCCATTGAAAACCGTCGGTATAGGTGTACTGTTGATTGTCGCATTCCTCGGGTTTGCCCCCTGGGCATTCGGCAACGTGGGTGGTGTGGGTATCCGGTTGGTAGCCGCGTCCTGCGTGGCCGTGTTTGCATTCTTCTTTGTCACGGTGGCAGCCCGGATTGTCGGTCTGGTCGGGGTTACATCCAACCCCACCAGTGGCATGACAATAGCCGCGCTGCTTGGTACCGCAACGGTGTTCCTGCTCATGGGCTGGACCGATGGAACGGGGAAGGCAGCGACGTTGATCGTTGGCTGTGTGGTGGCTATCGCGGTGTCAATCGCGGGTGATACATCCCAGGATTTAAAGAGTGGTTTCCTGATCGGGGCCACCCCGAAACGTCAGCAAAGGGCAGAACTGATAGGTGTGTTGACGTCCGCTGTATTTGTGTGTGCCGCCGTTATTTTGCTGGGCAAGGCATTTGGTTTTGGTAGTGCAGAGTTACCGGCACCGCAGGCGACATTGATGCGCCTGGTGATCGATGGTGTGTTGGATCAAAACCTGCCGTGGGGCCTGGTCGGTATCGGTATCGGTATTACCCTTGTTTGTGAAATCTTCAAGGTTCCCTCATTACCGTTCGCAGTGGGTGTTTATCTGCCTGTATCTACGATGACACCGATTTTCCTTGGCGGTATGCTGCGTCACTACCTTGAAAAAAGGGCAGCCAACCAGGAAGACATGGAAGGCCGCCGTGAACGTGGTGTATTGCTTGGTTCGGGCTTCGTTGGTGGAGAAGGATTACTGGGTGTTGGCATAGCAGGTGTCGCATTTGCATTGAACCGTAAACCAGACGGCATAGGCACAGAGTGGCTGGGACCGCAGTGGCTGGCTGAGACGGTCGGTTTTGCTGCATTCCTGTTGCTGGTGTACTGGTTTGTCAGCCGGGTCCGACGGTCCGACTAGTGGGTAGCACTAAAACTTTGGTGGTCAGTGTTATGCTGCTTTTTGCTGTTCAAAACTATCGAGTCTTTTGAGACAACAGGAAATAAGAAAATGCAAGATATCGTCGCAACAATCAACTCTTTTGTCTGGAGCAGTGCACTGGTCTATCTGTGCCTGGGAGCCGGTCTGTTTTTCTCCATAATGACGCGCTTTGTACAAGTCAGACAGTTCAAGGAGATGATCCGTTTACTCAGTCGTGGCAGGTCGTCAACAGAAGGAATATCTACTTTCCAGGCCCTTGCGGTATCGCTATCCGGTCGCGTGGGTACCGGCAACATTGCCGGTGTAGCAGCAGCAATTGGCTTTGGTGGTCCGGGAGCCGTTTTCTGGATGTGGGTTGTGGCATTTCTCGGTGCATCCACTGCATATGTTGAGTCGGCACTTGGCCAGATTTACAAGGAAGTGGATGACGGGCAATACCGTGGCGGGCCGGCATTTTATATAGAAAAAGCCCTTGGTCAAAAATGGTATGCGTGGATCTTCGCACTGTCCACAGTGCTGGCGACGGGATTCCTGTTACCCGGCGTACAAGCCAATGCTATCGGCAACGCCGTTGACATGGCGGTCGGCGGTGGCGCCCTGATTGCAAGCCCGTTTGGGGAAGTCAGCCAGGTCAAGCTTTTCGTGGGCAGCGTCATCGTGGTGTTTCTTGGATTTATTATTTTTGGTGGCGTAAAACGAATTGCAACCTTTACCCAGTATGTTGTACCGATCATGGCACTGCTTTATATCGCCAGTGCCCTGGTGATTGTCGGCATGAACATAAGTGCTGTGCCGGATATTATTGCCTTGATTGTCAATGATGCATTCACACCCATGGCTGGCTTCGGCGCAGCAATAGGCTGGGGTGTAAAACGGGGTATCTATTCCAACGAGGCGGGGCAGGGTACCGGGCCACACGCTGCATCTGCGGCAGAGGTACGTCATCCTGCCCAACAGGGTT
>JAOUCZ010000087.1 GCA_029859505.1 Lysobacterales bacterium | reverse complement strand
AATGGTCGAAGTATATCTACAAGGGCCTGGGCCGGAATTCGGGCGGCGTATTCTTCAACCAGGTCAGCCAGTTGGCGTTGCTCAACGAAGGTCTGTTGCTGAGCTGGTTCGAGGCCCGAAAAATGGCTTTCCAGTTCGCTTTGTTGACCGGCCTTGGCATAGGCAAGCACGGTGTCGATACTAAGCCGGGTTATTTCCAGGAGCTCCGTCAATGCATGGCTGACGGTCATGTCCTCACCCTCATAGTTCACGATTTCCGAAGGTCCTGCCTGTAATGAAGTCAGAATCCAGTCCACCAGTTTCGGGTCATTACTTGCCCATACACCCAGAGAATCGCCGGCCTCGTACTGAAGTTCCGGGTCATCCAGCAGTATCTCGAGGTGGTATATATCCTTGCCGGAATCACTCCCTGTGATTTTCTGAATCTGACTGACTTCCGCACTGAAGGGTTGAGCACGAGTCCAGCGTGATTCATTTGGCACGAGGCTGAGGTGGTTTGAGACCTGGGTGCCGTCGCTGCTAGCCTGGTCACCCGAGTCCAGCTTCTCCTTCACGTATCGAACAACCTCGTCGGAATACTGATTGGAGTCAGGCTCGTAGTTAACGTCGCACTCCACTCGTTCTCCAAAGGTATTGGCTCCCAATTTCTGGAGTTTTTCGTCCAGCAGGCGTCCGGCCTCGCAGAATTTAGAGTAGCTGCGGTCACCCAGTGCCAGTACACGGTAATTCAGTTCTGGCAGTTGAGGTGCCCGTTTACTATCAAGGTACTCAAACAATTCCAGCGCTTCGTCAGGTGGATCACCTTCCCCATGGGTGCTGATGATAAAGACCACATGCTCCAGTTTACGCAGAGCAGTAGGACGAAAATCACCCATCGCGTGCAGTTCTGTTTGAGTACCCTGTTGTTCCAGTCGCGCAGCCAGTCGATTGGCTATACCTTCGCTGTTTCCGGTTTCAGTGGCATAAATGATGCTCAGCGAAGCCCCGGTTTGAGGTTGTGATTCACCTGAGACGGGCAGGGGTTCGGCAAGCCGGCCCGCAAGATAGCCGCTCAGCCATTGTGACTGAGCCGGGTTCAAACTACCGACACTGCTTTGAAGCTGCTTTAGTTGCTGCTCATTGAATGGTGAATTTTCAGTTTGTAGTGTACTTAGCATAGTTCTGTACCGATTGGGCTCAGTACAGACCTTAAAACCGCCCCGGCACAATGAGAACGAAGTTGTCGCTATGTGCACATAACAAATTGGAATAAGCGTAGCGTGGGTAATTAATTACCCACGCGGTTCTCCGCTTGAATTTCAACGTGCGTTACAAGTAACGCACCCTATTGGATTTCGAAACCATCCTCATCAAGGTACTTAATCGGCATACCGAGAGCTTCCAACTCTTCACGGAGCACCGCTTCATCACCGACAATAACAATGGCCATGTCATCCGGTTGAATCAATTTACCAGCCAGCTCGTTCAATACCTCACGGTCGGTCTCCTTGAGGATGTTCGCCTGCTGTGTGCGGTAATTCAACGGCAGGTCATAGCGCATGATATTGCCCAGAAGACCCAGTTTGTTACCCGGGGTCTCATACTGCAGGGCATCACGCTGGCCGATAGCCGAGCGCATATAATCATATTCCGCCTCGGTCATACCCTCGGCCGCAAAACTTTCCAGTTCGTTAAGCACCTCGGTGACAGAAGCAGCAGTGGCCTCCTTGTTTACCTCGGATGAGACGCGGAAGCTGCCCAGTTCCTGACCACCATCGAAACCACTGCGGGCGCCATAGGTATAACCCTTGTCCTCACGAAGGTTCAGGTTAATACGGCTGTTAAAGGTGCCGCCAAGATTGAAGTTTGCCAACCCGGCCTTGTAGTAGTCACCCAGTGCATCGTATTTTATCGATGGTTGCGCCGTACGCAGGCTCGATTGTGCCGCGCCTTCCTTGTTAACCACGTAAAGTGTCCGGCCCTCGATCACGGGCAGGTTTTCTATGGGTGCACGATAGACTTCTTTCACATCTAGTGCGGCGAAGCCCTGCAGTGCAGCGATAATTTCAGCCTGGGGAAGATCGGCGCTGACGGTTATGCCTGTCAGGTGAGAAGGAAAGTGGGCAGCGTAATAGGCTTTTACATCATCCAGTGTTAAAGATTCGACGGTTGAAGGTAGCCCGGACGAAGGATATGAAAGCGGGTGTGTGGAACCATATAACACCGAATTGATGGCCCGCCCAGCGAGACCGTTCGGTGTTTTGCGTGAGGCCATCAGACCTTCAATGGTCTGGCTCTTGATGCGTTGAAAATCCTCCTCGGTAAACGCGGGTTTGAGCGCACGTTCCATCATAAGAGACATGGCTTTTTCCAGGTTTTTAGTTAATGTGTTCACAGATACCGTTGTTTCATACTGACCGGAGTAAACACTGACGCTGGCGCCAATACGTTCCAGTTCTTCGGCAAACTCTGCGGCACTTCGCTCCAATGTGGCTTCACCCATGAGTGCGGTGGTTAAAGCGGTCAGACCAGCCTTACCCGCTGGTTCATCCCGTTGGCCCATCGCGAACGAGGCACGGATAGTAACCGTTGGTGTTTCTGTATTAGGAACAGCAAGCACGCGAATATTGTTGGCAAGCGTTGTATCCCAGATTGCTGGCAGTTCGACCGCCGGGTTGATACCTGGGACCGGTTGCTGGCTGCGATCAAAATCATCTGTCACCGGTCGTAAAGCCAGTTCGGCCTGTTCATCACCAAAATTTTCGGGGATATCACGTTCCGGTGCATTGAAGTCTTGAACCGCGGCGGCCAATTCAGGTTGGCCATTGGGAACAATGCTCAATATCACTGCAGGCGTACTGGCAATATACTCACTGAATACACGGTTAACATCATCAATTTCGACACTCAAATAACGCTGTATTTCATCGCCGATTCCGGCAGGGCTACCGGTGTAGGTCTGAAATGCTGCCAGTGTGGAAACTTTACCTGCCACACTTTGCAGACCGAAAACACGGCCGGATTCATAGCCTGCCTTGAATTTTTGCAGGTCGTCTTCGGAGACCTCGCGGCTGGCAAACTCAACCAGTGTTTCGCGAATTGCTGCTTCCATTTCAGTAAGGGTTTCACCCGATGCCGGATTCTGAATCACGATGGACATCATTTCACATGCCAATTCACGGCATCTATGATTAACATTGGCCTGTACCGCGCGGCCTGTCTGAACCAGTCGTTGATACAACAGCGAAGCCTGCCCCTGTCCCATGATCTTGGCAGCAGCGTCCAACGCCGCTTCATCTGCATGGCCGGCGTAAACGGTTGGTATGATCATCGCGATTGCAGGCAGATGGATGTTATCTTCGAGCGTCACGTAACGGTCTTCGGTTAGTTGGCCTGGTTGTTTTGGCAAGTTGTTAACCTCCGGACCTGCCGGGATGGAGCCGAAGTACTTATTGACAAGTTCAAGTGTTTCCATCGGATCGATAGCGCCGCCGATGGTCAATGCCGCGTTGTTTGGTCCATACCAGCGAAGAAAGAATCGTTTCAGGTCATCGACATCCGCGCGATCAAGATCTTCTAGCCAGCCAATGACAGGCCAGTAGTATGGATGATCCTGCTCGTAAAGGGATTTACTCAACGTCTCAAAAGCACGCCCATAAGGTTGGTTGTCCACGCGCTGACCGCGTTCGTTTTTCACTGTCTCACGCTGAACTTCAAATTTCTCCTGGGTCACCGCTTCCAGCAAAAATCCCATACGGTCAGCTTCCAGCCATAGTGCGGTTTCCAACTGGTTGACCGGCAGGGTTTCATAGTAGTTGGTACGGTCTGAATTGGTTGAGCCGTTCAGAGTGCCGCCGGCATTCGAAATCAGTTTGAAATGCTCTTCATCAGCAACATTTGCAGAACCCTGGAACATCATGTGTTCAAAAAAGTGTGCAAACCCTGACCGACCGATCTCTTCACGGTTTGAGCCTACATGGTAGGTCACATCAACGTGCACCAGCGGATCAGAATGATCTTCATGCAGGATGACAGTCAAACCATTGGCCAAACGGTACTTGGCATATGGAATGGCTATGCCGCTGTCGTCACCTTTAAACTCATCAACCAGTGTGATGCCAGGTGGCAGCACCGCTGGTTCAACGGCTGCAATGGGTGTGTCGGTGTTGGTTTCATTATTACAAGCTGCCAATGGGAGCAGCAGAAGCAAGGCAATCAGTTTTTTCACAGGGGTGATCCTAAATGATGAAAATCAGCCGGTAAGATTAACATAGCAGTGTATACAGCACGACTCTGATCATGTGTTTTACTACGCCCGTGTTCTGAAAACCCAACCCCAGGGTGGAGTACCTACCATGTGGTCAGGCATAATCTACCGTTGATGGAGGATGTGCAGTCAACGATTCAGGAACGCGCCTGGACGTCACCTATCTGGTATACCCCTTAACAAAGGGTTTAATATGACGAAATTACTTACAAAATAGCAGGGATTAATATGGCCACAGAATTCACAGCAGGTAGCTTCCTGGGACGTTGGATATTCGCAGCAGCACTGGTGTTTGGTACTTATAACCCGAGTGGTTATTCCTACATTAGCTGGCTGTTGTCAGAACAAACAGAATTTGGACCCGTTGTAGTCATCGTGGGTCTGGTATTGCTCATCGCCTGGATCATATATTTGCGCGCCACGTTTCTTTCAATGGGCTGGCTCGGTGTAACGCTGGGTACCGCATTA
Source organism: Lysobacterales bacterium (assembly GCA_029859505.1). GTDB lineage: Bacteria > Pseudomonadota > Gammaproteobacteria > Xanthomonadales > SZUA-36 > SZUA-36. Next base: position 7,689 of record JAOUCZ010000087.1, on the reverse strand, counting down.
TTTGCTGCCATCATCTGGTTGCTGGTGGACGTTGGTTGGCTGAGCGTTGATTCAACCGGTTTCATTACCTACCTTGCGTTGCTGTTGACTTCCCTCATACTGGCTACAGGGATGTCCTGGTCACATATCAGGCGACGTCTGACGGGTCAGTTTGATGTGGACGACATGGACGACTGACAAACGAGCTTTCTGGTCTGATCGAGTTAAAAACAAAAACCCGCATATGCGGGTTTTTGATTAAAGGCTTAATTGTCTATCAGTGCTTGTTTTGTGCTACCTGGACCGGGCTTAAAGCCAATGCTTTACGCAGGTCGTCAATACTGGCGATTCGCGGACTGTGCGCACCAACAATTATCTTCACATCCAGTCCCTTCTCCTTGATGACTTCCGCCATGCGTTTGGTCACCGGTTGTGCAGGTGCCATCTGGCCGTTGGTTGGGTTTGGAAAGTGATCGGCTTCAAAAAGGATGCCTTCTTCAGGTAACCAGGCCATCAGGATATGTTTTGCATGTGGTGTCGGTCCAAAATCGATGACTTCAAGTTTGCGGTCGCCATCGTCAAACACATACTTGTCTTCCACAAACTGCAGTTTTAATGAGTCTGCATCGGTGGCGGCAGCACGCATGACTGCTTCGTGTTCTTTCACGGTCAGCACCATCGCATCTTCTGCCTGGTAAGCAGGTACACCCAGCACATGGTCATTGTGGTGGTGGGTCATCACGCCATACTTGATCGGTTTGTCTTTGACGACTTCACGCAGCGCTTTGATACGCTCGGGAATACCTGCAGTACCGCCAACCGCAATGATGTGGTTATCCATTTCAACAAACATGGCATAGGTGTTGCCACCACCCACAAGAAACACACCCTCCTTGATTTCCTGCACTTCCACATCAGTCGGGGCGGGTGGGGCGGCCTCAACCATTTCCAATGTCTTTGGAATGGCTGTGTATTTCTCGAGGGATTGGTTAACCATTGTTGATTTAATGTCGATGAACACGTTGGGCTGGTCATTCACGTAGAGTTTGAAGGTTTTGCTGAATGGAATACCGTCAACTGTTTCATAGTTCGTAAACCGGTAGTCAACCTGGCCGAAAGGTGGCAGAACACGTTCACTGCGGCTTAAAAGATGAGTTTCCTGGTCAAAATAAAGGCTCAGCGCAGGTCCAACTTCCATAACCAGCGTAATGACATCGTGAGTTCTTCCGTCAAATTCAACTTCACCCAGCCAGTGTGATGTCTGGCGACGACTCTGAAGTTGCTTTACGAGTAATGGCGCCGTGACACGGATAAACGGACCGGAGGTGTTATTGAAGTCCGGTTCTGCGATAGGTGTTACCGTGCCAGCACGGTAACTGACCTGCCAGCCTTCTTCACCCTTGATGATCTGGCTACCGTTAAAATCGAAACCACCGCCACTGCCTTTGTTTTTACCGACGAAGGTTTCGTTTTCAAAATCGATGGCAGAAAAGCTCATCTGTTCATTCTCATCCCATGGCGGACCGGGTGAGCGACTCTGGTTGGTTGCCCAGGTCGTGAAGTGACTCTTGCGTGCTACGCTGTTCAGGTTGGAAATGGCTTCGGCACCACCATAGGCTTCCAGTGCTGCATCAATGACCTCATTGGCGCGGTTAACCGCATTCAACGGTAGTGTATCTTCGGCTGATACAAATGATGTGGCCAGCAGCAGGCCGGCTGAAATGGATACAACAATACGCTTCTTCATCGGAACTCCTCGAATTTGGAAAAAAGGTATATAAGGAGCCGGTCCCTCTGACCCGCCGTGAAAGCGGATACCGACAACACTTGAATGTTAGTTTGAGCTGCGACGAAGCGAATGTCTCCGTTGATTCGACAAGAGGATGGAGTGCTGCGATGAAGTGCAATCGTTATGTTCAGGATGAACGGTATATCGCGATAGAGCACATGGATGTGCGGCGCGATTGTGTCAATCTCGCACGGCTTGACAATTAATGTGCGGCGCGATTGTGTCAATCTCGCACGGCTTGACAATTAATGTGCGGCGCAATTGTGTCACTCTCGCAGCCTGCGGTTGCCCCTGGTCTTCGCGACATTTAGCGGACTCACCAGGCATCAGCCTGGCGAACCCCGGCGGGGCGCAAGGCCCCGACGGTGTTAAGTGCTAGTCGCTCGCCGGGTTGTTGTGCATGGCCGCTTCGAGTTTCCTGATATCTTCCGGTGAGAGTTTTGGCCGGTCTATTGTCAGGGTCAGCTTGTCGAGCTTACCGGTGAACCTGAAGGGAGGCTGATAGTCCTTATCCGCAACCGGTGAGCCGGTATCTGCACCCACGTCGAAGTTTTCATTCCACTGCATGAGCATCGGTACGGTCTTCTCCATCTTTTGTGTGGCGACAACCTTACCGTCAACTTTAAGATAGCCGGTTCCGCTGCGGCCCAGGCCGCTGGGGCTTCCGTATTGCAGTGTGCCGGCACCCAGGCCATCGTACTTGAAAACGAATTCAAGTGTGTGCTTGCCGGGAGGCAGCACGTCCGGACCTTGCCACTTAACCAGTTTGAGTCCCATCAGGTTCCACGTATAGATGGGCTTGCCTTTCAGCAAATAAAATCCATAGCCGGTAAAGCGACCGCCATGGGTAACCAGCATACCTTCAGCGCCACCTTCAGGAATATCGACCTCAGCCTTGATGTTATAGGAGGATGCCAGAACATTGGGTGCATTGCTGTTGGGTGTGCCGGTAATCACTCCGGAATAGTTGAACACCGTACGACCAGCGGTGAGGTTGGGCCGGGGCATGATCGAACGGGTGAAGGTGGTGGTATCCATCGGTAACACCTGGTTCCGCTCAGCTTCCGCCCAGAACATTTTTTCCATTTCCTTGACCTTTTCAGGATATTGGGCAGCCACATCGTTGTACTGTGTCCAGTCTTTGCTCAGGTCGTACAATTCCCAGGGCCAGGATGCCGGATCCTTGTCGGCCGTTCCACTGTTATCCCATGGTACTCGCATGACCTTGGTGCTGAGTATCCAGCCATCGTGGTAGATCGCGTGGTCACCGATCATTTCGAAGTACTGGGTTTTGTGATTCGAGGGCGAATCAGCGTTCTTCTGATCGAAGGTATAGACCATGCTGGTGCCTTCCATGGGGGTCTGCCTGATACCATCAACCAGCTCCGGCAGAGGAATCCCGGTTGCCTCGAGAATGGTCGGGGCAATGTCAACGACGTGATGGAACTGGTTGCGGATACCACCTTTATCCTTAATCACGTTCGGCCAGGATATAGCTGTGCCTTGTTTGGTGCCTCCAAAGTGCGAGGAGACCATCTTGGTCCATGAAAAGGGTGTACCAAAAGCCCAGGTCCAGCCTACCGACATATGCGGATACGTGTGCTCTGATCCCCAGGCATCATAAAATTTCATTTGTGCCTCTACCGGTAAATGCACGCCCTGGACCGATGCAACTTCATTTGGCGTGCCGGTCGGCCCGCCCTCTGAACTGGTGCCGTTATCACCCGTGATGTAGATAATCAGGGTGTTGTCTAGCTTACCCAGGTCCTCGACCGTCTGGATAACGCGGCCGATTTCATGATCGGTGTAGGCAACATAGGCGGCGAATACATCCGCCTGCTTGATGAATAGCTTCTTCTCATCAGCCGACAGTTGGTCCCACTGCTTGATCAGGTCCTTCGGCCACGGAGTCAGCTTGGCATCCTGAGGGATCACGCCGAGTTTCTTCTGATTGGCGAAGATGGTCTCGCGCAGCTTGTGCCAGCCTTCATCGAACAGGTGCATCTCGCTGATTTTTTCTATCCACTCCGGTGTCGGGTGATGCGGGGCGTGAGTTGCACCAGGCGCATAATAGATGAAGAAAGGTTGATCAGGATTCAACGCGTCGACAGTCTTCATATAATCAATTGCGTCATCCGCCATTGCGGTGATCAGGTTAAAATCGGGATCGTCATCGAATGGATAGATATAGGTCGTGTTGCGGGCCAGATTCGCTGGTTGCCACTGGCTGGTGTCACCACCCATGAAGCCGTAGAAATAATCAAAACCCATGCCGAGGGGCCACTGGTCAAACGGCCCGATCTTGCTGTTCTGAAGAGCCGGCGTATTATGATTCTTGCCAAACCAGGAAGTCACGTAGCCATTGCCCTTGAGTATTCTGGCAATCGTCGCCTTGTCCTTTGTCATTATGCTGTTGTAGCCGGGGTAGCCAGTTGATAATTCTGGTATAGAACCATTGCCAACCTGGTGATGGTTTCGACCTGTGAGTAGCGCCGCTCGTGTCGGTGAGCAAACGGATGTGGAATGGAAGTGGGTATAGCGCAGGCCATTGTCTGCAATACGATCCATCGCCGGGGTGGGTATAACTCCCCCGAAGGTACCGGACACACCGTAACCTGCGTCGTCGGTCATGATTAGAAGAATGTTGGGTGCACCCTTGGGCGGAACCATTCGAGGCGGCCAGTAGGGTGTCGAATCAATGGCATTTTTTTCAATCTTGCCGCCGAAGGTTTCGTCCGGCACCGGCGGGAGCTGGTCTCCCTTGATCGTCGTAGTGCTGCTCGGTGAACCGGGCTCACCGGTTGTCTGCAGTGCGTCCGACGACAAAGACATCGCTGGAACGAGGACGAAGCTGATGCCCAGCAGAATTGAGAATATTCTGTGACAGTATCTATTCATCGGTTTTCTTCCTTAATGGGATATAAATCATCCTCCCAGTTGGCTTGCTAACCGGCTGGGCAGAACAGCACAAAACAACACAACCGGGAAAGGTGCGCTCTATATGCGACCCTCCGGGCTGCAGACCAAATTAAGGCTATAAGCTTGGTGAAAAAAGGCACGATGTAACATACTCTTAGCATATGTTTTTACGTGATTGATACCATGATCTATATCAAGAATAATTGGTTAAGACAGGCCTGGATCAATGACGCGATAACCAAGGGTAATACGATTTGTGCGTAACAAGTTACGCACTCTACGGAATTCAGGCTATTAAGGCCGAATTGCAAACGGTGTGATACAAGTAACGCACCCTATAAGGTACAGTGAGGCCGCTCTTTTAAACGCTCCAAGTAGTTCTGAAGATTCGGCAATTCCTCCAGTAACCCGGCACCATTGCCCCAGCCAATGGTAAATCCAACCAATATATCCGTCACAGAAAACCGGTTATTGATCAGGTAATCCGAGTCAGCCATTACCTTATCCAAAACCTTCGCTGCATGTAAAAATGCTTCTATATTTTGCCCAAAAAGTGCCTTATCACGCTGCTCCTTGGGCAGAACAAAAGTGTTCCTCGCATTGCTCCACAAATAAGCTTCCATTTCAGTCAGCGCAAAACTGACCCACTGCATATGCAACGCACGTTCCATGGTCCCCGAAGGTGCAATCAGCCCTTTCTCAGGCACCAGATCCGCCAGGTAAGTACAAATTGCCGCCGCCTCGAACAGGGGTTTACCATCAATCAACATAGCAGGAACCTTGCCCATTGGATTAACTTTCTTAAGCTCCTCACTGTGCAAAATATTCAAGCCTCCAACGGCCTTAAACTCAAGTTCACATTCAAGCAAAGCCCAACGCGCCTGCTTTGAACGGCTGGGGCCGTATTCGTAAAGCGTGATGTCTGGTTTCATTACAAATTTTTCCTTTCCCATGTGGCTGATTCAAGGGTATTGCAACAGCAATCCATACACAATCAATAAACAGCCATAGGGTGGGTAACTTGCAAGGTGAGGCGGGGTAACCATCGAGAGGGCGGCCTGGGCCGTTATCCACGCGTTTTCAATGTTCCCCCAATACGAATTGTGTTTAATAAGCTGTGTGCCATACGGACGCGTATCGTTGATTTATAAAGAATTTTATTTCTTAATATCTCGCACTTATTTACTTTACGTTAACGTAAACGTAATATATTATCTCACAACCAATTGGAACCTTTTTACATTACACATCAACCAGGACCATCCGGGATGAAAGCAACATATTCCATCAGTGAGCTCGCCGAAGAATTTGGTATCACCACGCGTACCATCCGCTTCTACGAAGAAAAAGGCTACCTGACCCCCAAACGCAACGGTACAAGACGCATCTACAGCCCGGCTGACCGAACCAGCCTGAGATTAATCCTGCGTGGCAAACGTCTGGGCCTTACCCTGGATGAGACAGCAGACATGATAAAAATGTACGGATCGCCAAGCGGCAATCAGAAACAACTAGAAAAATTTATTGTCCGAATTGGTGAAAAGCGATCGGAACTTGAACAGAAACGGCGGGACCTGGAGGTCATGTTGAGTGACTTGCAGAGCGTGGAAAAGAAATGCCACGTCGCCCTGGCCGAAGTAGCAGGCAGAGAGTAATACCATGAGTAAACAACACAAAAAAAGCACCATGAACCACGCAGGTTCTGATATCAGTGATAGCAAGAAGACGGCACTGGATACACCGCTACGGTTTGTTACAGCCGCTTCACTATTCGATGGTCACGACGCCGCTATCAACATCATGCGCCGCTTGATCCAGGCACAGGGTTGCGAGGTGATTCACCTCGGTCACAACCGTGGTGTGCTTGATATCGTACGCGCCGCCATACAGGAAGACGCCGATGCAATTGCCGTGTCTTCCTACCAGGGAGGTCACAACGAATATTTTCGTTTCATGATCGATCAGCTCAGAGAGCGTGGGGCGGGGCACATCCAGGTCTTTGCCGGTGGTGGTGGCACCATAACGCTGGAAGAAATCAAGGAACTGGAAGACTACGGTGTCAACCGTATCTACCACCCCGATGATGGTATGGGTATGGGTCTGGTCGAAATGATCGAAGATGTTGTGCACCGCGCTGCTGATCATCGCATAGCACCGGTGATGCCAACAGAACTTCGTAAGGACAACGCCAGTGATGTCGCGCAAATACTGACGGCATTGGAAGCCGGGCTGTTTGGCGAAGCCGAACTGAAAATGAAGCGTCATGAATGGGCCGGCGCAGCCAAACAGGCACCTGTAATCGGTATCACGGGAACCGGCGGTGCCGGTAAATCATCGGTCACCGATGAACTGCTCAACCGGATGTTGACCAGCTTCCCGGATAAACGTATCGCCATTCTTGCAGTAGACCCGACGCGGCGGCGCACCGGTGGAGCTCTTTTGGGTGACCGTATCCGTATGAATTCCCTGCGAAGCGAACGTATCTATATGCGTTCGATGGCAACACGGCGTCAGCACCTTGCGACCAGCGCCATGCTGCAGGATGCCATCCATTTCCTAAAATCGGCCGGCTTTGACCTGGTCATCGTCGAGACTGCCGGTATTGGCCAGTCTGATTCTGAAATCGTAGATATGGTGGATCTTCCCTGTTATGTCATGACGTCTGAATTCGGCGCCCAGAGCCAACTTGAGAAAATTGACATGCTGGATTACGCCGAACTGGTGATCCTGAATAAATTTGACAAACGCGCCGCCGAAGATGCGTTGCGTGATGTACGCAAGCAGTGGAAACGTAACCGTCTTGCCTTCACCATGGATGACGAGGATGTGCCGGTTTACCCGACCATCGCCAGTCAGTTCAACGACCCCGGTGTCAGCTGGATGTTTGTTAACCTCGTGCGTCTATTATGTGAAAAGCTGGATCTGCCGGCCGAAAGCTGGGCAACCAACCTGGATACTACCGATCACACCCCGCAAGCTACTGTATTGATCCCGGGTAACCG
>JAOUCZ010000329.1 GCA_029859505.1 Lysobacterales bacterium | reverse complement strand
ACGAGTCGGTCATATCTCCCAGGGTAGGGCAGCCATTTATCGCTCCCGATGGCAAGACCATGCATTTGGGCAGGCGGTATATGGAGCGCACCGAGACCGGCTGGTCAGAGAGAAAAAGTCTTGGCTCACCATTCGAGGACATCCGCATCATGCGCCTTACGGCTTCCTCTAATGGCACTTATTATTTTGATACCTACGTTGAAGATGAAGAGGACTTTCCTATTCGTTATTCACGTCTGATAGATGGCGAATATGAAGAACCAAAAATTTTGAGCGAAGAAATAAATACAGGAACACAGCTAAACCATCCCTTTATTGCTCCCGATGAATCCTATTTGATATGGGACGCTAAAAGAGATGGCGGATATGGCGATTCTGACCTCTATATCAGTTATCGACAGCAAGATGGCTCATGGGGTGAAGCCATAAACTTGGGCGACAAGATAAACTCAGCCGCCTGGGACGCTGCAGCACATGTAACACCAGACGGGAAATACCTTTTCTTTCAGCGACTGATAAGTTCAGGAAGTGACGATACACTTCCGAATGTGGATATATACTGGGTCGACGCACAATTTATTGAGAAGCTCAGGCAAAATTGATAATGCGCCGCCGGTGATGTGCGGTGTTAGACTGCCAACTCACGTAACACATCCACTGCCATCATTACGTCCTGCCTGCGACAATCAAATTGACCTACCTGGAAACGGATGACAAATTGCCCTTCGTGCGTTGTTTGTGTCAGGTAAATCCGGCCGTCATCATTGACTGCCCGGAGCAGACCTTCGGTGGCATCGTTGGGGTTCTCGCCATGCGGGGCATACTGGAATGTAAAGAGTGCCAGGTGGCAATCGGTCACGATGTGAAAATCGTCCAGTTGTGCGATTGCGGCTGCCGCCTCTTCAGCCCAGGAAATATGGCTGCGGATGCGTTCGCGGAGGCCTTCGAGACCGTGGGCGCGGAGCAGAAACCAGAGTTTAAGGGCACGGAAACGACGGCCTAGTGGTATCGTCCATTCGCTGTAATTGGTGACTTCGGATTGACCGAGGGTCTGGAGGTAGTCCGGACGGATACTTAAGGTGCGAACTTGTGACTCAGGGTTTGCCAGGAACTGGATTGAGCAATCAAACTGCGCACCCAGCCATTTGTGAGGGTTGAAGACAATACTGTCGGCGCCTTCAACACCATCCCACAATTCCCGTAGTTCGGGGCAGATCATTGCGGAACCAGCCCATGCGGCGTCAACGTGGACATATAAGTCGTGCTGTTTCGCCACTTCGATGGTCCGGCGTAGATTGTCGGTAGCGCCAATTGAGGTGCCGCCAACGCAAAGCACAACACCCGCCGGGAGAAACCCGGCAGCGCGATCAGCTTCGATCGCCTGGTGCAGCAAATCGGCATCAAGTGCCCATGCACCATCGGTCGGTACTTTGACGAGATGTTGTTGGCCGATGCCGGCGATCCGGATTGATTTGTCGATCGATGAGTGTGTTTCCGGTGAGGCATAGACCCGCAGTTGTTTCTCTCCCGCCATACCAGAGTCGTTACCCTGCCAGTCAAGCGCGCGTTCGCGCATCGTCAAAATGGCGCAGACATTGGCAGATGTTGCTGAGTCCTGAATGACACCCTGAAAACCTTCCGGTAAACCAAGTGCCTGGCGCATCCAGTCGACCATTCGGGTTTCGATTTCAGTGGCGGCAGGTGAGGTCTGCCAAAGCATGCATTGGGCTGCCATTACTGTGGCCAGGTTTTCCGCGATCATCGAAACCGGTGCTGCATTGGCACAAAAATAGGCGAAAAATCTCGGATGCTGCCAGTGTGTCATACCATCGGGCACGATCCGCTCGAAGTCCGAGAAAATCGTCTCCATGTCAACGGCTTGTTCCGGTGGTGATGCCGGAAGCATTGCGGCGATTTCACCCGGTTCGGTCTGGGCACGTACTGGGCGGTCTTCGAGCGTTTCGAGGTAGTCGGAACCCCATCGTGCAGCCCGCTCAGCCCATTGATAATAGTCTTCTCGTTTCATGGGGCGAATTATACAGCCGCAACGCCTGTTCGGAACGACGAGGTAAATATTGTTTGTTGCTGCCCGTTAACAGATATTTTCAATACATGGAAGAGAAGCTACCAGCAGGTAGCTTCTCCGGCGTCCTTACGGCTATTCGTAACGGTCTTTCAGAACCCTGAATACCAATAACAACAGGATGGCGCTGAATGGAACCGCAATCCAGATGCCATTGCTAACATTGAATACGCTGGGGAGCGTTATCTCACCATAGTTGGTCAGACTGATCAGGGGGGCCATGAGTGGATATACAAGCGCGTACAGTGCAGCACCGAACAGACCTCCTATCAAGGTAAACACGGCGTCTGTTTTGCCTTCTGCAGAAGCGAGTACGCAGGTTCCGGGGCAGTAGCCTGAAATAGCAAAACCAACGCCAAATATGAGACCGGCAATTATGATACCTACCACGTAGGTTGGTTTAATGCTCATATTGGCCATATCAACGAGGTCCAGCGCATAGATGCCAACCGTGGTGACCGCAATGGTCATCAATATCAACTTGATAATTGTCATGTCCTTCAAAAGCAGGCTGCCCAGGATCTTGCGATAACTGGAAGCACCACCTAATTGCATGACTGCACCGATTGCTGTACCGATAGCCAGTCCGAGTAATAATTTCATGATGATGACCTCTTTCTGTAAAGGGTACGTGCCGTGAGTATTCCCGAGGCAAAAATGGAGGCACCAAACACAAAGGAGCCCACCGTTAGTTGCGAAATACCGCTGATCATGTGCCCGGATGTACAACCACCCGCCAGACGTGCACCAAACAGCAGTAACATTCCGCCGATAAAGGCCTGGATTAAGCGTTTGCCCTTGTGATCACCGAATTGTTCCTTCCACATTGCCGGTAGGGCAGGGTTCTTCCGTTGACGAAACCGACGGGTGGCAAGCGCTGAAATACCGCTACCCAGAAACATACCAAAAACCAGCATCCAGCCATAACCAATACCCCAGTCGGCCTTCTCACCGTATTTGTTCAGGTATTCATTGGACTCCGCAACTGACGGCGCGGCGTTGTGTAAAACAATCGCGTCAGTCACAACGTATTGGGTCGATACACCGAATGGTTTGACCAGTGCGGTTGCCAGGATTACAAGTAGTCCGAGCAACAGGCCGGCTACCTTCCAGGACAGGACAGGGGAGTCTTCCATATTAAATTCTCATTGATTGGATAAGCGAAGGTTGCATATATTAACAAAATATAATATAAAGTCAAATCGGTTGTGCCTTTTATAAATCCCGAATATATACTTTTGACGCGGTTATCATATCAAGCTGTGGATTAACCACAGATTAAAATTCGTACTGGAGACATGTCTATGAAGCCCGGCGTTAAAGCATTCTTTGATGAAGAGACCAATACGGTTACCTACGTTGTGGCTGACCCGTCCGGTAATGTCTGCGCGGTCATTGATCCTGTACTGGGTTTTGACCAGGCTTCCGGCCGGACTTCAACCGATTCCGCTGACCAGGTACTTAATTTTATCCACGGTAATGGTCTTGAGCTTGCCTGGATTCTGGAAACCCATGCGCACGCTGACCATCTTTCTGC
>JAOUCZ010000327.1 GCA_029859505.1 Lysobacterales bacterium | reverse complement strand
CGAAAAATATACAGACAGGGGCTCATCACCGACTTGACAGGATCAGTCAGCCCTGCCAATTTAGGACGCTTGATTAACCCCGGTGACAGATACAGACGACCGCTATGAAATCAGGTTGGTACCGCCAAACAGCAAGTGGTGCGTATACAGGAATGCGAGGTAGGCCAGGATACTGAATACTATCAGGGCTACATCGTTTTTTAGTGGTGCCTTGTCGGGTTTCACCCACTGACCATCCCGCCGGTTAATCAGCAGGATCTCAATCAATGCCCAGACCGTCAGACCACCAAACAACACAATGGCACGAGCCGTACCGATGGCCAGCAAGTGACCCACACCCCAACCTACTACCCCAACCAGTTGAGGGTGGCGCAACATACGCTTAATATTATTTGCCGGATACGGCGCCAGGAACAAAATAAAACCGATCAGAATCAGCACAGCCGCTGCATGTCCACCCCATTCAGGTGCGGTGTATACAGCATTCAAAACATCCGGTTCAACCGGGGTCAAAGAACTCCAGCCAGATATGATCAGAAAGAGAGAGATGACCATCAACAAGGTGAATGCACCCTTGTATGGATACTCGCCTGAACGCTTGAGAATTGATTGCTTGAAACCTGGAGCCAATGCAGGAACAAAGTGAACCATGCTCCAAAGCATTACACCGATTACGAGACGTGTCATCTTGCTGGCCTCCGTGTTTCATGTTCTTCCCAGGAACGTCGCAGGGAATATCAATTCAACTGGTTTAAAGTGTAGTAGCATGACCAATAATTCACAAGACGCAGGTCAAGGCAATGACTCAGAAAAACAACCATAGTGACCAATCAAAACCCTGGGCTCTGGTCACCGGGGCCTCCGCCGGTATCGGTGCTGAATTTTGCCGGCAACTGGCTGCACAGGGCTACCAACTGGTCCTGGTCGCGCGGCGTGCTGATAAACTGCAAGGCGTAGCGGATGAATTACAGAAATCACATGCCACTGAAAGCTTAATCATTCAAGCCGACCTATCCAAAAGAGATGCCTGCCAGACAATTATTGAGTGCCTCAAACAGGAAAATATCAATATTGAGTACCTGGTGAATAACGCAGGTTATGGCCTGCCTGGAAGCTTCCATGTTCCCGATTGGAAGGAGCATGCCGACTTCATCCAGGTCATGATGACCGCTGTTTGCGAATTGACCTGGCGCTTGTTACCGGGCATGCGTGAACGAGGACGCGGGTTTATCGTCAATGTCGCCTCGGTGGCAGGGTTGGTGACACCCAGCGCCGGTCACACTTTGTATGGTGCGAGTAAATCCTTTCTTATTAAATTCAGTGAAGCACTGGCATTAGAAAATGCAGAAGCCGGGGTAAAGGTTTGCGCACTGTGTCCCGGATTTACCTACAGCGAATTTCATGATGTGAACGGCACCCGTGAAATGATCAGTAAGCTGCCCTCATATTTATGGCTCGATTCGAAGGACGTGGTTGCAGATACCGTCTCGGCCATGTCTGCAAAAGAGGTCAAACCGGTTGTCATTCCCGGCAGGCAGTATAAAGCGATTGTGTTTGCTAACCGTCACCTGCCTTGGTTGGCCGCATTCCTGACCAAGCGCAATGCCAAGCATTTTCGCGTCACCGATTGAAAAACCAAACGAACCATTCTGTTGGTGTTTTCATTCAATGACATACAGTCCTGAATTGAAACTGGTTTAGCAGTTTCAATTCAGGTAGCAATCTGGCCCACAGGAGATGAGCCCTTGTTCCACCAGTTTTGGTTATGGGTAATCTGGAGGCGTAATATCCAGCTCTTCGCAACGACTGAAGATCTGGTTCATACAAACCTGAAATTCGCCTTCGCTCGTTGCGATAAATTCCCCACCCAAGTCCGGTAATTTGCGACAGTCAAACCGGTTGGCCACACAGCTTAAATCACCATTGGCATCAATACTCACACCAAAAGAATGTTCACACTCTCCTTCTTGATAAATATCAAGCCGGGAACCATCCGAAATGCAAAACGCGCTGGTCTTTTTCATAGGCAAAGCCGCTATATCTTCAGGAGACCAGCACGGGCAACCCGGCTCGGCAACACCCTGATCATTTGACATCAAATTAATCGCACTGCCAATAAGTTGATCGGCAACAACACTGTCCACCCGTCCGCTAAGACGCAGAGCCTCAACCTGGTTAATGAAAGCCTGCAGTTGGTTGTTCATAGGAATCAGTCTGCCGTCATCATGGGAACTCAGTGCGGCCTCCAATTTGTCCAATAATCCTGACTCAGCGTCTGCATCCAGATCTGCAAACAAAACCTGTGAGGCCAGTCCCTCTATTGATAGGAAGTAGACAAAGAGATTCTCGGTCAGTGGCTGCCGCGCAAATGTCACTTCAGCCGTGTCCCCAATAAAAAATATCTGCCCAAAACCATAGGGCAGTAATCCCATTGCTGTGTGCGAGCCTATGAAGCCAAGCTCAAGCGTATCAGTCGGTGGATCTTCAACAAGAATGCTGCCTGCATGAAAGACAAATGGCTGCAAACCCGAAGTGATGGGATGCTCGGTAAAACTATCGACGGTTGCAGTTAAATTGCCTTGAAGGTTCAGTCCAAAATTAAGCGCGAGTTGATCGGGGTCATCCGTGCTGGTGAAATCAGCCAGCAATATCAATGCACCACCATTTGCTACGTATTGCTGGTAAGAGTCAATTTCATCCGGGTCATAGCTGTTTTTTGGATAAGCATTTGCGCGAATCACCAAATCAAAGTCGTTCAACAGTTCAGCTGTGATGTTAAACGGTCTGGGTAACTCTGTGACACGCATTCCCAACGATCTTAGGTGATCTGCAAGATGTTTGCCCTGATGATATAAATCCGGATTGAACCCCCCTTCTTCCTCCCACTGTGGAGCCCACCAGGTTCCCCCGTCCCTTGATGCGTCCACCAGTACTTTGGGACCACTATAATAATAGTCATCCAGAAGTTCCTGGGAGACAACGGTCGCATAACTGGCGATTGCCAGGGCTAGCGGAATGATTAAAAATATTTTGGTGAAACTAACCACTTTATTCATGAGTATGTCTCCTTGGTTTGTGCTTTGCACAAGCCGTACATAACCGCCAAAAAAGCGAAATAAAATCGCCGGGTTAATGTAATTTCAAATATTGCGAGCAAACAGAAAGTAATCATCGAGGCCACGAGCATGGCACGCACAGAAGGGTCTTTTATTCTCATTGCTCGAACCAGAGGGATAATGGTCAAGGCCAGAATCCCGATAAGCCCCAAAAGACCCTGATCGTAGTAGGCCTCCAAATATAGATTGTGGACCCAGGGAATGACCAGATCACCCTTGTCATATTCCGATTCGATGGCGGTCGGGTTATAGAGGAAAGTGTTGGGCCCTGCACCGAACAACACTTCAGAAGTCGTTGTATGAGCTGTGCTTGCCACAGACCACAAGCTCAACCGGGTTGTACTCTGGTTGCCAAGGTACCAGGCTGAGGCACTCAACAGCAGAAGCAGAATAATTGTACTGATCATTACCGCGCTGTTGTGTTGCTTCAGCTTCTCAATCCGTGGAATTGTCATCCAGACGGCTGTCATGGCAAGCAATGCCGCTACTAGGCTGAGCAGTGTCAGTTTGCTT
>JAOUCZ010000328.1 GCA_029859505.1 Lysobacterales bacterium | reverse complement strand
TGAACCCCAGTACAGAGTAGGTAATTCCGCGCCAAAGGTAGTTAGTGGCGATGGCAGGATCCAGTTCAATGGCACGATTTATGTTGGCCATGCTGGAAACAAAGTCTCCATTGTTCTGTGCGATCTGGCCTATGACCGCCCAGGGTGTCGATAGCCCGGGCTCCAGTTCAAGTGCGCGCTCGGCAGCCTGTCTAGCCAGGTTATCCCAGTCACGTCCCCTGAACCCCCAGGACTCGACCACGGAATAGACCGCAGCCAGACCTTCCCAGGCGCGTGCAAAACCAGGATCAAGCTCCACCGCGCGTTCAAATAAGGCGATGCTTACTTCCAGTTGCTGTCGCTCCAGGAATAAACCACGGGCCTTCAGATACAGCTCGTAAGCATCCAGGTTCTCCGTGACCGTGTCGACCGATATGGCAGGGGTATCCTGGAGGATGCCAAGCTCGGCACTCAGCGCGGCTACGATGGCATTGGCAATCTCGTCCTGGATGGCAAAAATATCCACCAACTCGCGGTCGAAAGACTCTGACCACAAATGCCGGTCGGTTTTGGCATCAATCAGCTGTGCGGTGATGCGAATCCGGTTGTCTGCTTTGCGTACACTGCCTTCTAATACGTGGTCAACTTTCAGCTCAGAAGCGATTTCAGCGAGGTTCTGGTTGCTGCCCTTGTAGGTAAACGAAGAAGTGCGTGATGCCACCATGAGGCCGTCCACGCGAACCAGCAGATTAAGTAGCTCTTCTGAAATACCATCTGAAAAATAACCCTGGTCCTGTTCAGGACTCATGTCGGCGAAGGGCAGGACTGCGATGGATGGTTCGCTGGGTAATGCCTCCACCTGAAAAGGCTTTCTGTCATTACCGGGTTGGCTTACTTGCACGGTGGCATCTTCAGAAGCCGTATCGGGTCCCACTTCCGATGGTGACATCGAGCGGTCAACCAGGAGAACAGCCACGGCCAGCACCAGAAATCCAATGATAATTCGATCCAGTTTTTTGCCGGTGTGACCGGCGATGGATTGTGACCGGTCAACTTCGGAGTCTCTTTTGATACCCTCCGGTGTGATCTCGTAAGCCCAGGCGATCACCAGCGAGGCAATGAAGCCGAGCAGGACGAACAGCATCAGGGCCTGGATAACCCAGGATGGTGCTTCAATGTTTTCCAGCACCAGGTCTGCAACCTGCAGAATAACCCAGCCGGCTATACCGTAGGCGAGACCCACACGGACGACATTTCTGCGTTTGAGTTCGTCAAAAAAGCTCATGGTCGGTTAGCCTCAATCACATTCAAAATCATCTTCTCCCACCGGTCTGCACTGCTTTGGGAAACCGGCTTCGCGCCAGTACGCCAAAAAATTGTTATTTCGGACAAACTGTTTGAACGAAGTGGTTTGGCGAAATTCTGCCCAATTGAACTGCCACATTTCTGCAACTTCGCTGTCACTCATGGAGGTCGATTTTGCAAAATAGTCGTATGCCTTGAACGCCAGTAAAACCCCAGTGAAGAGGTTCATATCCTCCTCGTTTTCCTTTGCCCAGCGTTCAAAACGACGTAATCGGGCGGTGTGATCCGAATTCGGGTTCTCGAGCGCGTCGATCCAGTCAATGACAGGTGCATAGCTGTTCCTGGTCCAGGTATCTGCCATATAAAGTGCCAGCAGGCGGTCGCCGGAGCTTACTGCTATCGGGATAAAAGGACCGTCTTGTGAGTGGAAGTTGGCCTCAATCGTTTCGGTAAAAAGTGCCATGGCCCGCTCTTTGTCACCGATCATCAGGTAAACCTGCGCCTGGTGTTGTTTGCAGTTCAAGTAACCTGGATCGATGTCCAGGCAGTTTTGCATGTCTGAGATGGCCTTATCGGCGTAACCAAGCGCCTTGTGAAGGATGCCGGACCAAAGCCAGGCCGTGGTGTTTTTTGGGTCGTTGGCGAGAGCCATGTCCAGGTTTTTACGTGCTGACAGATAATCGCGGGATTGCTCAGAGTGAATCATACCGAGTACCGCGTAGGGCATTGAAAGATCTTTGTCCAGTTCCAGGGCCTTGTCGGCTGCGACAACTGCGAGCTGTGTGTGATCGATGCCGTCACCCACCAGCCAGTCAGTCGAAACCCATTGCGAAGCTGCCAGACCCTCCCAGGCCAGGGCGAACTCCGGATCGAGTTGGGTGGCTGTTTCAAATAATTGATTGGCCACATCGAGGTTTTGCCGGGCAATGAACATACCGCGAGCCTTCAAATACAGGTCATAGGCATCGAGGTTGTCCGTGGCGCTCTCCACTTTTACCTCACCAAGGCCAATATTTAACTCACTTTTTAAAGCATCAACGATGGCATTGGCAATCTCGTCCTGTATGGCAAAAATATCGGTCAACTCACGGTCAAAGGTATCGGACCACAGGTGACGGTCATCACGGGTATCGATCAACTGTGCGGTAATGCGTACCCGGTTACCGGATTTACGCACGCTGCCTTCCACGATGTTACCGACCTTCAGTTCCCTGGCGATCTCCGGAATGTCCAGGTTTTCTCCCTTGTAGGTGAACGAAGAGGTACGTGATGCCACTTTCAGGCCATCAACACGTACCAGCACGTTGAGGATTTCCTCGGAGATTCCATCGGAGAAATATTCCTGTTCAGGATCGGCGCTCATGTTGACAAATGGCAACACGGCGATGGAGGGTTGCTGCCGGGCAGTCAACGGCGCTACTTGGGACGTTCCCGCGGGAACGTTTTCCGAGGTAGCTGGGATTTCCGCTTGCATGGGTACGGCGTTGTCCTGGTGGGATCGGGATTCCCAGATAAAATACCCCAACGCCAATACCAGCAAGCCGATAATGGTGTAATTCAGCTTTTGCCCTGTTATCGGTGTAATCGATTCCGTGCGATCAACATCCTTTTCCTTCTTGATGCCCTCCGGAGTCATCTCAAAGGCCCAGGCAATAATCAGCACCACCGGAAAGCTGATAGCCAACACAAGCATAATCGTCTTGAACACCCACTCAGGTGCATTGATGTTGTTCAGCACCACATCGGCAAACTGCATCACCAACCACGCCACGATTACGTAGGCGATACCCACGCGGATCACGTTTCGGCGTTTGAGTTCTGCAAAAAAGCTCATAGGCTGGCCTCTTCTTCCCGTTGCGCTAGGTTTTCGCGCTGGCGTCTGAGCTCTGCCCGGGCTTTTTCATCTATATCAGCGAATCTTGGGTGCTCCTGAATGATGCGAAGTTCGGGGTTGGAAGCGATGCCTAACCAACTACGTAGTTCGTGTTGATGTGCTAGTGAGACTTCCAGAGCATCAAGGGATTTTTCAACATTACCCAGGTAGGCATAACACTCAGCACTGGGGTAGCGGTCTGCATGCTGGATATAGAGTGGGGCTGTTTGTTCCCAGTAGTTGATGGCATAGCTGAGCAGATCACGCCCCACTTGTTCATCGCCGGTTCGTATCAGTGTCAGGCCTATCCAGCAGGCGTCGTCTTCCCCCTCATTTAAAAGAGTCGACCACTGTTCAGGATCAAGATAGCGCGGCTCGGCTTTGAGAAGAATGTCGCGCGCACGCTCATAATCTCCGGACCTGGCCAATATCCCCATGGCCCTGTTTTGAACAGACAAGCTATTAAAGTTTT
>JAOUCZ010000014.1 GCA_029859505.1 Lysobacterales bacterium | reverse complement strand
ATCGATGGGGGCGCCGGGGCCAATCATGTTTTCCCACCAGCCCGCCGTGGGATCTTTTTCGCTTGAAGCAGCATGTGCACTGGGCGACAGACCACTCAGGATCAGGACCGCGTTGGAGCGCTCCTGATTGAGTTCGCCCCAGGTTTCATATGCGAGCGTATATGATGGCAAAACGCCGCCTTTTTTCATTAACAAAGGTTCGTTGATATGCAGAAACCGGGTCGCTGATGACATAGGGTATGATTCACATTTCAAGTTACTACAATGATAGCGTGAGAATCGCAGGAATGCGCGTTGCAAAAGCCTTGAAACAATCAATTAATACTAGAAATCTCGCCGAATCAGGTCTGGTATCCAGCAAGCAATGCGGTATTCACCCGCATCTTGATAAAACCGTACAGCGGCATTTGCAATCGACCTGGGCTCAACCTTTTCATAAGCCAACCCTCGAGGCATTCCATCAACTGAAACTGGAAGGTGTATTTGCGGCCGATGTACCTTTTATTCTGGATTCCGGATGCGGTACCGGGAACAGTACCCACTGGCTTGCAGAGAAATTTCCCAGGCATATTGTGATTGGTGCAGACCGTTCAAGTGCCCGGCTTGCAAAGAGTGGGGTATCTTCGAGCTTTTATCGTCACGCAAACCTTGTTTTGATAAGGGCAGAGCTGGCAACTTTATGGCGTCTAATGCTAAATGACGGACATCTGCCGGAGAAGCACTTTCTGCTGTATCCCAACCCCTGTCCGAAACCCGGCCATTTATTGCGGCGCTGGCATGCACACCCGGTATTTCCACAACTTCTGTCGTTGGGGGGCGAAATTGAAATGCGTTGTAACTGGGAGGTTTATGCGCTTGAGTTTGCCCGTGCAGTCAGTTTTGCGACTGGTGCGAGGGTTTCAACTAAGAAAATCCAACCCGATACCGGTATGACGCCCTTCGAACGTAAATACCTGGAGCGTGAACAGGCTTTATACGCCGTGACTGTCCCGACCAAAATTACGCAGGCATTCAGGCTGTCTCTCGCGGGTGGTTAGTCACCCGGTCTTACACAACGCAGACTATCCCTCTTCAGTTTCTTCTACAGGTAACGGTGTGTAATGTTGGATACCCTTAAGGCTGTTGTAAATGAATGTTACAAACTGTGCAGGTGTAATCCAGGTTTTGCCCAGTGATTCATCCCATTCCCTGGTTGGCTCGGCCGCTATGATCTGCACCAGGTCCATGCCCTCATCAATCAGTGTCTGCACATTGGCACCAGCCTGTACTAGATAATCACGATAGTTTTTCAGGTCTTCCGTCATACCCAGCGGACCATGGCCGGGGATGATACGGGTGGATTCATCGGCCATCGACAGGGCAAGATTTGCCGCTGCGACCAGGCCCTGCATCGAACCACCGGCGTCAAGATCAACATAGGGGTAAAGGCCGTTGAAAAACATATCACCCATGTGGATAACGTTACTGACCGGAAAATGTATGATGCTGTCACCGTCCGTATGACCATTGGCAACATAGTAAGCAGTCGCAGTTTCTCCATTGAGGTGCAAAGACAAACGGTCATTGAAGGTCACTACCGGCAAGGCCCCTTTGGGGTAGGGTGGGGTGGTGTTGTTCATAAAAATACTGACCTGCTCAGTGGTCATTCTTTTACGAATGTTCTCATGTGCAATGAGCACCGCGCCGGCATTGCCAATGGTCTCGTTACCGCCAACGTGGTCGGCATGATAATGCGTATTGATAACAAACCTGATTGGCTTGTTACTGATTTTCCGGATGGCCTTCAATAACTGGTCGGTGATCGGCCTGAGCTGGTCATCGATGATATACAAACCGTCTTCACCGGTAGAAATGCCAATATTTCCACCACGCCCCTTGAGCATGTAAACCGTATCGGAAAGTTGAAAGGTCGAGAATTCAACCGCTTTGTCCTGAGCGAACAAATGATTGATCGAGGCAAAAAATAGTGCGACAAACAGCAGGGCTTTCATGTGCCTGTCCTTGATCTATGGCTTTAGGAACCCCTAAGGTACACGCTGATCAAGGTTTAGTGCAATTGCTGATACGTTCTTTGTGTTCACAGTGACCCGGTTTGCCTGGATATCGCCGGATACAACATTGGCAACTCCTGTCATGGAAATACGGGCGCTGATATCCAGCAGATCAAATGCCTGCAATGATCCGCCAGGCTGGAGAAGATCGGCATCTGTAAGGGTCAGCGACATGGGGAAGCCCTGCGGGGCAAGACGTTTGACCGCCAGTGGCATACCGGCACCACCTGCAGGCCGGATAAAGATGAAGAGTGTTGCTCTTGGAGGAAAAGGCTCTGTGACGCCGTCACCGAGGGTGATGGTCGCCGGAATTCCGAAACCTGCTGCAACTGGAGGCGTAGCAGCCGGTTTCGTGACCGGGGCTGCAACGGGTGGCATGACGGCCTTGGGCTTTTCAGCAACGGCTTCAGCCACTGCATCCTGTGTCACTTCAGGCTGTCCTGACCGGGTCTGTGCCAACCTGATCTGTTCGCTAACGCTCTGGTAGGGTTCGGACGACGGATCAAGTTGGCCCAACAGTCTCTGCCAATAGGAGAGTGCCTGCGTATCGTCACCTTCCTGTGCGTAGGTCATGCCCATAATCCACAGGCCTTTTTGCTGGTCCGGGTTAATGACCAGTGCTGCTTCAATCAGTTGCCTTGCTTCCCCGCTGACCTCGGGCTGACCGGATGTAAACAACATGGTTTCAGCCAATTCAACCATTATCATGGGATTGTCAGGCATCAGGCGGTTGGCATTGCTCAAGGCTGTCTCCGCTTCCGGGTAGCGTTGCATGGTTTTAAGGCTACGTCCGAGAATGACCCAGCCTTCCGGATCGTCAGGGTTTTC
Organism: Lysobacterales bacterium; assembly: GCA_029859505.1. Taxonomy (GTDB): domain Bacteria; phylum Pseudomonadota; class Gammaproteobacteria; order Xanthomonadales; family SZUA-36; genus SZUA-36. The sequence continues at coordinate 30,650 of JAOUCZ010000014.1, read as the reverse complement.
GATCATTCGTTGTTGCAAGGATGTAACAAGCTCATCCATTTGACCTTGCTGCGTCGAGTGAGCCGACTGTTGCTGTGCCGATTGTTGTGCCGCCATTGCAGGTGGCAGGTTGATGGCTTCAGGGGTACCGATAGCCTGGTACATCATCAGGCTTGCCAGCGGTAACATCAGTAATACAAACAAACCTGTAATCTTGTCTTTGACAGAGCCGGTAAATAGCGGCCAGCCGATGATAGCGGCTGAAACAATGAGTAGGGTTATAGAAAAAATCCAGAAATTCATTCTTTATTCTCTTAGTCGAATGATTAGTATTTAGCCTTGTTATTCAGGCTATTCAGTTGGGCTTGAATCAAGCAGGGCAGCGCGTTTCTTGACACTGGAACGCAGAACCAAACCGCCAATAAGCAACAGCGCCATTGGTGCCAGCCATAGCAGGTAAGTATTCTTTTGAACCGGTGGACGGTAGAGCACAAAATCTCCATATCGTTCAACCATAAACTGCTTTATTTCATCGTCAGTTTTTCCAGCCACCAACATTTCATGTATTTCGGCACGCAGGTCATGCGCAAGCGGTGCATCGGAATCAGCCAGGTTCTGGTTTTGACATACCAGGCAGCGCAACTCCAGGGTCAGCTGATTGAATCGGTCTTCCTGTAGCATGCTTTCAAATACAAGTGGCTCCTGAACCGGCGCGCGCTGCGCAAGAACAGAAAAGGAAAGGGTTAATGTCAAAATCAATATGAAGAGCTTACTCAGTTTCATCAGCTACCTGACTCCGTATTGGCAAGACGCGGGAGAATTTCAGTTTCAACAATATCCCATGTCAATTGGCCAAGGTGCTTAAATACAATGGTCCCAGATGGGTCAACAAGAAAGGTCTCGGGAGCCGCATAGACGCCAAAATCGATACTGACACGGCCATCATAATCAATCAGGCTGACATCATACGGGTCGCCCCAACGTTGCAGCCAGGCGATTGCATCTTCCGATTCGTCGCGAAAATTCATACCGACAATGTATACGGCATTGAGCCTGGCCAGTTGCGTAACCACCGGATGTTCAGCCCGGCATGTGACACACCAGCTTCCCCAGAAATTAACCAGGTAAAATTTGCCGAGGAGTGACTCCGCCGACATTGTCTGGCCAGGGTTGGCTAGAACCGGCAAATCAAACACAGGCACCGGCTTGTCAATTAAGGGCGATGGCAGGTTTGTTTTTTGATCGGCAATCTTCAGTCCGACAACCAGCAAAACGACCAGCACAGCGAATCCCAATAAAGGGAAAATGCGACTGTTCACGCGGTCACCTCTTTGGCTTCAGTTTTTACAGGTGCTTTGGCAGGCATTTTACGGCGATAACGTTTATTTGCCGCAGCAAGTAACCCGCCCGTCATCATAAAAATTGCACCCAGCCATATCCAGCGTATGAAGGGTTTGTGATAAACACGTACTGCCCATGCCTGTCCGCTTTGATCCAGTGGTTCACCCAGTGATACGTAAAGGTCACGCGTGAAGCCCGGGTCGATAGCAGCTTCTGTCATCATGTTGCCACGTTGGGCATATTCACGTTTCTGGGGGTAGAGGCGGGTGATTTCTTCATCGCCTTTAGAAACGATAAATTCACCTTCATTGGCCGTGTAGTTCGGACCCTGCACTATTTTGGTCCCCAGGAACTCAAAGGTATAACCGGACATCTGATATTTGTCACCAGCTTCCATACGCAGATGTTTTTCGTCACTGAGTGTACTGGTCAGGCTCAGACCTACCAGGAAAACACCCAGTCCCATATGGGCAATAGTCATGGCCAGAATACTACCGGGTATCTTGAGGCTTTTCTTTTTGAACTGGAATTGCCCTACATAAAACAGGCTGCCCAAAATTACCCAAGCGCCACCGGTTACTCCTGCTGCGGATACAAACCCCAAGGTTGGCTGCATAACCCAGACAACGGTGCCAATTGCCAGCGATGCCAGAAGCGGCCAGCGGACCATTCCGATCAAACGGCTTGCGGTATCCTCTTGCCACCTGCTGTAGATTCCGATGGGTAACGCAAGAACCATTGGAACCAGTAACCAGGTGAAAAGCAGACCGAAATAAGGGGGGCCAACAGATATCTTACCGGCTCCAATCGCATCGATAAGCAATGGGTACAATGTGCCTGTCAGTACCATGGCTGCCATGACGGTGAACACAAGGTTATTGACCAGCAAAAATGTCTCACGTGACATTCCGGCAAAACCGCCGCCCTGGATCATCTTTGGTGCACGGGCTGCATACAAGGTTAGTGAGCCACCAACAACCACCGCAAGGTAGGCCAGGATGAAGATGCCACGTGTCGGGTCGGATGCAAAGGCATGCACCGAGGTCAACACACCGGAGCGAACCAGGAAAGTACCCAGCAAGCTCAGTGAAAAAGCGGAAAGGGCAAGTAGTAATGTCCAGTTTCCGAATGCACCGCGCTTTTCAGTCACGGCCTGTGAGTGAATCAATGCCGTTCCTACCAGCCAGGGCATAAAGGAAGCGTTTTCAACCGGATCCCAAAACCAGTATCCTCCCCAGCCGAGTTCGTAATAGGCCCACCAGCTGCCGAGTGCGATACCGATGGTCAAAAATGCCCATGCAATCAGGGTCCAGGGGCGTGACCAGCGAACCCAGTCACGGCTGACTTCACCGCCGAGCAATGCCGCAACAGCGAATGCGAATGCAACCGAAAAGCCCACGTAGCCCATATAAAGCAAGGGCGGGTGAATGATCAGACCGAAGTCCTGCAATAGCGGATTAAGATCCAGCCCTTCAACTGCCGAAGGGATTAAACGACCAAAGGGGTTCGATGTAAGAATGATAAATAGCAGGAAACCAACCGATATCCAACCTAATACTGCGAGTACTCTTGCCCTGAAAATTTCTGGCAGTCTCTTGCTGAATAGTGCAACTGCAGCAATCCAGACGGCCAAAATCAACTCCCACAGCAACAAGGAGCCTTCATGGGCACTCCAAACAGCAGAAAAGCGGTAGTGCATGGGTAACAGGGAATTACTGTTACGTGCGACATACTCTACTGAGAAGTCCTGGACAACGAATGCAGAGGTCAATATGCCAAAGGAAATGATCAGAAGCAGACACTGGATCAGCGCTGCGGTGGTTGAAACCGCTATAAAGCGCCGGTTCCCGGTGTATGTGCCAATCATTGGAATCAGGCCAAGCGTGAGGGCCGTCAGCAGTGCTGCCAATAAGGAAACTTGTCCCAGTTCAACGGTCATTGTTCACTCTCCACGTGTCCTGCTTTCTCAAGGGCATCGGCCACCTCAGGCGGCATATAGTTTTCGTCATGCTTGGCCAATACCTCGTCGGCTTCGAAATGGCCATCGGGTTTCATTTCTCCAAGGGCGATAATGCCCTGGCCTTCGCGGAACAGGTCCGGAAGAATACCATCGAACCTGACATCGACAGAGTGAGCTCCGTCAGTAACGACAAATGTTACTGCCAGGCTGTCTTCGGCACGGCTAACGCTTTCAGCCGCGACCAGGCCACCCAGCCGGAAGCGTTTTCCTACTGGTAGTGATTGCTCTTCGACATCAGTCGGGCTGACAAAAAACAGCATGTTTTCGTTCAGAGCACTCATGGCGACGACGGCGGCGATGCCGACACCGATAATGATGACCAATACACCGATCAGTCTGCGTTTGCGAGTTGGGGTCATTGTGTTTTATCCATTTGTGCCTGTCGGTTTTTCAATTGCCGAAGCAGGGAGCGTTTGTTGAGAACAGGAGCTATTGCGGCCCAAAACAGCACCACGGCACTGATCAGGTAGGCAGCCAAAATAAAAGGTGTGTGTGACATTTAGTGACTCTCCTTTGACAGCAAGTCCTGCACCCAGCGTTTGCGGTGGTCCTGTTTTAATAGAGTTAACCTTGCACGGCTCAACAGGTTTGCACCGTAAAAAAACTTGGTTGCAGTCGCCATCAACAACAGTGGTAACAGCATACTGGGGTGAATGCCGGGGCCGTCTGAGCCCATGCTGCTACCCTGGTGCAGGGTATTCCACCATTCAACCGAAAAGTAGATGATGGGTAGATTGATTGCGCCCACTATGGACATCAGCGAGGCTGCGCGCGCCGCTTTTCTTGGTTCATCAAATGAGTTGTAAAGAGCGATGACACCAAAATAAAGAAACAGTAATACCAGTTCTGATGTCAGGCGTGCATCCCAAACCCAGTAGGTACCCCAGGTCGGGCGTCCCCAGAGAGAACCGGTGATCAATGCTATCGCGGTAAACGCCGCACCAACCGGGGCGCTGGATATGACCAGAACTTCCATGATACGGATGCGCCACACCAGTGCGATGAAGCCCATGATGGCCATGAGGCCGTAAATCATCATGGACATCCATGCGGAAGGAACGTGCAGATACATGATCCTTACACTTTCACCCTGTTGATAATCTGCAGGCGCGACTACCAGGCCCAGGTAAAGGCCATAGACGGTAAGTGCGAGAAAGACGGCCCAAAGCCATGGAATCAGTTTGCCGCTGTATTTGTAGAACCAGGGCGGTGATCCTGTCTTGTGAAAAAATAAAAATATTGGATTCATTAACTTAAACTCAATTTAAGCGCTGCTGCTGTCGCAAAAGGTGCGAGTGTCAACGACGCAATCAAACCTGAAACCATCAAACCGAGCTGGCCGGTATATGGCAGGTCAACAACGGCTGAACTGACAGCACTGGTTGCCAGGATCAGCAAAGGTACATACAAAGGAAATACCAACAATGATAGTAATTGGCCTCCCCGTTTAAGGCTGACGGTCAATGCGCCGCCAATCGCGCCGATCAAACTCAGCACCGGTGTGCCAATAGCCAGTGATTCTATCAAAATTAGCAAACCTTCATCAGGTAAATTCATCCACATTGCCAATAAAGGTGACAATAAAACGATAGGCAGTCCGGCCACCAGCCAGTGCGCCACGGTTCTTGCCAGTGCAATAAGGGCAAGTGACTGTCCAGACAACACCATCTGCTCAAGAGTTCCGTCCTCGAAGTCAGATCTGAATAAACTGTCCAGTGACAATACTGTAGCCAGCAACGCAGCGATCCAGATCACGCCGGGTGCAATATTGGCCAGCAGGGTAGGTGAAGGCCCCACGCCCAGGGGAAACAATGTGACCACCACCAGTAGAAATACCAGTGGTTGCAATAATTCGGCACGACGCCGGTAAGCGAGCAGAAAATCACGTCGCAGGAGTGCTACAAATGCTGTACCCGTTGCCTGTTTGCTCATGCGGCCTCTCCGGCATAACGCTCACGACCGCTGATCATGTGACATTCCTGCAGATCAAACCCTTCGGGGCGCAAGCTGCCATGAGTTGTCATGATGCAGGCGCCACCGGAAGTAAGATGTGTTTTTAATATGCTGTCCAGCATGGCGATGCCTTGAGGGTCGAGGTTCGAATAGGGCTCGTCCAGCAACCACAGGGATTCATCACAAAAAAGCAGGCGTGCCAGGGAGCAGCGTTTACGCTGACCGGCAGATAGTGTACGACCTTCCTGCTGTGCAACGGGTGTCAGGCCGATTTCTTCGATGACCTGTTCACACAGGCCATCCATCTGGTCCGACTTGCGTGTACCCATAAACTTCATCCAGAAGCGAATATTTTCTTCCACGCTCAGATCATCCTTGATAGCCGGGAAGTGACCGGCGTACAAAGGTTGTTCCTCTTTCTGTATTTTGCCCTCGCTGGGATCGAGTAAACCCGCCAATAGTCTCAACAGGGTTGTTTTACCACAGCCATTAGAGCCGGTAATCAACAACAGGGAACCCGCGTCCAGTTCAAAACTGACCGGTTCGAAAACCCGTTCAAAGTAACGTTCAAAACTGAGGCCAGTTACTGCAAGCATGTGAGAATTATTTGGCAAATCCATGTGTTCCTTCTATATGGTCTAGTTATGAGGGCACATTTGCCGTTCATTCAATGGCAGGCGATTATGACGTAGCAGAACCGTACTTTGAATGATTTTAGTCATGTAAAATGGTTATTTTTCGAGCCGCGCATCATTTGTAGGGACTTAATATAGTGTCTGGGTTGTCAGAACACAAATAGGAGTGATTATCAACTGGAACGGTTAACTGCCACTGAAGCTAAATGAATAACTCATGAGAAATTTCCTGCGTAATAATTTAATGATCGTGATCAGTATCGCTTTGCCGCTTTTGGTTGTTTTGCTTTTTGCCCTGGCAAGCATATTGCCCGGTCTTTATTCAACACCATCAGCACATGATCTTCTGCTCTCTTTCCAGGACAGGGCCACCTCAAAGGCCGCCCAGGTGAGAATTTCAAAAAACGGCGTTGTTGTCCGGGTACGCTTGCCAACTATTGCCCTGAGCACCATTGCAATACGTACCAATAAGCGCTACATCAGTAATTCAAATCCGATAAATACCAACATGAAGGATGATCATGAGTGAATTTGATTTTGATTTGTTCGTAATAGGTGCGGGCTCAGGCGGTGTACGTGCTGCACGCATTGCGGCTGGATATGGTGCTCGTGTTGGTATCTGTGAATCGAGCCGGGTAGGGGGTACCTGTGTTATCCGTGGTTGTGTGCCGAAAAAACTGCTGTCTTATGCGGCCCATTTCCATGAAGAGTTCGAGGATGCTGCAGGTTATGGCTGGAATGTCGGCGAGACAAGCTTTAACTGGTCCCGTTTGATTGAAAACAAAGACCGTGAAATAGACCGTCTTAATAAGGTCTATTTAAGTCTGCTTAAGAACTCGGGTGTGAGGCTGTTTTCTGAGCATGGAAAAATGATGAGTCAGCACGAAGTTCAGGTCGGCGAAGAAGTTTTCACAGCGGACAAAATACTGATCGCAACCGGTGCACGTCCGTGGGTGCCGGATATTCCGGGTGTTGAGCACAGCATCACATCTGATGAAGCCTTCCATCTGGAAGCACTTCCCGAAAGTGTTGTTGTCATTGGAGGTGGGTTCATTGCTTGTGAGTTCGCAGGTATATTTAATGGTCTGGGCTCCAAGGTTGTTCAACTCTATCGTGGTGAGCAGATTCTGCGCGGTTTTGATCATGATGTTCAAAATACCCTGGCTACGGAAATGCAAAAAAAGGGTATCGATGTACGATTACATATCAATGTCATTGAACTGATCAAGCAGCCGGATGGTCTCATCACTTTGAAGTTGGATGATGGCAGTGAGTTGCAGGCGGACACTGTCATGTTTGCCACCGGCCGGGTGCCCAATGTTCGGGGCCTTGGATTACAGGATGCCGGAGTACATGCATTGCCGGGCGGCATGATCCCGGTCAATGAGTTTTCACAAACTAACCTGCAGAATGTGTTCGCTGTTGGTGATGTAACCAACAGGGTGAACCTGACACCGGTGGCGTTAATGGAAGGTCATGCGTTTGCAGATAGTGAATTTGGTGGTAACCCGAGGCCGGTCAACCACCGGTTTATACCATCGGCTGTGTTTTCACATCCACCGGTCGCCACGGTTGGTTTTTCTGAAAAGGAAGCGGAAGTACATTATGGCAAGCTGGATGTTTACAGATCGGTGTTTACACCAATGAAACATACACTTTCCGGCCGACAGGAAAAAACCATGATGAAGTTACTGGTGCAGGCTTCATCCAACAAGGTGGTTGGCTTGCATGTGGTCGGCATGGACGCACCGGAAATAGTGCAAGGGTTTGCCGTCGCGATTAAATGCGGTCTGACCAAGCAGCAATTTGACCAGACCATCGGTATACACCCAACAGCGGCAGAAGAGCTGGTGACAATGCGGGTACCAGTGGGGGCTTAAGGAAGCGTTCCCGTTGAGGGATTAAGGATACAATTAATGAATACTCGTTTGAAAGTTATCAGTGGAATACTTGGCACAGTGATTCTGGCCGCATGGTCTGTTCAGGAGCCGGTATTCGCAAAAAGCGCCGCAGCATCTGCCGATAGAAGTGATAAACAAAGGTATATCGTCATTCTTGATGACATGCCGCTGGCGACCTATGACGGCCGGGCCATTGATGCCCGGGGCCGAAAGGCCATTACAACCCGACTGTCGGCAACTGCCAACCGTTTGACCGGTGCGCGTAAGCTGGATGTAAATTCGCCGGCTTCACAAAGATACCTTAAATTTCTGGACGATCGGTTTGAGTCCTTTCACGGTGAATCGACGCTCAGGCTTGGCCGGAAACTCAAACTGACACACCGGTACCGTAAGGCGCTGAATGGTTTTGCTACCGAGCTAAGCAAGTCTGAAGTTCGTGCCCTGCGTGATGTACCCGGAGTGCATGCAGTACTGCCTGACAGGATTCATAAGCTGGAAACAGATTCGGGTCCGAATTGGCTGGGTGCAGATACGATTCACGATGGAAGTGCAGGTGCATTCCCGGCGAGTGGAGGTGAAGGTATCGTCGTTGGCGTGATCGACTCAGGTATTAACTGGAATCACCCTTCGTTCGAAGATCCTGGGCAGGGAACTTTACCTGGTTGGGATCATGAAAATCCTTATGGCCGACAGCTGGGTTTGTGCTCCAGGGGTGATGTGCTGTGTAATGACAAACTCGTCGGTGTTTATGATTTTGTTGAGGACGACCCTACAACCCCTGAAACAGAAGAAAACACAAATGGCAAAGACAACTCGGGCCATGGATCTCATGTAGCTTCGACTGCGGTTGGTAATCCTCAAACTTTAACTCTCAATGACTTCCCCACTCAAATAGGCGGTGTAGCACCCAATGCCAACCTGATTTCCTACCGGGTCTGTTATATAGGAGATGTGATTGATCAGGAAGATGGCGGTTGCCAGGAGTCCGCAATTCTCAGCGCCATTGAACAGGCAATTGAGGACCAGGTAGATGTGGTCAACTATTCAATTGGTTCAGAGGAAGCCTATGATCCGTGGTCACCCTTTGGAGCCCTTGCCTTTCTCAATTTGAGGGCTGCCGGCATTTTTGTCGCGACATCCGGCGGAAACTTTGGACCAGATTCAGATTCGATCAAATCACCGGCCAATGCACCCTGGATTACAGCGGTTGGAAATGCCACTCATGACAGGATATTTGCTGCAGTGGTCGAAAACCTGAGTGGCGGTGATTCCGCGCCTCCCAATGACTTGGTTGGTGCCAGTATTTCCGATGGGGTCGGTGTCAGAAAAATTGTCCACGCAAAGGATTTCGGATACCCGCTTTGTGGCGTCGGAGAGCCTGAGTCAGGGCCAGATTGCTCAACCAATACGGGTTCAAGCAGTCCATTCAGCCCCGGGACATTTAACGGCGAGATTGTTGTTTGTGACCGTGGTATTTACGGTCGTGTAGAAAAAGGAAAAAATCTTCAACTGGCAGGTGCCGGTGGTTACATTCTTGCCAACACCCCCGATTGGGGTGAGGCCATTGTCGCTGATAATCATTGCATACCGGGAGTTCATCTTGGCCTTGAGCAAAGTGACAAATTACGTGGGTGGCTTGATAGCGGTTCGGATCACCAGGGTTCCCTGAGTGAGTTTTTCGTTGGTAATATTGCAGAAGCAGGTGATCAGATTGCGTTTACCAGTTCACGTGGACCCAATCTTCCACCCGCGCAGGATGTTATGAAACCGGACCTCATCGCACCGGGAACAGAAATTTTGGCTGCCTGGAGTGGAGATCCAGATTTTAAGCTGGTGGGTGGGACTTCAATGTCTTCACCCCATGTCGCTGGCTCGGCGGCCCTGCTTAAATCTGTCCACAATGACTGGACACCGACGATGATCCTTTCAGCATTGATGATGACCGCCACAGCTGAACAGGCAATCGATTTTGACGGTTCCCTTGCAACCATCCATAAGCGGGGCGCCGGAAGACCACGTCTCGATCAGGCAGTTAATGCGGGCCTATACCTGAATGAAACTGAAAATAATTTTCTGGCAGCAGACCCCGCATTGGGCGGTGACCCCAAAGATTTAAATCTGCCAGGTCTTGAGGACGCGACCTGTGACCAGTCCTGCAGCTTTGAGCGGACGGTGACCGATATGGCAGGTGGCGCCAGCTGGAGTGCATCGTTTGACGGGTTTGTAGATGGTGTAACAGTAACTGTGACACCCTCAAATTTCAGCCTGGCAGCAGGCGCCAGTCAACAATTGACCATCAATGTCGACATGGGACCGTTAGTGGGTACATGGTTAAACGGTATGGTGCGGCTAAGTTCAGACGGGCTTCCCGATGCAGTATTTCCTGTGGCGGTGTTTAGCCCATGGAAAATTGAAAGTGATAAGAGCTCAGGTTGGCAGGGATTTGAGCTGGGTGAATCGACAGCGATGCCGGATGCCACGTTTACCAGTGGTGGATTGGTTGTTCCAACCATCACCATACAAAACCTGCCACAGGACCCAACTGACGACGATCCTTACGATGGTCCTCCTGGCGTGATGACTGTATGGCACACAGTTACGGCGGACTCATTATGGCTGCACGCAGAGACACTATCATCAACATCCAGAGACCTGGACCTGTTTGTTGGCCGGGATACCAATGGTGATCGGATGCCACAGGAAAGTGAAGAGCTCTGCTCAAGCACCTCTCCGGATGAACTGGAGTTATGCGATTTATTCTTACCAGCGTCAGGTGAGTACTGGGTTCTGGTTCAAAACTGGGATGCCGGCAGTCCGCTTGATGAGGTACGTGTTAAAACCGCGGTGGTAGGAAGTGATACATCTTCACCCCTGGCGGTTACCGGAAGCGGAATTACTGTGGCTGGTGCGAGACAGAAAGTTCGTGCGTCCTGGGATAATGTGGGTGCCGCACCAGGAACTGAGTTGCTGGGTGCTGTGGGCATCGGATCAAATCGTCTGGATCCATATGATCTCGGCGTTATACCGGTCACCTTTACGAAGACCGGTATAGCGGATTCCGAATCGCTGGTATTGATGCATGGTGTCCAACGTGGACTGGCTTTGAAGGCGGGCGATGCCCATGACCGGATATTTTTCGATATAGCGTCAGGAACGGACTCGTTCACGGTTACCACTTCAGGTGCCAATGGTGGACAAAATGCCGCGCTTGAGTTGGAGCTTTACCGGGTAGATTTTGACAACGCGTTCACAGATGCTCCGTTCGTTCCCGCAGCCAACACCAGCGGTGTACCCCTGGCCTCAGCCACGGGTTCAAGTGGTGCCGGCCCTGCGCTGACTGTCAGCGATGCCGATGTCGTTCCGGGCCGATGGTACGCGGTACTAAAAAACACTGGTTCTTCGGCTGCAGATGTTGCAATCAAGGTAGACATGAGCTTCTCAGGCACATCGATTCCCCTACGTGGAGGCCTTTGGCAACCATCTTCAAGGGAAGGCATTTCTCAGGGCTATGATTACACATCAACCGGTGGTTATCGAGGTTTCCTCTGGTACACGTATAACGAGGATGGCACCCCGACCTGGTACCTTGCATCAAATCCAGAGCCGGTGGGTAACGTCTGGGTCGCAGACTTGCTGCGCTTTACCAATAACGGGGTCTTGCAACAATCGACTCCGGTGGGTCATATGTCCATCACCTCACTGGCTGAAGATGATTCAATATTCTCTTTCGTGTTATTCGGTGAGAGTGGCAGTGACAGGGAGCGTCCGAGCTTACCGCCGATTTGCCCGGAGATTGACGGGATCGAACGCAGTTATAACGGGCTTTGGGCACGTAAGGCAGATGGTGTCGGTGGTGCTTCGGTTGTGGTCAACAATACGTCACAGGCATATATTCATTACATATATGACGATATGGGCAGACCCGTCTGGTTGCTTGCAGCGCCTGAGCCACAGAGCCCGGCAACGCGAGAATCACCACTGAACCAGTTCGGCGGTTTTTGTGCGGTTTGTGCTGGCACTGCCGAGGACATCACGGTTGATCCCGTCGGTGTATTTACCCGGGATTATGCCAGCGAAGAGGCCATGACCTGGAACCTGGACTACGTGCTGAAATCACCGCTGAGCGGTTCAATAAACCGTACGGACCTCACGTTTAAGCTGACGGCGCCTATTGCTTGTCAATAGGCTGCCGAGAGCGGTTATGGTGGTAGAAAGCTGGCTACATTAAACCTGAGCGGAATCTGCTCAGGTTTTGCCAAGTAGAGTTTTGACCTGGTTGACGAATAACCAGCAATCTTCAAACCGGTTGTAAAACGGTACTGGCGCAACCCGGATCAGATCCGGTTCGCGCCAGTCGGGTATCGTGCCAGCTTTTTCCAGTTGTTCAAACAGGGCTCTGCCGGCGTCACGTCCGGCAAGCACTCGAAGGGATAATTGACAGCCACGGCGCCCTGGCTGTGCGGGGGTAATGATCTCGATCGAGTCATTCAGTTCAGAATGAATCAGTTGTTCCAGGTACGCGGTCATGGCGATCGATTTTTCATGCAGTGCGGTCATGCCTGCCTGCTTAAACAACTCCAGTGAAACCCTTATGGGTGCCATGGCCAGAATGGGTGGATTAGACATTACCCACGCCTCGGCTCCGCTGGCGGGAACGAAATCGGGCTCCATCAAAAAGCGTGATTCAGGTGCGGTGCCCCACCAGCCATGCAGTCGTTTGAGGCTCTCCGATTCCCCATGGCGCTCATTCACAAAACAGCCAGCCACGGCACCCATACCTGCGTTCAGGTATTTGTAAGTGCACCAAACTGCGAAATCAACACCACTGTCACACAGGTTTAACGGTACGTTTCCTACCGCATGTGCCAGGTCGAAACCACAGAGAGCACCTGCTTTATGTGCCGATTGTGCAATTCGCTGCAGGTCAAAAAACTGACCGCTGGCATATTGCACCCCGGGCCACAATACCAGTGCTACCTGTTCGCCATGTTCGGCGAGATAATCTTCGATAACGGTTTCGTCAAGGGTGTGGCCGTTTCCACGTGGTGCTATTTCGACCAGGCACTCATTCGGGTCGAGGTTATGCATCCTGATCTGGGATTCAACCGCGTAACGGTCTGAAGGGAAGGACTGATGTTCGATCAGAATTTTTTTGCGTTTCCCCTGGGGTTGGTAAAAACTGATCATCATCAGGTGCAGGTTGACGGTCAGTGAGTTCATTACAACCACTTCATGCGGTTTCGCACCGATCAATTCAGACATTGGCCCACGCAGTTGGTCATTGTAAGACAACCATGGTCGCTGGCCTCTGAAGTGCCCCTCTACACCAAGCTCCTGCCAGGCGGTGAGTTCATCCAGCACGGCTGCTTTAACCGCTTTGGGTTGTAAACCCAGGGAGTTGCCACAGAAATATAACTGCTTACTACCATCAGTTTTTTTGGGTATCCAGAAATGTTCGCGGAAATCACTCAAGGCATCATGCCGGTCGAGTTCGCGGGCCTCATCATGTGACTGTTCGAGGATATCGTTCATCTAATTCTTCTCTCAGACCTTTAAATTCGGAGTTATGACGCCATTGTGGTGGGGCAGCTTGTATATTTAAAGGATAATAGCAGCTTCGGGTTATTCCAGGACCTGTAATGCTAAAAAGAAACAGGATGGTAATGAAACGTACAGATTTTTCCTATGAGTTACCCGAAGAGTTGATTGCACAGCGGCCGCTGGAGCAACGAAGCGCAAGTCGTCTGCTGTGTCTGGACAGACAGTCGGGTCAATCGAGCGGCAGAAGGTTTAGCGATCTTCCAGGCTTGTTAAACCCTGGGGACTTGCTGGTATTCAATAACACCAGGGTTATTCCGGCGAGACTGCATGGATTCAAAGCGACAGGCGGGCGGATAGAGATATTGGTCGAACGTCTGTTGAACCAGAAGGAGTGCCTGGCACAGGTACGTGCCAGTAAATCTCCAAAGCAGGGTGGGAAACTGGTGCTGGAAAATGGCAGTGAGTTGCTGGTTCTGGGGCGCCAGGAAGGCTTTTTTCATTTACGCTCAGTTGGTGTTGATTTGATGGATCTATTGACGGGGCTTGGCCACATGCCTTTGCCTCCGTATATCACACGCGAAGACAACGAGACGGACAGACGTCGCTATCAGACGGTGTTTGCGGAGACACCCGGCGCCGTAGCGGCACCAACAGCCGGCCTGCATTTTGACCAGGCATTGCTGGATCAATTGAAAGAGGCGGGTGTTGAATCCACAACGGTCACATTGCATGTCGGTGCCGGAACGTTCCAGCCTATGCGCGTGGAAAACATTGAAGATCACCTGATGCATGCCGAGTGGCTGGAAGTTTCACAGGCTGCCTGTGACGCCATTGCTGCTGCCAAAGCCCGCGCTGGGCGTGTTATTGCGGTCGGAACGACAGCGGTTCGCAGTCTTGAAACGGCTGCACAGGATGGTTCACTGCGCCCATTTACCGGTGATAGCCGGATATTCATCTACCCGCCTTACCAATTCCGTGTTGTAGACGCGATGATTACCAATTTTCACCTGCCAGAATCCACGCTGCTGATGCTGGTCAGTGCATTCGCCGGGCAAGAGCGGATACTGGCAGCCTACCGGCATGCCGTTGAGCACTCTTACCGGTTTTTCAGCTATGGTGATGCGATGTTGCTAACCTGAATGAACCCGTCTGCTTTAATGAGAACTGCTAGTAGTGGTGCAATAGTCGGGTCTCAGTGTCAAAATATGCGATTAACCTGCTTAAACTGATCTCCAGGAAACCAATGGAATTTGAATTATTAAAAACTGACGGCAAGGCCCGTCGTGGCCAACTGTCTTTTGACAGGGGCTGTGTCGAAACACCTGCATTTATGCCGGTGGGTACCTACGGCACGGTTAAGGCCATGACACCACAGGCAGTGCGTGAAACTGGTGCCGAGATTTTGTTGGGCAACACTTTTCATCTGATGCTTCGTCCTGGAACTGAAGTCATCAAGGCACACGGCGACCTGCATGATTTTATGCAATGGAAACGGCCGATACTGACAGACTCGGGTGGATTCCAGGTCTGGAGTTTGTCCGAACGGCGTAAAATTACCGAAAAAGGCGTCATGTTTGCGTCGCCGGTCGATGGTTCCAAGGTGTTCCTGGGTCCGGAAGAATCCATGGCAGTGCAGGCGGCACTTGGTTCAGATATCGTGATGTGCTTTGACGAGTGCACACCTTATCCGGCCACTGAACAACAGGCGTCAGACTCCATGGAAATGTCCATGCGCTGGGCGGCACGTTGCAAAGAGGCACATGGCGAGAGCAGTTCCGCCTTATTTGGAATCGTCCAGGGTGGAATGTATGAAGGCTTACGCCAACAGTCAGCACAGGCGCTGACAGAGATCGGTTTCGATGGTTACGCCATCGGCGGGTTGTCAGTTGGTGAACCGGAGGAAGAGCGCGAACTGGTATTGGGTTATACGCTTCCGGAATTGCCTTCCGACAAACCTCGTTACCTGATGGGGGTTGGACGGCCGCAGGATATCATCGCAGCGGTTCTGCACGGTGTGGACATGTTCGATTGCGTCATGCCAACGCGCAATGCCCGCAATGGTTACTACTTTACCTCCCGGGGTGTACTCAAGATTCGTAATTCACGTTTTGCAATGGATACCAATCCCATTGATGAGGATTGTGGCTGTTATACCTGTCAGAACTACTCACGTGCCTATTTGAAACACCTTGATCGCTGCCGGGAAATGCTGGGTCCACATCTGGCAACCGTTCACAACCTGTATTTTTACCAGAAGCTGATGGCAGGGCTCAGAGGTGCAATCGAAAACGGAAGCCTGCCTGACTATACCAGTGAGTTCCTGGAGTTATATTCAAGTGGTGTAGATTAGGAAGTTTCTGTTTTGTTCACGAACCTGAATCCAGTATCAATAACAACCGGCATCCGCGTTTCTGTAACTGCCTGCTTCCGGTGAGGCTGGACATTATTAATTGCAAATTGCCCTGGTTGGAATAATTCAGCGGTGTGGTTGAAGATTATCAATAAAAACGGCGGTTTTATGTTTCCGCATGTCTTATAATATCCCGTTGAGTTTCGGCCTGTGTGTTTGAAAATGAGCGCATGAGCCCCACTTAGTTTGATAATGAACAATATCTGATAAACCTGTTGGGGAAATCCCGATAGACCGATAAGAGAGTAAACATGGACTTCTTTATTTCAAATGCATACGCCCAGGACGCAGCTTCACCGGGTGGTCTGATGAGTTTTCTTCCATTGATCGTTATTTTTGCCGTGTTCTATTTTATGTTGATCCGGCCTCAAATGAAGCGCGCGAAGGAACACAAGCAGCTGGTTTCACAACTGAGCAAAGGCGATGAAGTGATAACCAATGGCGGCCTGTTAGGAAAAATCACTGACGTATCCGATTCTTTTGTTACGCTGGAGTTGGCTGACAATCTGCAAATTAAACTTCAGCGTCAGGCTGTAGCCAATGTCATGCCGAAAGGCACGATCAAGTCTGCCTGATTTTTCACTCTTACTCCTAAAACTTTAGAGACAGATTCATGAACCAGTATTCCGTCTGGAAGTACCTGCTGATACTCGTTGTTGTAACAGTGGGCATCATTTATGCATTGCCTAATTTTTACGGTGAAGATCCTGCCTTGCAGATCACTTCATCACGTGGCTTTGAATTGCCTGCTGAATTAAGTACCAATATCGATGATGCATTGCTGGTTGAAAAAATCAGCTTTCTAAGCAGTGAGCAAGAAGGCAACCGCCTGTTGTATCGGTTTAATAACGCTGAAGATCAGATTTTGGCAGCCGATGCGGTCCGTGAAGCATTGGGTGACCAGTATGTGGTCGCACTTAACCTTGCACACGCGACACCTGACGGTTTACGTTCAATCGGTGGTAAGCCGATGACATTGGGTCTTGATTTGCAGGGCGGTGTCCACTTCCTTATGCAGGTTGATATGGATACAGCCCGGAGTCAGCAATTGGATCGCTACGTGGACGATATTCGTTCGGTGTTGCGTGACAATGGCGTACGTTATGTTTCTGTCCGGCACGAAGGTAACGGACTACTGGCAATGTTGCGTACAGCTGAGGATCGTGACAAGACTCTGAATCTGCTAAATACCGATCAGAGTTTGCAGGGGCTCAATATCACCGAACTACCGGCAGGGGACACGTTTGGTATCTCCGCAACGGTGCAGGAAAGGCAATTGCTGGAATTGCAGCAGACCGCTCTGAAACAGAACATCACTACCCTGCGTAACCGTGTCAATGAACTGGGTGTGGCTGAGCCTGTCATCCAGCAACAGGGTGCTGACCGGGTGGTCGTACAGTTACCCGGTGTGCAGGATACGGTTGCAGCCAAGAAGATCATTGGTGCAACCGCCACGTTGGAATACCGTGCGGTTGATGAGAGCAATGATGCATTTACGGCCTCACAAAGCGGCCGGATTCCACCAGAATCACGTCTTTACACCGATGATAACGGTAACCCGATTCTGCTCAAGAAACGTCTGATCGTCTCCGGTGACCAGTTGATTGGTGCTTCGGCTTCTTTCGATCAGCAAACCGGTCAGCCCTCGGTAAGCGTAACTCTGGATGGTGTTGGCTCCAAGCGGATGCTGGACTTTACCCGTGATAACGTCGGCAATCGTATGGCGGTTGTTTACATCGAACAAAAACCGAACGGCAGCAAGATAGAAGATGTCATTAGTGTTGCTGTTGTACGTGAGCCATTTGGGAAGCGCTTCCAGACAACAGGTCTGAGTTCCATCCAGGAAGCGTCACAGCTGTCCCTGTTGCTGCGAGCAGGTGCACTGGCGGCACCGATGGAAATTATTGAAGAACGTACCGTCGGCCCAAGCCTTGGTGCAGATAACGTTGCCAAGGGCTTCAAAGCTGTTGTCATCGGCTTTGTACTGGTGCTGGTCTTAATGGCAGTTTATTACCGGGTCTTCGGCCTGGTTGCTAACCTGGCACTGTTTGCCAACCTGGTTCTGCTGATGTCTTTGCTGTCCATGCTGGGAGCAACACTGACTATGCCGGGTATCGCCGGTATCGTTTTGACCATCGGTATGGCGGTTGATGCCAATGTACTGATTTTCGAGCGTATCCGCGAAGAGATACGCAATGGCAATACACCACAGGCAAGTATCCGGGCCGGTTATGAAAAAGCATTTTCAACCATTGCGGATGCCAACATCACAACATTGATCGCAGCATTCGTGTTGTTCCTGTTTGGTACGGGTCCGGTCAAAGGCTTTGCGGTAACCCTGTCACTGGGTATCGTGACTTCCATGTTTACTGCAATTATGGGCACGCGCTCTGTCATCAACCTGGTTTATGGTGGCAAGAAACGTGTTCGTAAGCTGGCAATTTAGGGTATTAGCATGAAATTTCTGAATCGCAAAACCAATATCGATTTCATGAGTCGGCGCAAAATCGCGTTGATTCTCTCAACCGTTCTGATCGTTATTTCAATTCTTTCGCTGGCAACACGCGGCTTAAATTTCGGCTTGGATTTCACCGGTGGTACATTAATTGAGGTCGGTTACCCATCGCCACCCAATACCGCTGAAGTACGTGAAAACCTGGCCAATGCGGGATTTGATTCCGTGGTACAGACCTTCGGTGCCGCTACCGATATCGTCGTGCGCATACCGCCTTCTGAAATCGAGGAGAGCAGTGCAGAGTTATCCACCCGTGTATTGGCAGCCTTGAGTGCAGGTGTTGAAGGTGAAATTGAAATGCGCCGGGTTGAGTTTGTTGGTCCGCAGGTTGGTGAAGAACTGGCAGAGCAGGGCATACTGGCCGTTATCTATGCCATGGTCGGTGTTTTCCTGTATGTCATGTTCCGTTTCCAGTGGCGTTTTTCCGTTGGTGCGGTAGCCGCCCTGTTTCATGATATTACCATCAGTATGGGCATCATCTCGCTGGTACAGATCGAGTTTGACCTGACGGTCGTTGCAGCCATATTGGCGGTTGTTGGTTACTCTCTGAATGACACCATTGTTCTGTTTGACCGTATCCGGGAAAATTTCCCGCGCTATCGCAAACGTCAGCCGGTTGAAGTGGTTAACACTTCGATTAATGAGACCCTGTCCCGTACCTTGATGACGTCCACCACGACCCTGCTTGTTTTGATCGCGTTGTTCTATTTCGGCGGTGAGATCATTCACGGTTTTGCGTTTACGCTGATCGTCGGTGTACTGGTCGGTACCTACTCGTCAATTTACGTCGCGAGTTCCGCCCTGCTGATGCTGGGTGTGAGCAAGTACGATTTGATGGAAGTGGAAAAAGAGGGTGCTACGCTAGACGCCAGGCCCTGATAGTCAGTTTACATTTCTAAAAAAATCCCGGCTTTCGCCGGGATTTTTTTTGCATTCGCGATTAGCAGAAAAAACAATCATGAGACTGGTTTTGATCTAAATAGCGCTACCTTTTAATCTTCGCCCAACGGGGTTCGATGATCTTACGCAACGGTGTCATCAGCTTGTAAGGTGCTGCGAGGATTGAGCGCGATTCCTCAACGGCATCATTGCCATCGAAATCGGTAACAACACCACCGGCCTCTCGGACCAGTAATGCACCTGCGGCGACATCCCATGGTTTTAAGCCAATTTCAAAGTAGGCATCCATCCGTCCGGCAGCCACCCAGGCAAGATCAAGTGCAGCGGCACCATTACGCCGGATGTCTTCGATTTTTCTGAACACATCACTGAAAATACCGGTGTAAACACTCATCATGCCGCGCTGACGGAATGGAAACGCGGTTGCCAATATTGCGCTATCCAATGTAGTACGGGCTGATACCCTGATACGGGTATTGTTCAGATGCGCGCCGTTTCCACGGCTGGCGCTGAACATTTCATCCCGCATAGGATCATAGACAACCGCATGTTCCGTACGGCCCTTGATTTGCAGGGCGATAGAGATGCCAAAATGAGGAATGCCATGCAGGTAGTTGCTGGTGCCATCGAGTGGATCGATGATCCAGACGTATTCACTCTCGCCCTGTGCACCGCCTTCTTCTCCGAGTATTGCATGGTCCGGGTGATATCGTTTAATTTCACGTACAATTTGCGCTTCGCTGGACTTGTCAATTTCGGTGACGTAATCGTGCCGCGCTTTTTGCGTTACGGGGATGCTGGCCACTTTGGGGAATTCCTGACGCATCAGGTCACCGGCGATGTGGGCGGCGTTAATAGCGATGTTAATTGTTGGATGGGCCATGGTTGTATAACCTACAAATAAGTATGAATTCTATGAACTCGAAGGCGGCACAGGATACCAGAAGCGAGGCGCAGGTGGCAGCACGTTTGTCACATATACGTGTTGTTTTGATCAATACCAGTCATCCCGGCAATATTGGCGCGACTGCCAGAGCCATGAAAGTCATGGGTTTGCAGCATCTGCACCTGGTCAATCCAAAGACTTTCCCCTGTCATGAAGCAACGGCTATGGCATCCGGTGCAGATGACTTGCTGCAAAAGGCTGTCGTTCATGACTCCCTTGAATCTGCGCTTGATGGCTGTAGCATGGTCATGGGTACCAGCGCACGTTTGCGCAGCCTGCCCATGCCACAAATGGATTTGCGTTCCGCTGCCAAGAGTGTTTTAACCGAGCACCACGGTCAGGATATCGCGATTTTGTTTGGCCAGGAACGTGCAGGTCTTACCAATGACGAAATTCAGCGTTGTCACCAGTTGGTGCATGTTGAAACCAACCCGGAGTTCGGGTCCCTGAATCTCGCCCAGGCCGTTCAGCTGATGGCTTATGAACTGCGTATGGCCGTGCTCGGTGGGGCGGGTGTCGTGAAAGCGCCTTCCGATTGGGTGCCGGTGGATGCCGGCCAGATGGAAATGTTTTTTGTCCACCTGGAGCAGACCTTGCTTGATATCGGTTTTATGAACCCGGACCAACCCAAGCGTCTGATGGCCAGGATGCGCCGGCTATACAACCGTGCGCAGCCGGACCAGAACGAAATCAACATATTGCGAGGCATACTCACCGCATCACAGTGGTCTGCGGGTAAGCGTGACGACTGAATTAGTCAGAAACCTCTTTATGATGTGACAAATCACGATCCATAGGTGGTGATCTCCCTGGTAGTTATCCGATCATTCAACCAAGTATCACTTGAGTTTTTCCGGATTCACTGTTTTAATAATCGCGGGAAGTCAGTTAACCCTTGGCGAAAGGAATCGTCAGTTAACGAAATGGAGCAATTCAAATGAAACGTACACCCACCCTTAAAAGGGTTCTCTCCTATTTACTCTTTTTTTCTCTTTTTCTAAGTGCCTCGGCAGTTGCCGGTGACCCACTGATTACCGGAAGTTTTTCCGGTGTTTGGGAACAACCCGAGCAGGAAAGCCAGGGCATGACCATTCAGATTGGTGAACAGGCTGAGGATGAGAAAGTCGGCATCGTCTTTTGGTACACCTTTGGATCAGACTTTTTAACTGCATGGTATCTCGGTGTTGGGCCGGTCACGGGCAACGAAATTGAGATGACGCTTTATTCGGCGTCCGGTGTTAATTTTATGGCCGATGACCTGGAAGGTGACGAATCAGTTGTTCCAGTTGGAACCCTGCATCTCGAATTCAAAAATTGTAATCATGGTACGGCCACCTACGTATTTAGTGAGATGGATGGTGATGTTGTAGTCGAGACTGAGACGGGTGAGTTCCCGATCAAACGCATCAGCAGTATTTATCGTCAACGTTGCAGTGGCGGCATATCAGATGACACACCCAAAAATGGCAAACCATTGATGCTGGACGTCAATTTATACCCGGCTGAAGAAGGCGGCAGCGGTGAAGGAAAAGCCAAGTTCTGGGAGCGTACTGACCGCTCTGATTTCAAGGTCGAGGCAGAAGGCATTGCTGATGGTGATTACGTTGTGAGAATTTGTGCTGACAATGAAGATCCTGACGTGGAAGTGAAGCTGTTCGATATGCCGGTTTTGAATGGTGAGGGTGAACTGGAATTCCGCAGTCCTGAAATTGACGATAAGTTAAACCTGAATTTTGATCCGCGCGGATGCAAAATCGAAGTACTCAGTGGTGAAGTGGTTGTATTAACTTCCGGTGAGAATGTGCTCAGTGAAAAAATGCCGGGTGGGCCGGGGGACAAGGATGACGATGATGTCCTCAAAATAGAAGCTGACTTTACCAGCACCGGGTTTATTGAAGGTGCCAAGGGTGAAGCTGAATACGAAATTGAAACGGATGAACGTGAATTTTCGGTCAAGGTTAAAGACGTTCCGGTCGGTTTTTATTCAGTAGAAGTCGCTGGTGAACCCGAAGGTGATGTCGAAGTTTTAGAGCACAAAAACAAAACTGAAGGCATGGTGAAGTTCACTGATCCTATGAAGTCGGATACCCTGGAACTGGATTTTGACCCCAGGGGTCTCGTCATAGAGGTTCGGGAGACCGGGGTTGATGATCCGCAGGTTATATTGGAAGTACTGTTTCCTGGTGAGTGATCACTAATCATTATTTGATAAGTAAGATGGGCCGGTTTGAAGCCGGCCCATTTTTTTTGCAATCAGGAAGAGAAGGTCGGGGTGCCTTCGGCAAGCGAACCACTCTGCCTAAAAATCAACTTATAAATAATCAGGCCGTTTGATGCCGGGAATCATATCCGGTGCATCAATGGGCTCTCCTGCGTTCAGTCTGAGCGGAACAACGCCAGCCCATACCCTGGCATTCATATCAGATTTACTGTCAGAGGGAGGCCCTGTGCGGCACTTGGTGCTAAAGGTTTCGATGGGTAGTGCCAGCATACTGGTGGCATTGAGTTCCTTGATCGTGGACATTCTCAAATCCGCCCTGCGCCCGGGCATCAGGTGATCTACCAAGGCCTGGATACAACGTCGTTTCTCATCCGTATCCGAAATGACATGCGCGACGCCGAATACCATGACAGAACGATAATTCATGGATGAATTAAATGTAGATCTTGCATAAACCAGTCCATCAAAATGCGTCACGGTTACACAGCAACGAAGGCCCGCTGCAAGATTCTTGACCAAACGACTGGCGATTGAGCCATGAATCAGCAGTTGATCACCCATGCGGGCATAAGCCATGGGTACGACGTAGGGTTGCTCATCCAGTGTAAAGCCCACATGACAGATCTTGCCGGCATCAAGCATATCGCAGGCCAGCTTGAAATCATGGCTGCCGCGTTTTGGCTCCCGTTTGAATTTTGTATCAACTTTTTGCGTCATTAAAGTCTCTGTCTATGTAAGTAGATTGATCAACATGCTACCTTGTTGCAGGCCAAATGTAATTATTGTGAATTAACTTTGAGCAGAAATATTTAGTTCAGGAATCCAGGATGAGTTCAGACAAAGATAATAAGAAACCTGCCGATGCCAACTGGTACAAAGAAGTTTGGAAAGTGGTGTCTGAGATACCATCGGGCCATGTACTAACCTATGGTGAGGTTGCCCGTCTGTCCGGTTTGCCAAGGGCCGCGCGGCGTGTCAGTCAGGCGCTCAGACGTGCTCCTGGCGATATGAACCTGCCGTGGCATCGGGTGATCAATTCACAGGGGAAAATCTCCTTCCCCGAAGATTCCATTGGTTGGAAAAGACAAAAGGACATACTGGAAAGCGAGGGTGTCGTTTTTCTAAAGGGCAAGGTGAACCTCGATCAATTTGGTTACCGCGGGGCCGTGGATCGTTTGTTATGGGGTGGTGACGACCTGTGATCAGCAATATCAGGTCCGGGTGGAAGAAACTGCGTAGCAATTTCTGGGCTTCTCTCGCCGTTGATGTAGTGCTGCTCATTTCGGTTTTCGTGCTAATTAGCATGTGGCAAACCCGCAACCTGCCAGATGATGAACATACACCACTCCTTGAAGCATTTTGGCTGGATGATATGAAGGCCGAATCTGTCCTGGTTGCAGGGCAAACAGGGGTTGTGTATTTTTTTGCCCCATGGTGTTTCTATTGCAAGAAAAGCATCGACAACCTCGACGATTTGGTTTCGACCGGGCAGGTGGCCTGGGCCAGGGTGGTCGCACTTGACTATGAAAACCTCGATGAAGTACGTGAATTTATCAGGGAAACGGATGTAAGCCTGCCGGTACTGCTGGGTGGTCCGCAAACCTCAAGCGACTGGCAGATCCGGGGCTTTCCAACCTATTTTGTCATCGATGGTGATGGCAGCATCGTCAGTCGATCGGTAGGCTATTCAACAAAAATCGGTCTGCAAGCCAGGGTCTGGATGAACACGGAATAGATCTCCCACGACTACCCCGCAATTCAATTTCAAACGATTAGGCACACTTGCCCGTAGCACCGGGGTAGGTAACTACTTCTGGGACCTTACGAGACAGGAAGTTGAGGAAGAGCTTACAGGGATGTACTCGCAGCGCGTCCCAGAAGTAGTTGCCTATCCCGGTGTTCGCACACTGCTTGTTTTCACGGCAGCCAGAATTAATCAGACAATCAGCCCTAGCGCCCTCGCATGGTAACGCAGATGATCGTCAATAAAACTGGCAATGAAATAGTAGCTATGGTCGTAACCTTCCTGTATGCGCACTTCAAGCGGGTGGTGGGTGCATATACAGGCTTGTTCCAGGCTGCCAGGTTTCAACTCTTCGCCCAGGAAGTCATCATCACCACCCTGGTCAATCAGGATGGGTAGCTGTTTCTCAACCGTGCAAACCAGCTGGGTGGCATCCCAGTCACGCCATGCGTTGCGATCCTCGCCGAGGTACTGACTAAATGCTTTAACTCCCCAGCCGGACTCAGAAGGGTGGCATATTGGCGCGAACGCTGAAACCGACTGGTAGTGCAGAGGAGCTTTCAGAGCGCACATCAAGGCGCCGTGCCCGCCCATTGAGTGACCGCTGACGCTGCGTTTGTCCGTCACCGGAAGCTTTGCTTCAACCAGCGCAGGCAACTCCTTTGAGACATAATCAAACATGTTGTAGTGGTCGGACCAGGGCGCCTGGGTGGCGTTGATATAAAACCCGGCACCCGAGCCAAAATCCCAGTGGTCATGCTCGCCGGGCAGGTCTGTACCACGCGGGCTGGTATCCGGACAAACGATGGCAAGCCCCAGTTCAGCTGCCAACCGTTGTGCGCCGGCTTTCTGAGCGAAGTTTTCATCGTTACATGTCAGGCCTGAAAGCCAATATAAAACGGGCACCGGTGCGGTTTCTGCCTGCGGCGGTAGAAACACGCCAAAAATCATATCGCAATTGAGTGCTGTTGATTGATGCTGAAAGCGGATCTGCTGACCACCATGAACCCGGTTTCGCGAAACTTCCTTGATTGCCGTCATATCAGTGTCGATGCCTTTAAAAAATAACAACCGAGCGTATGCTCTCGCCGTCGTGCATCAGGTCAAAAGCCCTATTGATGTCCTCAAGCCCCATGGTATGTGTGACCATATCGTCGATATTGATTTTGCCGGCCATGTAGTTATCCACGTAGCCCGGTAGCTCAGTGCGCCCGCGTACACCGCCAAAAGCCGTCCCGCGCCAGACCCGCCCGGTAACTAACTGAAAGGGTCGCGTGCTGATTTCCTGCCCGGAGCCTGCCACGCCGATGATAACGGATTCGCCCCAGCCCTTGTGACAGCACTCGAGTGCGGCACGCATGACATTGGTGTTTCCGATGCACTCAAATGAGTAATCAACACCGCCATTCGTCAGATCGACAATTACGTCCTGAATGGGTTGGTCATAATTGCCGGGGTTGACGAAATCGGTGGCGCCCAGCATACGGGCCATTTCAAATTTGTCTTCATTCAGATCGACTGCCACGATTCGGGAAGCTCCTGCCATGACAGCACCCTGGACCACGCTGAGGCCGATGCCGCCAAGACCGAAAACTGCCACACTGGCTCCGGCTTCCACTTTAGCGGTGTTCAAAACCGCGCCTATTCCCGTTGTAATACCGCAACCGAGCAGGCAAACCTTATCCAGGGGAGCCTGCTGATTGATCTTTGCGACTGAAATTTCCGGCATTACGCTATATTCCGAAAATGTTGAAGTACCCATGTAGTGATAAAGTGTTTGCCCGTTTAGAGAAAACCGTGAACTGCCATCGGGCATTAAGCCCTGGCCCTGGGTCAGTCGAATCGCCTGGCAAAGGTTGGTTTTTCCCGATGTACAGAAACTACATTTACCACACTCCGGTGTGTACAAGGGGATGACGTGATCTCCCGGTTTGACGCTGGTCACACCGGCGCCCACTTCCTCCACTACGCCACCGCCTTCATGACCAAGAATCGATGGGAAGATACCCTCAGGATCCTCTCCGGAAAGAGTGAAGGCATCGGTGTGGCATACACCTGTGGCCACCATGCGTACCAGGACTTCACCTTCCTTTGGGCCTTGTACATCTATCTCTGCAATCTCAAGCGGTTGTCCGGCCTTGATTGCTACAGCAGCGCGTGATTTCATGTTGTACGACTCCTATACGGGATTGTCTTGATGGTTCGTGCTTTGGAACCATGTAGCTTAATAACTCATTATAGCCTGTGGTCTAATCCCATAAAGGGTCCACTTCGATGAGGATAAACTCATTGTTGTCTGGCTGTGTTCCGTCGTTATTACGTGCCTGTCCGAGTGGGTAATTGTTGTCATTCACAATTCCCAGTGTGGTTGCATTGATAACGACAAGGCCTTCTATGGTCCAAAATGGGAACGTAAACCTCACTTTATCATCCTGGTTCAGGTCATGGGGATCGTTGATGTTCAACAGGTCTGCCACCAGGGTCTTAAGTAAAAATCCATCTTCATCTACTTTATTAAAATCTATTCGGTAGACTTTCTTTAATAAAGCTTTATTTCCTTCTTCTGAGTCTCTTTCTAGAACAAGGCCAGCGGTATTTGAATACATTGTAAAATCGCCAATCGCAGATGCTGCTTCATCCAGGCGGTAGCGAAAGCTTGGTTGATATGCGTTATTATTCACGAATAGTTTTGCGTATATTTCGAAAGTGTAAATATTCAATCCGGGTCCAGAGCCTTCCACGGGACCTTCGAGTAATGGGTAGAGCCACTTGCCGTCGACTGATAAGGCCATGCCTTCAAAACCGCGAGAGCGTGCCAGGTTTGCCTTTTCGCCGGAGGGGTTGTCTTCCGAGTTCAGTCCATCGATCCTGTACGGGGGTGCCAGCAATATGCCATCAGCACTGAAGTGCAACAATGACGGGTTAAACTCCTCACCTATCCAGTAGCTGCCGTCTTCAACTCTGCGGAATGATTCGGGATCAAGATCTGCGCCTGTCAGCAGATTGTCGCTTATGCGGGCAGCCGGGTAGGGCAGGTGATGCTCCGGATCGCTCAACCTGATGACCTTACTCACCTGGATACTGCCGGTGCCGCCCTCTGCGGTCCGGAAGTCGGGATCAATGTGATAAATACTTAAAATGTAATCGGATGAATTATCACGGGCACCAAAACCGTTGTCACTCAGAACGATGTAGGAGCCTTTTTCGTCTTTTATCAAGGCCGAGAAGCCTTGCACCGGTTGTTGGTCAATAAAAGGTGGCTGACGGTTGTTACGGGCCTCGATAAACTGCCCGGATGTTGGTCCGGGAGTAAAGGTATCAGCGGGCAGTACTGCAAAACCGGTGAGTGTCGCAGCCTTCGATACTGATGCTGTCAATGACAGCAGCAGTATAGGTATTGGCGAAAGCTGTTTAGGAATGCGCAATGGGTTTGTCGGTGAACAGATAGTCCTTCAGTTCGTGATCCATGGCAGGGTCACGTCTGCGTATCCATTCCAACACCATTGCAGCGTGCTCTTTCTCCTCATCCCGGTTGTGCTCAAGGATGGCGCGTAACTCGTCATCCTTGCAGGCATCGACGCGCTGGTTATACCAGTCGACCGCTTCAAGTTCCTCCATCAGGGAGGTGATGGCGCGATGCATATCGCGTGTTTCATCACTGAGTTCTTCAATGGGTTCGTGATAGCCTTCATTAGACATGCTGATCTCCTTAAGCTGGTTTTAAATTCTCAGGAAGATGCCTGGTGCAGATGTACATCCGTTTGTGGATAAGGAATGTTACAACCCGCCGCTTCCAGTTCAACCTTTGCGGTTTCCAGAACAGCCGCAAGAACATCCCAGTAATCTTCACTTTTAACCCAGGGCCTGACAACAAAGTCGACACTGCTATCGCCGAGGTTATTGATGAAGATCTTGGTTGCCGGCTCAGCAAGTATTTTAGGGTGATCATTGCAAACTTTCTTCAATACACTGGCGGCCACTTTCAGATCGTCGTCATATCCAACACCTATGGCCATATCGACACGTCGGGTATCCTTGGCTGAATAATTGGTAATGGCGCTGCCATACATCAAGGCATTGGGAACGATAATCTGTTTATTATCGGGTGTTGTCAGGATGGTGCTGACCAGGTGGATTTCATCTACTGTGCCTACAATGCCGCCAGCATCAACAAAGTCACCTTTGGTGAACGGTCGGAAAAGCACCAGCATGACGCCAGAGGCGAAGTTGGAGAGGGAGTCCTTTAATGCCAAACCGATGGCAAGACCTGCTGCACCGATGACGGCCATGAAGGATGTTGCGGGGATGCCCATTTGATCGACGGCCGCAATTACGGCAACGATGATAATCAGGGTAGAGGCGATCGTGCCAAGGAAATCTACCAGCACATCATCCACTTTCCGTTTTCTGAGTAAGCTCTCAAGCGTATTCTGAACCCGTTTGGCGATCCATTTACCAATTACGAATATCGCGAGTGCGATCACCAGGTTGATGGCGCCATTGGTCAGTATTTCTACTATGTTTGAGTTGCTTAGAAAGTCGTTGATTGCATCCATTTAATTTCACCTCTTTTGCATATTTAAAATTTTAGCGTGGCAATTCAGGCGATATCGCCATGTGATTCAAGTGCCTGCTCCATACGGTCCGCCATGGGGGCAATATGACTGATAACGTATTCCAGTTCATCAGCATCCAGCGAGGAGTAGGCCAGATTGGCACACATTTTCACGTAAGCGGTACTATCGAGATCACCAACAGCCAGGTATCCGACCCTGAGGACCAGGTTGATGCGCAAACACTTTTCCGCATCAAAATCATCAAGCGGGCAGATCAGTGTTTCGACACGTATATAGCGCCGGTTATCGGCAGATTTTATCTCAGCAAGAAAAACAGCCTGCTTCCTGTCGCTATCATCCATTGAGAGTTCGAATCCGAGCTGAAATGGTTCATCCATAAACAGCTTGTGGTTGTCCATAACGTGTTTTCTGACTTCGGCAAAAGTTTCCATGCATTGTTCCTTATTTTGGCGCTAGCCTGACGGCACCATCCAGACGAATGGTCTCACCGTTGAGGTATTCATTTTCCATGATATGCGCAACTAATTCAGCAAATTCTTCCGGTTTGCCCAAACGGCTTGGGAATGGGATAGATGCGCTCAACGATTCCTGGATGTGTTCAGGCATGCCATCGACCATCGGTGTCCAGAATATACCCGGTGCAATTGTGTTAACACGTACGCCTATACGGGCGTATTCCCTTGCGATTGGTAAAGTCATGCCGGCAATGCCGGCCTTGGAAGCCGAGTAAGCCGCCTGGCCGATCTGGCCATCAAAAGCCGCGACCGAAGCGGTGCTGACAATCACGCCGCGTTGGCCGTCTGGTCCCGGTGTGTTGGATTCCATCGCGGCGCCGGCGGCCTTGATAATATTGAAACTGCCGACCAGGTTAACCTGGATAACCTTGGAAAAGAAATCGAGTGCCATGGGGGCTTCCCTTCCAAGTACACGTCCTGCTCCAATGATACCGGCACAGTTGACCGCCGCGTTGATCAGGCCCATATGTTCAACCGCAAGCGTGATGGCGTCTACAACACCTTGCTCACTGGTGACATCCGTTCGAACATAACTGACTGCACCTCCCAGTTCCGCCTCAATTTTGGCGCCGGCCTCATCGTTAATATCCAGCAGGACGGCCTGGCCGCCATTGGCAACCACTTTGCGTGCTACTGCCAAACCCAAACCGGAAACTCCGCCGGTTATCAGTGCTTTAGCTTCATTCAGTTGCATGATGTAAAACTCCCGTTCGTGTCACTACGTGTCAATTAATTACGATGCTGTGCATCGGATAAACTCAGTGCCAGACCCGCCCTGCTGTTATTAGGGCGATCCAGCTGTTTTGAAATCCATTCGCCTGTTTGTGCCAGTTCATACAGGTCAATACCCGTTTTCATGCCAAGGCCGTGCAGCATGTAGACCACGTCTTCAGAGGCCACATTGCCAGTGGCACCATTGGCATAAGGGCAACCACCCAGGCCGGAAACAGAGGAGTCAACAATGCGGACGCCGGCGTCGAGGCAGGCAAGAATATTAGCCAGTGCCTGTCCGTAGGTGTCGTGGAAATGTACCGCCAGTTGCTCGACCGGCACAACGGTACCAACCGTATTGACCAAAGCATTTGCCAGTGAGGGCGTGCCAATACCTGTGGTGTCTCCAAGAGATATCTCATCACATCCCAGTTGCATCAGCCGGTTACTGACTGCGGCTACGGCTTTAGCCTCAATATCACCCTCGTAGGGGCAGCCGAGCACACATGAGACATAGCCTCGAACCCCGATATGATTGGCTTTTGCCTGCTCCAATACGGGCTCCAGCCTTGCGAGGGATTCCTCAATACTACAGTTGGTATTGCGCTGGCTGAAGCTTTCTGAGGCTGCTGTGAAAACGGCGATTTCTGTTACGCCGGCCTCTATTGCACGCTCAAAACCTTTCAGGTTGGGAACCAGTACCGGGTAGCGTGTGCCCGGCAATGGCTTCATGCCGGCCAG
>JAOUCZ010000326.1 GCA_029859505.1 Lysobacterales bacterium | reverse complement strand
TTTCCGCAGAAGACCCGAAAGAAGTGGAAGTGAAGTTCTCGTCCGGTCTGTTTGAAGATATAGACGCTTTTATTGAAGAAACAAAAACTGTACTTGCTGACCAGTTTAAGGATGGTTGAGGTTTCTGTGAAAGTCGTGGGTGTATTTTTCCTGCCATTTAGCCAAAAGAAAACAACAAACAACAGGTAATTTAAGGCATTCGGAATAGTGTGTGCGTTTGATTCAGCTTTTTTTCGGGTCGTCAGCCTGCTGTTCGCCTTTGTTCCCGCTGTTTGAGCCAGGTTTCTGTTGGGCCTTTTTGACGCGTATTCTGTTACCAGCAACAGCTTTACCATTGAGTTTTTTCATTGCCACTCTTGATTCACCTGGCCCGGCCATCTCCACAAACCCAAAGCCCTTCGATCCACCCGTTGCTTTGTCGATCACCAACGTGCATGACTGCACGGTTCCATACGCCTCAAACAATAACCGCAGCTCTTTTTCAGTGGTCGTGCGGGCAAGGTTGCGAATCAATAATTTCATGCTGTTATCTCAATATGGGAGAAGTATTAACTGGGGCAAGTATAGATAGTATAAAACTGTATTGTCAGAATTCCTTCGATAGAGCGATAGGAGTCAGAGAAAACACTGAACTCTGTCAGCTTCTACAGTATAAAGCCGCTTCCAATTGGTGCAAATTACACATAGGAGGCCAAGGATGGCAAGAGCAGGGAAGCTGAAGCTCTACAGGGATGTCAGTCATCTCGTTGTTACATAAAAACCTTTTGTCCATTCCCGATGCTTGTAAAAGACAGGACTATCGTTCCTGTCTGGGTTAAACAGAGGTCCTGGTAAGGTTATTGATTTTCTTTAGGGAGTCGCCCATTATTTGACTTCATTTAAATGAATTATCCCTAAGGAAAACAGTCAAAATAATTTGCTAATTAGTTCACAAACTACTCAAGGCTGCCAACACCCGGCATGAAGAAATGGCTCATATTGGCTTTGGTACTTGTTGGTCTCGTGGCTGGCATCTTGCTCTTGGGGGTTGAAAATAATCCGTCGGATGATCTGGCTAATTCAGATGCCGGGGAAGAACTTGCGCAGCATGAGAAGAAGACACTAAAGCTACCCCTTGATCAAGGTGATCGAAGTTCCAAACAAAAAGACTCAGTCAAACACCCAAGCTCATCTGCAGAGCAGGTGAATAGCAATTCGCCGTCCGATGCCCCGGCATCCGAACCACGCAAGTCGGCCAGGGTTGGCCCTGTTGATTCGGACTTCTGGGACGATGAAGAGCCTGAGCTGTTTTACATTGGCGGATTGGTGCAGGACGAGGATGGCATTCCTCAGCCCAACGTCGAAGTGCTGGTAGAGAGGCTCAGTGGTTCTGACGGTGTCCTTCTGTTGGCTAAAAACGTGCAATCAATCTTCACTGACCTCGATGGCGGGTTCCTGTTTGGTGAACTGGAGGATGGGGAGTATTTGGTTCGCCTTGCTCCTGTTGAAGGTATTGCGCCAAGCGAAACCACGGTTAGGGCAGGTACGCTTAATGTCAGGCTGGTACTGGTGCTGCAATGGGACTTCCGGATTTACGGCACAGTGAGCAGCACTGATGGTAAGCCAATAGATGATGTGCAAATCATTACCAGCCCAACCACCCACAGAACCACCAGTGGCTCCAAGGGTGAATATGAGCTTGATATAGCCATGCGTGGTATCAAGTTCCAACTTAGCATTTACTTTGAGCACGAGGATTATCGAAAGCAACGAATTCGCATCAATCCTGCAGACCTGGACGATCTGGGTAAAGGTCTGCAGCTTGATGTGGAAATGGAGCCGATTAACAAGTTGACCACCGTCAGTGGCAACCTTAGAGACACGGAAGGAAGCCCGGTGGTTGGTGAGGCTCTCAACATACTCACATCCCGGTCGCAGACAAAGCATCGCACTCAAAGTGATGTCAACGGCAACTACTATTTCGAACGGGTCGAACCGGGTGAGGACTATAAGCTTTCGATTCGGCCCGGTTCCAAATACCGGAATAAGGACATAAGCCCCCTGGTAGTTCCAGATGATGGTCTGGAGCTGGATATCGTGCTTGAGCTGACTGAACAGGGTGAACTTTCAGGTTGGATGATCGATCTGGATGGCAATCCGGTCAGTGGATTTTTCCTGACGCTGTATAGCACAATTGCCAGCGGTCAATCTGTCAGTGTTACAGGTGATCAAGAGGGCTTTTTCAGCGTTAAAGATTTCCCTATTGGCGGTGCATTGTTTCGTACCAACTCATACCCGGTGTTAACCGTGAAGGGTATGTATGTGTCTCCGGAGCCGGAAGAACCCGTCACCGTAGTCCTCGACACTGGACTCAATGTACTTCAGGGGCAGGTGATAAATATGTTTAGCGAGCCAGTGGTCGCATCAAGCATCACGTTGATGTGGGACTTCAGCCTGGATGGCGTGCAAAGTGCTTCGATTCGTAAAACCACCACTGACCTGAACGGAGGTTTTTTGTTTACCGGTCTCGGGCCCGGTTTGCACACTATGCGGGTTAGCGCGGAAGGATTCAACGATGCTGTGCTTACAATTGAAACGGGTGTCAATTCGGGTGAAATCATTGTTGAGCTCGATGAAGTGCCTGAATAGTAACGATTACAAAAAACAATCGACAGAAGATAAGGTTGAGCCCCATAAATCTGGAAATCCATGGATTTTCAAAACCACCCATCAGGACCAGGTCAATTTTCCACATAGGTCGCTAAGCTGATCTCCGTCTGTTTGTCATTTTATTGTTTGGTATATACTCGCAGAGCATGAGCGATTGGGTGATCACATGAGAATTGAAAACGATATAAAACTGGATTTTTCAGACGTGCTTATACGTCCCAAACGCAGCACTTTAACAAGCCGTAAAAATGTAGATCTGGAACGTAGCTTTACATTCATTCACAGCGGCCGTAGCTGGAGTGGAATACCTATTGTTGCGGCCAATATGGATACAAGCGGCACTTTTGAGATGGCTCACGCGCTGGTCAGGCACAAGATGATTACTGCCTTGCACAAACACTATTCCTTGACGGAACTGAAAACATTTTTTGCCAGCTTTGGACATGCCGATTATGTCGCGTATTCACTCGGAATCCGGGATGAGGATTTTGAGAAGTTGAATGACGTACTTGATGCAGGCTTGGGTGATCAATTCAATTTCATCGTGCTTGATGTACCAAATGCTTACCTGGAGCGCTTCATCTCGAATGTTGAAAAGATTCGGGCCCTGTGTCCCAAGCATACGATTATCGCCGGTAACTGTGTTACCAATGAAATTACTGAAGAAATCCTCCTGCGTGGAGTCGACATTGTCAAAGTTGGTATCGGAAGCGGAAGCGCCTGTACCACCCGCAGGATGACAGGGGTTGGCTACCCGCAATTGAGCGCGGTTATTGAATGCTCGGATGCTGCACATGGTATCAGCAACCCTGCAACAGGCGTTGGACTTGTCATGTCAGATGGTGGCGCAGTGCATCCAAGTGATGCGGCAAAGGCATTTTGCGGGGGTGCTGACTTTCTGATGAGTGGACAATTTTTCTCAGGCTTTGAGCAGTCCGGAGGAGATCTCATCGAAAAGGACGGTCTCAAATTCAAACAATATTATGGAATGAGTT
>JAOUCZ010000325.1 GCA_029859505.1 Lysobacterales bacterium | reverse complement strand
CACGCGTAAACCATTACGCCTTACTAAATAGGAGTCACGTAAAACGATGGAATGGTTCTGGCCGGAAGGTTATTACACCATTGTCATGGTAGGCGTTTTCGCCCTTGCCTCGTTTGCTTTCAAGCAACCGATTGCCGTGGCACTGGCCATTGCCGCGATCGCGGGTGCGCTGGGTTCCGGCAACGGGGTGCCGGTCGATCACCTGATTGAAGGTTCATTCGGTTACCTTGATACGATTCTGATCATCTTCAGCGCCATGATATTTATGAAGACCGTTCAGCATATTGGTCTGATGGAATCTGCCGCTGCCTGGATGATTCGCAGATTCCGTACCTTGCCTTTCCGTCTGACGATGGGTATTACCGTACTGCTGATGCTGCCGGGAATGATCACAGGTTCGTCGTCTGCCGCAGTCCTGACTTCAGGTGCAATTGTGACTCCGACGCTGCTAAAACTAGGTGTCTCGCCGGTGAAAGCAGCAGCAGCAATTGCCATGGCTGCGATCTATGGCATGACGGCACCCCCGATCAATATCCCGGCCATGATTATTGGCGGTGGTATTGATATGCCCTATGTTGGTTTTGGAATTCCCTTGCTGATCTGTACGGTACCGCTGGCGATCTTCACTGGTATGTTATTGATGTTTCCCTCACTGAAAAAGTCAGCAAACCAGGGCGCCGGGGAGAATGAAGCGCTGGATGAAGAACTGTCCCGCATGTCCAGGGTCGCCCTGACACCACGCCTGATGTTGCCGTTTTTTGTTCTGATTATCCTGCTTGGAGGAGAGCGTATTTTCCCGCAATATGCACCATCGCTCGGTATGCCACTGGCATTTCTACTGGCGGCGGCCAGTGGCATGTTGGTCGGGCGCAAATGGAATCCATTTGAGGCCGCGACCGAGGCCGTGCAAGCCGCTCTGCCGGTTGCAGGCATTCTGGTCGGTGTCGGTATGTTTATCCAGATCATGACCCTGACCGGTGTCAGGGGCTTTTTCGTGGTGTCCGCGCTGGCTTTGCCTGAATGGCTGCTCTATATCGGTATTGCCACTTCCATGCCAATCTTTGGCGCGGTTTCATCCTTCGGTTCAGCGACGGTTCTGGGTGTGCCGTTTCTGCTGGCCTTGCTGGGACGTGACGAGATCGTGGTTGGTTCGGCACTCAGTTTGATCGCCGGCCTGGGTGACCTGATGCCGCCCACGGCACTGGCGGGCTTATTCGCTGCCCAGGTGGTCGGTGTTAAAAATTACTTTTCGGTTCTCAAGGTTTGCATGTTGCCTGCGCTGGTAACTGCCGTCTGGGGCATCATGATCATTCTCGCGGCTGATCTGTTTTGAGATGGTTGCTCTAAAGAGTCGGTTTAGAGAGCCGATTATTAGAACCGGTTAATGAAGGAGTTGTAATGGATCTGAAATGGATTTACTGGGTGATTAACGTACTGGCCATCGTGTTGGTTGTACGTAGTCTCTATCGGGAAAAATCCCTGCGTGAGCAGTTTGTCGCTGCCATGGTTTTGGTACCGTTAATTTTGCGGGCATTTTTTATCAAGTAAAGGTTGATCGATGTTTGAGAAGAAAAACATGGCCACGGTGTATACGGCGACAGCGATGTTGCTTGTAGCGATAGCCATCGCCGCGATCAGTGGAAGAAGCTACCTCGAAATGCGTTCGCCTGCTGCGGGTGTCGACAGGGTGGTACCCCACGAGGGTTTCGTTAAAAAGCAATTGAGTGATTATTTTGAAGGTATCAGGGGCACACCGGCGGATACCGATGTTTATATACAGGAAGGAACAGAGGCCGGCGGAACACTACTGGTTCTCGGCGGCACACATGCCAACGAACCCGCAGGTGTTACCGCAGCCGTCGTTATGCTTGAGCGTGCCGCGGTCAGCCGGGGAAGGCTGATCATTGTTCCCTATGCCAACATGATGGGGCGCTCGCACACTTTTCCGCAGGATGCCCATCCACAAACCTTCGGCTTCACAACCCAGGGCGGCAACCGCAGAGAGTTTCGTTATGGTTCACGAACCACCAACCCGGTGTATGAGTGGCCGAATCCCGACATTTATATTCACCCTGCTTCGGGCCAAACCATGGCGGGTATGGAGAGAAGCAACCTCAACCGTGCCCATCCGGGCGTGGCGGACGGAGGTATTACAGAACAATTGGCCTATGGTTTTATGCAGCTGATCCTAGCGGAAGAGGTTGACCTCGCCATCGATTTGCACGAAGCCTCCCCGGAGTACCCGGTGGTCGAGGCGATGGTTGCTCATGAAAATGCCATGGAATTGGCCGCCATGGTGGCGATGGAACTGGAATTCGAGGGTATACCCATACGGCTTGAACCTTCACCCAAAAACCTGCGTGGGCTGAATCACCGTGAATGGGGTGATAATGCGGATGTACTGGCCATGCTTCTTGAAACCAGTAACCCCAGCGCCGGACGATTCCGTGGCAGAACCGACGAAGCACTCATACTTACCGGTGCGGATAAAGCGTATGAAAAGTCTGCAGGGCTGAATCGGCTTTATGTTGACTACGAAAATGGTGATGAGCCGATAGCAGAACGGACCGCCCGGCATGTGACAACGGTCAAATTACTGGCTGACAATCTTGAGTATGTCAGGGAAGGAAAAGGGCTTGTGATCGAAGGTCTTCCCGGTTTTCAGGAATTGTCCGACCAGGGTGTCGGATTTTATTTATCCGAGTAATGGTTAAAGGAACGTGACGCTAGAGGGTGTAACACAACGCAGTTTGCAGAAGCGAATCCTGGTGACAGGGAGTCGTGGCAAGAGCAGTGTCGTACGATTGCTTTATGCCGCCATGCAGGCTGCGGGCTTACAAACCTATGCCCGAATCACAGGGATTGTTCCACGCGAACTGGGTTCGGATGGCATCCGCACGATTTCACGTTCTGCCGGTGCTCACGTTGAGGAAATGCGCTGGTGGCTCAGACGGTTACCAGCGTCGACTCAGGGTATTGTCCTGGAAAATAGCGCAATAACCCCTGAATACCAAAACCTGGCAGGGCAGTGGCTACGTCCGGGAATCACCGTCTTAACCAATACCATGCCGGATCATCAGGAGCTTTGGGGCCCTACAAGCGCCAGTGCCGCCCAGGTGTTGGTGACAGGCATACCGGCCCACGGCCAGGTTATTCTTCCAGTCAGTCTGAAATCTGACGGCCATTTACTGAATTTACTCAAACGCAGGCATTGCCAGCTAAAATTCGCCGAACCTGCCAGTGATGCTGGAGAGTCTTACAAGGCCTCCAACATTGGTTTGGCCCTGACGGTGCTTAGTCACCTTGGTTTTGATTCAGTCCTGGCATTACAGACGTTGCTCAACCTGCCGGATGACCGTTATGATTTCCATGTCGCCGAATACGGTGGCGCGAAGGTGGCAATGGCCTTCTCGGCCAACGACATAACAAGCACACGGGCTTTGTTCCAATCATTGAAATGGTCTCAGGATGAAACCCGATTAATTTACAACCACCGGTCAGACCGGCCAGGGCGGTTCAGAAGTTTTATAGCCTGGCTGAGTCAATCGGGTTGGCAAGAGGTATTGATCATTGGAGACAGACCGGCAAGGCGGCCTGCTTCAGCCCGATATTTGAGCATAAAGAATCAACGCGGCTTGATGCGGCTTATCCAACCGGG
>JAOUCZ010000324.1 GCA_029859505.1 Lysobacterales bacterium | reverse complement strand
CTCTGTAGCGAACTTTCAGTTAACCTTAATACCCTCTCGTATTTGAAAATAATAAATGTTCCTGAAGCGCCTGGAATTTTTCATCGGCGTGGAAAACAGAGTTTTTCAACACAATAGGCCAGAAACGGTCATTCGCAAATCGCGCTCGTTTCCGCCGCGAATTCGATGAGTACCTGAAGTACGGTCGTCTAAAGCATGGCTTCCTCAGGGTTCGATCGCGAACCAACACTGTTAATGATTCGTTTGGATTATACTGGTAAAGCAAACTATGCTTAAAAACCAACAATAAGCAGGGGAGTCTGCAATTGTCCTTTCTCAATGAGCTCAAACGTCGAAAAGTCATTCGTGTATCCATTGCTTATCTGATCGGCGCCTGGTTGTTGCTACAGCTAACAGAAGTACTGAGCGAATTACTCAACCTGCCCGACACTATTGGCCCGATCGTGGTGAGTGTTGTTGTTATCGGTTTACCTATAGTGGTGGTGTTAGCGTGGATGTTTGAAATAACCTCTGACGGTCTGAAAAGAGACCGCGATATAGCAGATGCAGAACGCAGTTCCGGTCGGGTCATCAACGTATTGGTCATTGGCCTGCTACTGGTTTCTCTCGGATACTTTATTTGGGAATCCAGGTTTCAGAAAGAGGTCTCTCTCTCAACGGGTACAGAATTAGCCGATGGCGAAACAGAAACCGGAGATACAGCGATCGGGCCGCATGCCGTTGGGCGATCTATCGCAGTTCTACCTTTTGAAAGTTTTTCAAGTGACAAGGACAATGAGTATTTTGCCGATGGCCTTGCAGACACATTGCTTCATAAACTGGCACAGATATCCGATCTGAAAGTAATAGCGCGTAATTCCTCATTTCAATTCAAGGGTTCAAACAAGGATGTGCGTGAAATCGGACAGCTGCTGGGGGTAGAGACCATTCTTGAAGGCAGCGTACAGCGTGCAGGTGAACAGGTTCGAATTATTGCCCAATTAATTCGAACCCAGGATGGGGTCCATATCTGGTCACAGAGTTTTGAAGGCACCACGGGTGATATTTTTGATTTGCAGGACCAGGTAGCCTCCCGCATCGTAGACCAGTTCCAACTCAGCCTGTCAGATGCTGAACAGGCACGAATGCTACGTGACAGCACAGATAATCCGGAAGCCTACGATCTGGTCATACGCGCGCTTAATCAAGACAGAACTGTCGATGAAATGGTTGATATGCGGGCGGAAGATGACGAAAAAATCCGCTTGCTTCAAAAGGCCGTGGAGCTTGACCCGAACTATGCATTGGCGTGGGTGCATCTTTCCGAAGCCTGGAGTGTTCTGGCGTTTGCTACGGATTCTTCTGAGGAACGTGACAGGTTGATTGCCGAGGCTCAAAAATCTGCAGAAGAGGCCTTGCGTCTTGACCCAACGCTGCCTGAATCACATAGTGCAATGGGATGGGTCGCGCACCGCAAAGATGAAAAACTGGAGGCGGCCCGGCATTTCAGGAAGGCACTTGAACTAAATCCAAATTCCTTGTCGGGCCTGAGCGGACTTGCGCTGCAGGGCAATCAGTCTGACCCGGAGGAAATGCTGAGGCTTTTGAATCGCTCTCATGAAATTGACCCGACATCGGCTATTGTTTATCGACAAAAGCATTACGTGTATTTAAGCCTTGGCCGTCCCCAACAAGCCATTGAGCAACTCAAACTGGCGATTGAACTGGAACCCGCGGAGGGTATGTATTACAACGATCTGGCAGATCTGCTGGAGCGTGAGGGCCGACCGGATGAAGGTGCGCGTTACGCGTCCCGCCTGTTGAAACAGCACCCGAACAGTTTCGCCGGCCAGATGGCTTTGGCTGAGGCCTGGCTCGCTGCATCCGATTTCTTACGTGCCGGACAGTGGATAGAATTGTTACTTCGCAACCGGGACGAGTCGGATTCGGGAAAGCAGCTTGAAATTGAACGACTGGTTGCCGCGCAACAGTACGAGGAAGCACTAAGCCTGTTGGCTACATTGGAGACTCCGGGTGATTTTAACATTGGACTTTTGATGCGCCGCTTGCCCGCCTGTCTGGGTTCACGTATGGCAGAATGCTCTTTGCAACAATCTAAAAAACTCCACACGATGCTGACACAAGCCAAAGCCCGTGGCCCGGTGCCGAGTGAATTTGACTACTATACAGGGCTTGCACAAATTTTGGCTTCGGAGATCGCGGATCCTGATCTGGATTCTGCCGCATTTGCCGCTGAACTTCTTGAAAGCCCCGTGGCCATGAAAGCCGGCCTGTTTGGCGACCTCCATTATGCCAGGGTCGGCTTGGCTGCTCGAAAAGGCGATAAGGCTGCAGCGATGGGCTTTTTGGAAAAAACGCTCCCCGGAGCGGAAGGAGGTGTATTTAACAGGGATGTATTTGGCTTGACAGTTGAAGAAAGCCTGTTGTTGGACCCTCTTCGTAATGAGCCTGAGTTTTCAAACTGGTTGGCGCGCTACCAGGAACGCAGGAAAGCCATGCAAAAACACATGCAGAACCTGGAATCCAGGGGGGAGATATTGTCCTTCGCTGCGGCAGAACGGATGGTGACGCCGTAAATGCTCTGTATCGTCCGTCAATAACTGATCTGCTGCCGGGATGCATGGCAGTCTGAAGCTATGACGAGCGCAAGCGGCGGAGCAAATTCGTTTATTTGTGATGTTATGAAGGGCTCCTTTTGGCCTATTGTGTTGAAAAACTCTGTTTTCCACGCCGATGAAAAATTCCAGGCGCTTCAGGAACATTTATTATTTTCAAATACGAGAGGGTATTAAGGTTAACTGAAAGTTCGCTACAGAGCCTCTCGCGCAGTCACAAGCATGAATTGCATTGAGTTTTCCAAGACACCGACATATAACGAAAAATCAGCACTACTCAAATTTGGAGTTTTTCAACAGAATAGGCCGGAACCGTTTATTCGTGTTGCTGAAATCTGCACGAATCCAGTGGCAGCTTACTGGTTTTAAGCGGTCTCACGCTAAGCCCAAATTTCAGCAAAGCGAATAGCAGTAGTCGGAAATTCCAGATAAGGAAACGGGCCGCCAGCACGACGGCCCGACCCAATGTGGTTATGTCACGGTTAGCTTTAGTTTCCCAATGATCAACCGATGGTCCAGTTCACTCGGCAAGCACGTCGCAGAGCGCAACCAGGTCTTCATCAAACCCATCTAGGTAATCCCAATGACCAACATATACTACTGGCTCAAAGGTGTCCCAATCAATTTCGATTCTACCCACATCGCGGTAAATCACCCCGTAATGAGGGATGGTGAGCATTAATTGCACACCGGTTTCGATAGGATTGCTGCCAAATGCCTCACCAGTCCATTTACGGTTCCACTTTCCACCTGGAACGCCGTCCATGTAAAGGTCCGGATTGTTTGCGTTGAAAACCCTCATTCCGGAGAAGCTGAAGTATGATTCCCAATGACCTTTGCCAGGGGTTTCAGGATGGACCATCCACCATCCGCTGAATTCGATATGCAGGATTACATCGAATCCATCACAGGAAAGAAATGGTTGCTCGTACACTTCGGGATTACCAATTTCGTCTTCCCAGTAGTATTTCATTGGTTTATTACCGCTTGGCGCGGCACTTGCTCCAACGGTAAACAGGAAAAATATGGCAAAAGTCGAAAATGCTGCCAATAAACTTTTGAATTGCATGGTAGGT